>JASGFZ010000042.1:0-16086 GCA_047605345.1 Flavihumibacter sp. | reverse complement strand
ATGATTATTTAAAAGGCAGTATGCATGGGTTTCAGCTATATCGGTTAGTTCTTCTTCCAGCATTCGTAGAAAAAACAGGTAGTTTTCTTCCGTTATGAACATTTTGTCTGTGCCGACGGCCCGGTTGCAGATATGAGCGAACTGTCCCGGCATTAATTTGAAAAAGTGACTTGCCATATTGCAAAGCTGGATCCTGTTGGCCGTTTTTTTTCTCGTTAAAACACCTGTTTTTATCCGGGTTATTTCACCCGTCGGGTGGCACCCGTCAGGTCGTACCCGTCGGGTGCCACCCGACGGGTGAAAAATCCGGGCGAAAAATCCTTAGTTTCACGCCATGAAAAAACTTTTACTGCTTAGCGGATGGCTGATGAGCGGTCTGCTTTCTTTTGCGCAACTCCAGCGTCCCGAACAGTTTTTGGGTTACAAGCCGGGTGAGAAGTACACCCCGCATTACAGGATTGTTCAATATTTCAGGCATGTGGCAGAACAGGCGCCCCGCCAGGTGAAGCTGGAGCAGTTTGGTGAAACCAACGAAGGAAGACCGCTGCTGCTGGCAACCATCGCCTCGGCCGAAAACTTCCCGAATATCGAACAGATCAGGCTGAATAACCTCCGGCTCGCGAACGCCACCCGCGACAAAGCCGCGCCAACAGAAAATACCCCCGCCATCGTATGGCTGAGCTATAATGTACACGGCAACGAAACCTCATCGTCGGAGGCAGCTATGATGACCCTCTACGAACTGGTAAACCCGGCCAACCAGCAAACCCAGCAATGGCTGAAAAACGTAGTGGTGCTGATCGATCCCTGTCTCAACCCCGACGGGCGCGACCGCTATGTGAACTGGTACACCACCGTAACCGGCAAAAATGTCAACGTAAACCAACTGGCCCGCGAGCACCGCGAGCCCTGGCCCGGCGGCAGGAGCAACCACTATAATTTCGACCTCAACCGCGACTGGGCATGGCAATCGCAAAAAGAGAGCCAGGCCCGCGTGCCCAAATACAACCAATGGCTGCCGCAAATCCATGTCGACTTCCACGAGCAGGGCATCAACGAGCCTTATTATTTCGCGCCGGCCGCCGAACCCTTCCACGAGGTGATCAGCAAATGGCAGCGCGATTTCCAGGTGATCATCGGGAAAAACCACGCCAAATACTTTGATAAAAACGGATGGCTGTATTTCACCAAAGAAAGGTTCGACCTGTTTTACCCGTCTTACGGTGATACCTACCCGATTTACAGCGGATCGATCGGCATGACCTTCGAACAGGGCGGCATCCGCGCCGGCCTTGGCATCGTTAACGACGAGGGCGATACACTTACGCTGCGGGAAAGAGCCCTGCATCATTTCACCACCGGCATGAGTACCATCGAAATGGCTTCACAGCACGCGACCGAGCTGGTCAGCGAGTTCAGAACCTATTTCCAGAAAACCTTATCGAACCCGCCGGGTGAATTCAAGAGCTGGGTGATCCGCAACGACGGCACCGACCGCATGACCCGCCTGCAGCAGCTGCTCGATAAGAACGCAATCGACTGGTCGTATGCCAACGCCGCCAATTATAATGGTTACAACTATTTCAGCGGCAAGCAGGAGAATTTCAAAACAGAAACCGGCGATATCGTCATCAATATCAACCAGACCAAGGCAAACCTGATCAAAGTGCTGTTCGAAAGAAACTCGCGTATTTCCGATTCAGCCACCTACGATATTACGGCCTGGGCAATGCCCTTCACTTTCGGATTGAATGCATACGGCCTTGCCACTTACAACAATGCCACCACAAAAAATGCGCCGGCTTCTACTGCGCCTGCCGGCGTGGATAACGCCTATGCTTATGCGATAAAATGGAACGGCCTCAACAGCGCCCAATTCCTGGCGGCCGTATTGAAAAAGGATATCCGCGTTCGGTACGCAGAGCAGCCTTTCAGCATCGGAAAGGAAAACTTCGATAAGGGCGCTTTGCTGATCACCCGTGCCTCCAACAACGGCCGCCCCGTGCAGCAGGTAATAGAAGAGGCCGCCAAAGCCACACAAACGAGCGTTTACCCGATCCCAACCGGTTTTGTGGATAAGGGATTCGATTTCGGATCAGGCAGTGTTCGCATCATAACCGCACCCAAAGTAGCGCTGATCACCGGCGATAACACTTCATCGCTCGGCGCCGGTGAAATCTGGCATTTCTTCGACCAGCAGCTTGACTACCCCCTTACCTTGCTGAGCGCAAATGATTTTTTCAGGGATGGTATGCGCCAGTTCGATGTGCTGATCGTCGCCGACGGTAATTACGATTTCCTGATTAAAAAGGAAGCCAGTGAAGACCTGAAGAACTGGGTGCGCCGCGGCGGAAAAATCATTGCACTCGAAAATGCCGTTGCACAGATGGCGCGCAACGACTGGGGTATCAAATTGAAGGAGGAGCAGGAGAAAGACGATAAGAAAGACGAGAATAAAGTTGATTACAGCCTGCTGAAAAAATATGAAGACCGAGAAAAGAATTACCTGAGCGGCAGCATGCCGGGCGCCATTTTTAAAGTGGAGCTCGATAATACCCATCCGCTGGGCTTTGGCTACCCGAATTTCTATTACACCCTGAAGCAGGACGTAAACATGTATGAATACATGCGCGGCAGTGGCTGGAATGTGGGTGTGCTCAAAAAAGACAACTATGTATCTGGCTTTATCGGCAGCACTGTTAAGAATAAGCTGAAAGACGGATTGCTCATCGGCGTGTCAGACATCGGTCGCGGCAAGGTTGTTTTCTTTGCCGAAGACCCCATCTTCCGCAGCTTTTGGGAAAATGGAAAACTGCTGTTTGCCAATGCTGTTTTCCTGGTAGGGCAATAACCAAATCGAGCCTGATGACAAAAACGCTTTTATTTTTCCTGGTTGCTGTTGGCTTAACCGCCCGCGCGCAATCGCCGCTTACCGAATCATCTGCCGATATCCTGCTGGGCCTGCAAAAACTGAAAGTGCTGGGCTCGGTGTTGTACATTGCGGCGCACCCCGACGATGAAAACACGCGGCTGCTGGCCTATATGGCCAAAGAACGGAAACTGAAAACGGGATACCTGTCGCTTACCCGTGGCGACGGCGGACAGAACCTGATCGGCGATGAGCAGGGCGTGTCACTGGGCCTGATCCGCACACAGGAGCTGCTGGCTGCCCGCCGCATTGACGGCGCCCAACAGTTCTTTTCGCGTGCATATGATTTCGGTTTTTCAAAATCGACCGACGAAGCGCTGCGGATATGGAACAAGGAAAAGATACTGAGCGATGTGGTTTGGGTAATCCGGCGCTTTCGTCCCGATGTGGTCATCACCCGTTTTCCGCCCGACGAACGCGCGGGGCACGGCCATCATTCCGCATCAGCCGTACTTGCCATCGAGGCATTCAAAGCCGCCGCCGATCCCAAACGTTTCCCCGAGCAGCTGCAGTGGACGGAACCCTGGCAGGCCAAACGGATTCTCTGGAATACCTTCAATTTCGGTACGGTCAATACCCAAAACGATAACCAGTACAAGATCGATGTAGGTGTGTTCAACCCGCTGCTGGGTAAGGGTTATGGTGAAATCGCCGCCGAAAGCCGGAGCCAGCACAAAAGCCAGGGTTTCGGTGTGCCCCGCCAGCGCGGCGAAGCATATGAATACTTTCAACCTATTGCCGGCGACAGCATGGTGAACGATCTGTTCGATAATGTCAACACCACCTGGGAACGCATCGGCAAAAAGGAAGTGGGGTTGCAGATCGACAGCATCATTGATCATTTCAAACCGCTGCAGCCGTCGGCCATTGTGCCGGAACTGGTAAAGCTGCGTTTGAAATTGACCCCCGTGCCCGGCGCCAAAATCATCCCGTGGCTGAACGAAAAAGTGGAGGAGCTGGATCGCCTGATCCGCAGCTGCCTCGGTTTTTATGCCGAAGCGGTGGCCAACCAGCAAATGGCAGTTACGGGCGACAGTATCCAGGTAACCCTGAACATGGTGAACCGCAGCGCCATTCCCGTAAAAAATGTAACGCTGCATTATATTGACACGCTGATCAGGTTTTTGCCGGCGATGACCGACAATAAAATGTACAGCATCAGTTTTAAAAAAGAGGTGCCGTTTGACTTTATGAGCGACCAACCCTACTGGCTGCGTGAGCAAATGGATACCGGCAGCTTTAAAGTGGATAACCAGCTGCTGATAGGCCGGCCGGAAAATATCAAAACCGGCGTGGCGCTGAATTACCAGGTGGGCGGACTGGTGATGCAGGATATCCTGCCGCTGCGCTACAAGTACACCGACCCGGTGAAAGGCGAGATATACCAGCCTGTGATCGTTGTTCCGCCCGTTGTTGCAGGCGCTGCACCCTCCATCATACTGAACAATCTTGTGCCGGCAGGAAAGCATGATATAGACGTATCGTATAAGAGCTACAGCGATCGCGACAGCGCGCAGGGTGGTATCGAATTCCTGTCGATAGATGCCCGCGCGCAGCAAAGAACCAGCTATTTGGCGTATAACCTGGCGTTCAGGAAATACCAGCTGGAGCGCTTTCACATCAACTTCGACAGCGTTTTTGCCAAACAAAAACCGGAGACGCTCTATCCTTTCGTGGCGGTGAAGGAGGCAGGCAAAACGCTGAAGTACAATAATGCGATGAAGCTGATCCAGTACGATCATATACCCACGGTTCATTATTTCTTTCCCACATCGGTGAAAGTGATAAACGAAGAGATCAAAACCGTCGGCAGCCTTATCGGGTTCATCAATGGTTCGGGCGATGCCATGCCCGAGGCGCTGAAGGCCATGGGCTTTACCGTTGAGCTGCTTGACGATGCGGCGCTTTCTTCGGCTGACCTTAGCCGTTATGATGCCATCATTACCGGTGTACGTGCCTACAACATAAAGGAAAGCCTGAACGGCCATTACGACCGGCTCATGCAATATGTGTGGCAGGGCGGTAACCTGATCGTGCAATACAATACATCGAGCCAGATCGGACCGTTGCGGGCGAAAATCGGTCCCTATCCTTTCAATATTTCACGTACACGGGTAACCGACGAAAAAGCCGCGGTGACTGTACTCGATGAAAAAAGTCCGATCATGTTATACCCCAACAAAATCGGTGCAAAGGATTTTACCGGCTGGATCCAGGAAAGAAGCATATACCATGCTTCGGGATGGGACGCGAATTATAAAACCCTTTTCAGCATGAACGACCCCGGTGAACAGCCCGATGCGGGCAGCCTGATCTATACGCAGTATGGAAAAGGTTATTTCACCTATACCGGTCTTGTTTTTTACCGCGAGTTGCCTGCGGGTGTAAGCGGCGCTTACCGCCTGCTGGCGAACCTGATCGCATTGAACCATAAAAAAGGATTGTAACGATGGCCAGGTCTAACCAGGGAAGAAGAGATATCGGTATTGCTATTTGCCTGATCCTGGGCCTGATCATCGGCAGTTTTATAAAACGGGTAACCATCGGTTTGATCATCGGCCTGGCTATCGGCCTGCTGACCGCTTCGCTGATCGCCAACCGCGAAAAATAGATTGCTATGTCAGGAGAGAAAGTGCCGGTATTCAAAACCTGGAGCCAGTGGTACGTTTTTGTGCTGCTGATGCTGGTACTGGCGTTGATGATAACCGGCTTTTATTTTTTCACCCAATATTTTTCATGAGCCTGACCGACTGGATTGTATTGGGGCTGACCTTGTTGCTGATCATCGGTTACGGTTTGTATAAAAGCAAAACCAGCCGTGATCTCGACGGCTATTTCCTGGGCAACCGCAGCATGCCCTGGTACCTGGTGCTGCTGAGCATCATGGGCACACAGGCCAGCGCTATTACTTTTTTGTCTACACCCGGACAGGCTTTTGAAGACGGCATGCGCTTCGTGCAGTATTATTTCGGCGTACCGCTGGCGATGATCTTCATCAGTATATTTTTTGTGCCTATTTATCACCGGCTGAAAGTGATCACCGCTTACGAATACCTCGAACAGCGGTTCGACCGGAAAACCCGCACCTTTATCTCGATCATATTCCTGGTGTCGCGCGGGTTGTCGACCGGTATTTCCATTTATGCACCCTCCATTATCCTGTCGTCGTTGCTGGGCTGGAATATTTACTGGACCAATATTTTCATGGGTGGCCTGCTGATTGTGTACACGGTGTCGGGTGGCGCCAAAGCGGTTGCCTATACCCAGCAGCTGCAATTGCTGATCATCTTTTCTCGGCATGTTCGGTGCGGCCTATATGGTGGTGCACCTGTTGCCCGAAGGAATCGGTTTTGTCGACGCCCTGAAAGCCGGCGGAAAGCTTGGCCGCCTGAACGTGATCACCAGCGGCCATTCGGAAAACGGTTTTCAATGGAGCGACCGGTACAATATCTGGAACGGCCTGATCGGCGGCGGTTTCCTGGCCCTCTCGTATTTCGGTGCCGACCAAAGCCAGGTGGGGCGCTATCTTACTGCCCGCAGCCTCACCGAAAGCAGGATCGGGCTTTTGCTCAACGGTATCGTGAAAATACCCATGCAATTTGCCATCCTGCTGGTCGGCGTGCTTGTTTTTGTGTATTACCAGGTGAACCCGCGCCTGTGTTTTTCAACAAGGCCGTTTCATCGAAGGTTATCTCACCCGCCCAAAAAAGGGCGCTGGATACCGTAGAATACGGCTTTACGCAGAAGTCGGCAGCCCAGGCCGCGCTGGTGCAACAATACCTGGCAAATGAAGCCGATACATCGCTGGTGCCCGCCATGCGCAACAACCTGCACCAAATGGATGCAGACCGGAAAGCCTACAAGATGTTGCTGAAAAAGGCATCGCCTTCGGCGGATACCAACGACACCAATTATGTTTTCCTGCGGTTTGTGATCGACCACCTGCCGCAGGGGCTGGTAGGGCTGCTGATTGCGGTTATCTTCCTGTCTGCCTGGGGAAGTATCGCTGCTGCGCTCAACGCCTTGTCGGGTTCCACTCTCTGTGACCTGCACCAGGTGTACAGCAAACGAAAATTAAACAACGAGCAGGAATACCGTTTGTCGAAATGGTACACTTTCTGGTGGGGTCTGTTCTGTATAGTGGTAGCCCAGTTTGCCAATAATATGGGCAGCCTGGTGGAAGCGGTGAATGTGCTGGGATCGATCTTTTACGGCGTATTGCTGGGTATTTTCCTGCTGGCCTTTTTCTTTCCCCGCGTGAAGGGCACGCCGGCTTTTTACAGCGCCGTGATCACGCAGGTTTTTATTTTTATTTTGTTCTGGAAGTCGTCGATTGGTTTTCTGTGGCTGAATGTGATCGGTGCGCTGGCGCTGGTATTGCTGGCCCTGCTGTTACATGTAATGTTTCAGACAAGAAAACTGTTAACCGGCAAATGACAACGACCATTTACCAGATAGCCGTTTTTGCTTTGCGGGGTATTGCGTTCTGTTTCACACAGAGACCACAGAGGAACGGAGAAATGCTTTTGAAGTAACATACTTGGCGAATAGTAGCGCGCTGCTCTTCCGGAAACAAATCGTACCTATACAAATATCTCTGTTCCTCTGTGGTCTCTGTGAGAAACCAACCTGCTTATTTCAACGACGCGATCAGCTTTTCATTCAGCGCCACATAATCGTCGTTTTTGGCGGCTTTGGCGAGCTCTATTGATTTCTTCGCGGTAGCGACGGCATCTGCTTTTTTACCCAGCTTTGCCTGGCAGGTGGCTTTCTGGTAATAGAGCCAGAAGGCAGTGGGGTTCTGCTCGATCGCTTTATCGAACCAGCCCAGGGCCTTATTCAGGTCTTTGCCGTTTTCAACAAAATAGGCGGCCGCAGCGGCATAGGGGCGATTGTCTTTCGACATCAGCTCGTCGATCTGTTTGCTGATCTTGCTGTCTATATCGGCAGTGATAGGAATAATTATTGCCGTCTGGTCCCACAGGATATCCATTTCCATGCTGTTGGCCTTGATATTATCGAATGCGATCATAAAGGTTTCGATGGCAATCGGCATGTTTTCGGGCTTTACCTGGAAACGAACCACATCCATATCCTGCTTGTAGGCCGCAGGGCTGGTCACATCCAGCTGCTTCGAAAGGATGATGGTCCATTCGCTTTGACCGGGAATGGTCAGCAATCCATACTTACCGGCTGGTACGGGTTTGCCGCCTACCGTAACATCTTCACCAAAGCTGATGGTGGTGGCGCCGTTGGCACCTGTACGCCAAACCTTATCGAAAGGAACCAGGTCGCCAAAAATCTTCCGGCCTTTCATAGAAGGACGCGAGTAGCTTACCTCAACGGTTGACAAGGCGAAATCCTGTTTCAGTAAAGCGGTTGGGCTGGGCGCCGGTGTGCGGAGCTGTTGCGCTTCTGCAGCCGTGAAAGAGAGCGCCAACAGGCTGGCAGCCAGGAATATCTTTTTCATGTTTGGTTATTTGCGGCAAAAATAACTGTTAGAACCGAACGGAAGTGCGCACACGGGTCGTTTTGCGCCGCTTGTTTTCCCAGGCGGGACCTTCTTTGATCAAACGGATGGCTTCCTGGTCGAGGGTGGGATGCAAGCTGTTTTCGATCTCGAATGAAGAAATTTTGCCCGCAGTATTGATGTCGAATTCCACTTCCACATCGCCGTGAATGTGGCTCAACGCCTCGGGAACACGCGCTGAATCGCTTAGGTATTTGCGGAAATTATCCCAGCCCCCCGAAGGCGCCGCCCCCTCATTTGCTTTTTTCTTTTGGGAGCCATAACCCACCACCACCACTTCACCCAACGCGTTTTGGGAAGGCATTAAATTGAAATTAATAATGGCATTGGAGTCGGAGCGGCTCACCGATTTGGCCGCCTGGGCATAACCCACCACATTCACCCTGATTTCAGCCGAATCGGCCTGCGGCCGGTAATGAAGCGTGTATTCTCCCTTTTCGTTGGTGATGGCGGTTGTTTGCACACCCGACACCTTATTGTTCAACTGCAACAGGGCGCCTGAAACCGGTGCGGCGTCTTCTCCGCGTACCACACCGCTTATACTGGCAATTGGCGCGTTGTTTATTCCTGTAAAGGCTTTTTCGGTTGCTGCATCGGCGATTTCTTTAATGGCAATGGTATCGACCGATATTTTCGCTGCCGGTTGCGCGGCTGCGGGCGCTGCCTTTATCACTGCGATCTCTTCATTGTGTTGTTGCTGAACGGTGGCATTTGCACGCTTTGTTTCTTTTCTGCGTTCATGCAGCGCCACCGTTGGCTCGCCGGGCGGTTTTATGCTGTCCACAACACCGGGCACATCAATCGTACGCGCGGTATCTGTAACCACTGCCACTTCACTGGTAGAAAATTCCGGCTGCCGGGCGCGTTGCCAGTACAGCCAGGCATAAGTGCCGGCAATGACCAGCACACTGGCGGCAACAGCGGGTTTCCACCACGCGATGCGGTTTTTCCGTTGCTTCCCGGAGATGCGCGTCTCCAGCCGCGTTGCCAAATCATTCAGGTGATACGCGGCTGATTCTTTTTCCGACTCCCATTGCAACCGGTATCCTTCCATGGCATCGGCGAGGAAGGGATCGTCGAGCGCTGCCTTCTCCATGGCATGCATGGTACGGGCGTTGAGACGACCCTGCCAGTACGCCTCTATGTCGGCGGCACTATAGTTGGTATGGTCATTCATCTTCGCCATTTTTTTCCATACAGATTTTCAGGTTTCTCCGGCCGTTCTGTATCAGGCTGCGCACTTTATTCCATTCCACACCCGTTTCAGCCACTATTTCATGGTAACTTTTTTCGCGCAGGTAAAACAAAGTAACGGCCTGTTTCTGTTCTTCCTGCAGGGCGCCAATACATTTTTCCATTAACTGCAATGCCTGTTCCCTGTCGTTCAGATGCAGGTTTTCTTCCGATTGCATAAGGTCGTCGGGAAGCGCCGCTACCGTAAATGGCTTCTTGCTGCGCAACTGCATCAGGCAGTGGTTCTTCGCCAGTGTGTACAGCCAGCTTTTGAAATACGTCACTTCGTGCTGCCGCAGCTTAATCACCAGCTGCTCGAATATTTGCATCACGGCATCGCGTGCGTTCTCACTGTTGTCAAGGTACTTCATACACAAACCGAATACCAGGTCCATATACCGGGTATAGAGCTGCCCCAGCACGGTCAGATCGCCCGATGCATGGTATGTTTTGGCCAGCGATTCGTCGCTGGCATCAGTTGCGGGTATGGAGCGCAGAAAAGCCATCTCTTGCAGCAAGATACAATCCCTGCGCGGCAAAAAAACTTTTTACGGGCATGTGTAATGACGGCTGTGGCGGCATCTACCAACAAAACTCAGTTATGCAAACCGGAAAAAAAATAACCCTGCTCCTGGCCCTTACCGTTTTACTGACGGGTATTGCGGCCCTGCGCCCGCGTAACGGGCAGGTTGTTGAAGGATTTGTTAAAGACAAGGCCAGCGGCCAACCCCTGGCCGGCGCAGTGATTGCAGAAATGGGCACGTCTAATGCAACGGTGTCAGATACAGCCGGTTATTTCAGCCTCGCACTGAAGGGCAGCCGGGCGCAGCTGCAGGTGAGCCTCGTGGGTTACAAAACGAAGGGTAAAATAAATGTCCGCAGCAAAAGCCGGCTGGAAATATTGCTGGAAGGGCTTGCCGACCCATTGGAAGAAGTGGTAGTGACAGGATATTGCACCGTAGCAAAAAAGGATATGGTTGCTGCGTCGGCTGCCTCCCCATCGATCGGTTATTACCGGAACCAGGAACCGCACCACGATACCAACTTCAATACGGAGGGGTATGCAGCCTTCGACGAAAACAAATTTCTCGGCGTTGCCGGTAACCCGCTGTCAACTTTTTCGATTGATGTGGATGCAGCTTCTTACAGCAACCTGCGTCGTTTTCTGAACAGCGGACAACTGCCACCTGCCGGCGTGATTCGTTCTGAAGAGCTGATCAATTATTTTAACTACAACTACAGCGGGCCGGTGGATGAACATCCTTTTGCCGTACATACCGAATTGTTTGAATGCCCCTGGAACGAAGACCATCAATTGGTATCCATCGGCTTGCAGGGTAAAAGGATACCGGTTGATCAGCTGCCGCCGGCCAACCTGGTGTTTCTTATCGATGTATCCGGCTCGATGATGGATGAAAACAAGCTGCCGCTGGTGAAATCATCGCTGAAGCTGCTGACCGACCAGCTGCGGGAGCAGGATCGCGTGAGCCTGGTGGTGTACGCGGGCAGCGCAGGTGTGGTGCTGCCACCCACTTCAGGCGATCAGAAGACCCGTATCAAAGATGCCATCGATGCATTGGAAGCGGGTGGTTCTACCGCGGGGGGAGAAGGCATTATGCTGGCCTATAAGCAGGCCCGCGAAAATTTCCGCAAAAACGGAAACAACCGCGTGGTGCTTTGTACCGATGGTGATTTCAATGTAGGCGCTTCCAGCGATGCCGCAATGGAAAAGCTGATTGAAAAAGAAAGGGAATCAGGCGTTTTCCTCACCGTGCTGGGTTACGGCATGGGTAATTACCAGGATGCAAAAATGCAGCTGCTGGCCGACAAGGGAAACGGTAACCATGCCTACATAGATGGTATGCAGGAAGCAAAAAAAGTGCTGGTGAATGAATTCGGCGGTACCCTGTTCACCATCGCCAAAGACGTGAAGCTGCAAGTTGAATTCAATCCCGCGCAGGTGCAGGCTTACCGGTTGATCGGATATGAGAACCGCCTGCTGGCCAAAGAAGATTTCAACAACGACCAGAAAGACGCGGGTGATATGGGCAGCGGGCATACGGTAACGGCTCTCTACGAGGTCATTCCCGTGGGCGTGGAAAATCCTTTTGCCGAAGAAACGGATCCGTTGAAATACAGCAAGCCATCGTCAAATGCAACCGGTCTAAAAAGCAAAGAAGTGATGACGATCAAGCTTCGTTATAAGCAACCGGATGCCGACAAAAGCTGTTTGCTTTCCACCACGCTTTCCAGGAATGATTACAAACGATTTGACAAAGCCAGTGAGCATGCACGTTTTGCCAGCGCCGTTGCCGCCTGGGGCATGCTGCTGAATCACTCTGCCTTTGTGCAGAACGCCAGCTTTGCACAGGTGCTGAAGATGGCCGGTAATGCCATGGGCGACGACAAGGAAGGCTATCGCAGGGAGTTCATCGAACTGGTAAAAAAATCGGAACGGCTCGCTGATACAGTGAAGGACTAAAACCATCACACTTTCAAACAGCCCCTGAACCCGCGCCCGCCATAATACGATTCAGCGCCATTGTGGTAAGTGAAAACAGTATCGTACCGCCGGTCGCAAAAAATGGCGCCGCCTAATTTGCGGATAGCCGGTGGCGTTACCACCCAGCTGGATGTTTTGCAATCGAATTTACCGAGCTGTTGCAGCAGGCGGTACTGCTCTTCGGTCAGCAGTTCGATGCCCATGGCGGCAGCCATGCTCACGGCATCATTAGCCGGCTTGTGTTCTTTGCGTGCATCCAATGCTGCGCGGTCGTAACAGATGCTTCTGCGGTCTTTGGGGCTTTCGGCCGCACAGTCGGCAAAAAGGTATTCTTTCGTTTTGGGATCCATGCCAATCACATCGGGCTCGCCGCCGCTGTTTTCCATTTCCTGTAACGACCAGCATTTGTCGGCCGCCGCTGCCAGCTTTTTTTCCACGGCGGCCCACTCAATACCCTTGTGGCGCGCCGGGTTCTTTTCAAAACGCTGTTTCAAAATGGCCAGGAGCGCTTTTTGCTGCTCGGCGGATAATTTCCTTTTGGTAGCCATATGGTTGTTTTAAAGTTTTAAAACGGTCTCTTATTGAAAAGCCGGATGATAATCATGTAATGTTTTGCGTAAAAATTCCCGGTCGAGATGTGTGTATATTTCAGTGGTGGTAATGCTTTCATGGCCCAGCATTTCCTGTACGGCACGCAGATCGGCGCCGTTTTCGACCAGGTGGGTGGCAAAGGAGTGCCTGAAGGTGTGCGGGCTCACGTTCTTTTTGATACCCGCCGTTGCACAAAGGTCTTTGAGCAGCAGGAAGATCATTACCCTGGTTAGGGCCGCGCCACGCCTGTTCAGGAAAACAATGTCTTCGTTGCCTGGTTTGATGGCCTGTTTGCTCCTGACCTGTTTGATGTAAAGGTCCACCTGCCTGGCGGCAACGCTGCCGATCGGCACCAGCCGTTCTTTGCTGCCTTTGCCCATCACCCTGATAAACCCGCTTTCCAGGTATAGATTGGACAGCTGTAACCCAACTACCTCGCTTACCCGCAATCCGCAGCTGTACATGGTTTCGAGTATCGCTTTGTTGCGTTCCCCTTCGGGTTTGCTGAGGTCTACTGCTGCAAGGATCTGTTCGATCTCTTCAAAGCTGAGCGTATCGGGCAGCACGCGTTTCAGCTTGGGGGCTTCCAGCAGCACCGACGGATCCTCTTTTACAATCTGCTCTATGGTGCAATAACGGTAAAAGCTCCTGATGCCCGAGAGTATCCGCGCCTGCGACCGTTGCGACATACCCAGCTCGGCGATCCACCGGATAAAAGCCTGGAGGTCTTCCAATTGCAGGTCGCCGGGAGCAGGCTGCCGGCCCTGCAGGGCCAGGTATTGGGTCAGCTTGTCGATGTCGTGCAGATAGGCTTCCACCGAATGCTCGGCCAGCGACTTCTCCAGCCGCAACCAGGCCTTGTATCCCTTTTTGTAGCTCGGCCACATTTTATACTTGTTCGGTCATGAAAAGCAATTTAAACATTGGAACGCTTATCTTGCGCCATATAAACTTTCGAGGCGGCATGAGCGAATCCACCAACCCCCGCGCCATCAACCTGCGGCGTTTCAAAAAGCAGGTAGCTGACAACAAGCGCCGGCTTCGCCGGTTCCTTACAAAGGTGGAAAAAAATCCGCCACGCGGCCTTGATAAAATGACACCGGTCATCGATGCCGAAGTATGGCAGGAGGTCGACTGTCTTACCTGCGCCAACTGTTGCAAACGCATGTCGCCCACCTTTACAAAAAAAGATGTTGCACGCATAGCGGCTCACCTGAACATGACCGAAGCGGCCTTCCGCGAAAAATGGCTGTTCTACGACAAGGCCGATAAAGACTGGATGAATGTAAAGCAACCCTGCCAGTTCCTCGACCTGAAAACCAATATGTGTTCGATCTATGAAGTGCGCCCGGTCGATTGCGCCGGTTTCCCGCACCTGGCCAAAAAGAAGATGGTCGACTATGTGCATGTGCACAAGCAGAATATCGAGTATTGCCCCGCGACCTATAAGATGGTCGAGAAACTCAAGGCGCGGCTCGAGGCTTAAGACAGGTCCTCAAAAAAAGACAATTCACTGTTCCATTCGATGGCGATAGCATCGAACTGTATGCGCTGCCATTGCGGATGCGCTTCCAGGTACACCTGTGCCGCTTCGCGGATATGTTTCATCTTGCGCCGGTTCACCTGCTCTTCGCCGAAACCGAAAGCGCTGCTGCTGCGGGTCTTCACTTCAATAAAATGAAGGCAGTTGCCGCGGCAGGCGATGATGTCGATTTCCTTTCGCCCGGCTTTCCAGTTTTGCGCCAGCACCGTAAAACCGTTTTGCTGCAGCCACTGCACGGCCAATAATTCACCCTTTGTTCCCAACCCTTTCTTATCCATATCGTTTGCCCTAATTTTGTGAACCATGGAACAAAATAAAGTATTTGCCCTGGAAGGGAAAGTGCAGCACTACCAATGGGGTGGTTTCACCTTTTTACCCGCGCTGTTGTCGAAAGAAAATGTCCACCGGCAGCCTTTTGCCGAATACTGGCTGGGTGCGCATGCACAGGCGCCGGCAGTGATTGCGGGCGGAACCGACCTGCATCGCCTGCTGACCGGTAATCCCTCTTTGCTGGGGCATGCGGTGGCTGCGCAATTCGGCCGCCTGCCTTACCTGCTGAAAATACTGGATGTAAAAGATATGCTGAGCATTCAATTGCATCCTACCCGGCCGGAAGCCGTCAAAGGATTCGCCGCAGAAAATGCGGCGGGTATTCCCCTGTCGGCATCGCATCGCAATTACAAAGACGATAACCACAAGCCCGAAGTGATGGTGGCGCTGGGTGATTTCTATCTTTTGCATGGTTTCAGGCCGGTATATGCCATGAAGCAAATACTTCAGTCCGTACCCGAGCTGCAGTTCCTGCTGCCGGTTTTCGGTGAGGGCGATTACCAGCGCTTATACGCCACCGTTATGGAGCTGCCGGCTGCTTCTGTTAATGACCACCTGCAGCCGCTGCTCGACCGGATCGTACCCTTGTACAACAGCAATTCCCTTTCGAAAGACAATCCCGATTTCTGGGCGGCCCGCGCAGCGCTCACTTTCAACCAGGGCGGGCAGATCGACCGCGGCATTTTTTCGGTGTACCTCCTGAACCTGGTGTACCTCGGGAAAGGAGAGGGGATATTCCAGGACGCCGGCATATTGCATGCCTACCTGGAAGGGCAGAATGTGGAGCTGATGGCCAATTCGGACAACGTGCTGCGCGGCGGGCTTACCCCCAAGCACATCGACGTGCCCGAACTGATGAAGCACGTGCGGTTCGAACCGGTGATCCCCGCGCCCCTGCAGCCTACGCCGGTGAATGCGCATGAATCGGCCTATATTACGCCTGCGCCCGATTTTGAGCTGCATATTATCCAATTGGGCGCGGCAGACAGCTACCACCTGGAAGCAAAAACCACCGATATCCTGATTGTGCTGGCAGGCGACCTGGTGGCTGCCGAGGGCGATTTGCCGGGGATTGCATGCGCTAAGGGCGACAGCCTGCTGTTGCTGGATGGCGCTGGTCTGCGGCTGCAGTCGGCCGAAGGCGCTACCATTTTCAAGGCCACGGTACCCGCCACGGCCTGATAAGTGCCTTTTTTGCTAAATTTGGGACAACTTAACCGGTATGAAAAACAATCGTTCTTTCCTGGTATCACTGGTATTGCTGATCATTGTGGCGGCATTATACCGGATCATTCCCAACCGTCCCTGGGGTTTTGCACCGCAGATTGCCATGGCGCTGTTTGGCGGTGCGGTGATCAAAGACCGCAAATGGTCTTTTGCCTTACCGGTATTCAGTATGTTCCTGAGCGATTGCCTGTATGAGCTGC
>JASGFZ010000041.1:0-16136 GCA_047605345.1 Flavihumibacter sp. | reverse complement strand
GTTCATCGGGATCTGGAAAAACTGCGTGGAGGCGCCGCCATGTAAAAACAACACCTGCTTTGCATCGTCCAGCTGCATCAGCTCTTTGATAAGCGCCTGCGCTTCGTGCAGGATCGATTCAAACATCGGGGTGCGGTGCCCGATCTCCAGGATCGACAATCCGCTGTTGTTGTAATTCAAAACAGCTTCACTGGCCTGCTGAAATACTTCGCGGGGCAGGATCGACGGACCGGAATTGAAATTATGCATCGGGTATGCTCTTTTAGGTTGCCGCAAGTTCCTTAAAAAATGGGAAAGCAGCTGCCCTAATCGCAGGTTTTAGCATTTGTAATGATTTTGCGTTGCTGTAACAGGAGGCTGTCGAGCAAAAGACTGTCCACGGGCGGCAACCCGGGGTCAAGCCCGCGCAGGTCGGGCTGCCCCGCATTTACCCAGGCCGTGTACCAGGTGCCCGCGACCATTACAATGGACTGCTGCATCCGGCGCTCTACCATCCCCCGCAACAGCTTGTTGTACCTGCGTGAAAAGCCGGCCGCATACTGCTTTACCACCTGCTGGTTGCGCCATTCAAAAGCATATTTGGCATCGGGCGGAAGACTGTTTGTCAATTGCTGTTCGATCTGTAAAACCGAATCGACCGCCGCAGCGCTTTCCAGCACGGTTTGCCATACCCGCTCTTCCATATTATCGATATAGGCGGCGCGGCCCAGCAGAAAATCCCATTCGGCATCGGCCAGCAGTTCGGGCAGGCGGCTTTCCCAGAACCCGTGTATGCCGTGCTGGCCGGTGTGCTGCCCGTTGTGGTTGGAGCTGGTATGCAGGGGTACATGGGCATCGGCAATATAATGCCCCAGGTCGGTGGATGTTTTGAGGATGGCTTTGCCGTCGCGCTGGCGAAATGCTTTGGTGAGCGTGCCCACCACCTGCAAAATGCGCCAGGGAACGATGCCGTGCGCCAGCAGGCTGTCTTCACCGTAACGCGCCACGGCCGAATCCCAGTTGCGCGGCAGGCTGCTGAAGGGATAAGGGCCATATTGATCAAGGTCGATGTAGTGGCGCGGCGCTTCGGCCTTCAGGATGTACCGGCGTTTGTCGGGATCCACCGCATGGTCCCTGATATAGGCCAGGCGCGGCTTGTAGAAGACGAGCATCTCCGGCGGCAGCAGGTAGATGGCGTATTCGTTGATGCGGCGATGGCCGAAAAACCCCCAGCAGAAAACCGGTTGCGCGGCCAGCAGCAGCGCAACGGTCATGAATAACCGAAACATGTATTAATAAGTCCTTAGGCAGACTTCTCCCCCTGGTTGTCGTCGTGACCCGGTTCGGCAATGCCGCCCGAGACCACGTATTTCATCGCATCGGCCGCACGGATATGATCCAGCAGGCGGGCGCGTTGTCGGGGAACGAGATAGGTTTGTCCGGCGAAAGAGTAAGAGAAGGGAATATAAACCGTGATATAATCCTTGAAGCCGAATTCGCTGGCGTCGTCATCGGTAATAAAGCCGATCTGGAACACGTCTTCATGCAGCAGCGATACCGCCACCGGTTTGTTGAACTTTCTTTTGTTGCCGGCGAAGGCTTCAAAAAAATCCCTTACCGATGAATAGATGAATTTGATGCCCGGTGTTCTTTCCAGCCAGCGGTCGAACAGGCTGAAAATACGGCTGGTGATGAAGTTGGAGCTCAGGTAACCGACAACGATAAAGGTGGCGATGATGATCACAAACCCCAGCCCGTAGTTGCGGGTCATGAAGCGCCCGGTTTCGTCTTTCACCTGGAAAATAGGCAGCAGGCTGTCGATGGAACTGATAAACCAGTAAAGCAGGTAGGCGGTGATGGCAATGGGCGCCACTACCAGCACCCCCTGCAGGAAGTATTGAAACACCTTTTTCCAACGCCAGCCTTCGGGCTGAACCGGTTTGATTTCCATGCCCCAAACCTACAACATTGGGTTGAGCAAAGGGCCGGCAGCGGGTGCGTTTTCAGCAGCACAGACTGAAAATCAGTGTTTTAAACAGGTGAAAACACCCTGCCGTTTGTCAGCACACTAAACCATTTATAAAAAATAATAATGGAAACTTTGGTTGTGTAAAAAGTTTCCATAGTTTCGGGTCTCGAAAATCATGGAGCCGGAACAAAAGGAAAGGATATTATTCAAAGCGAGGGACCTGTTCCTCCAGTTTGGCATTCGCAGTGTAAGCATGGACGATATTGCGGGTTCCCTGGGCGTTAGCAAGAAAACCATTTACCAGTATTTCTCTGATAAAGACGAATTGGTGATGGGTGTGATGCAGCAGAAAATGTATGATTCGCAGGCCATTTGTATGAGAGACCAGCAGGTGGCCGAAAACGCGATCGATGAACAGCTGCGCGCCATGGAGGCGATCGACGAACATTTGGGCGCCATGAATCCCGCCGTGCTCTTCGACCTGAAGAAATACCATCCCCTGGCATTTCAGATGCTCGAAAAGCACAAGAATGATTTCATGATGGGCATCCTGCTGCAGAACCTTCGGCGGGGCATCAGCGAAGGCCTGTACCGCCCCACACTAAACGTAGACGTAATTGCCAAATACAGGATCGAAAGCGTGCTGCTCACGTTTGAGCCGGCTTTTTATTCCAAACACAAACTCTCGATGGCCGATATGGAGCGGATCCTGCTCGATCACTTCCTCTTCGGCATTGCAACGATTGCGGGTCATGAGCTGATCCTGAAATACCAACAACAAAGACAAAAGACTTAAATCTGATCAATATGGACAATTATCGGACGATACGCGGATGGCGGGCAGCCAGCCTGTTTATCGTGTGCGTACTGGGGATGCTGTCAACACAGGCGCAAATCGTTTCCGCACCACTTGCAAAGCAAGAGCGTGCAATATATGCGCTTACCGCAAAAGAGGCGGTTGGATTCGCCCGCAAGAACAATATCCAGGTAAAAAAAGCATTACAGGATGTATTGCAGCAGCAACAGAAGAACCGGGAGATAACTGCCAACGCCCTGCCGCAGCTGAACGGCAGTCTTAATTACACCGACAACCTGAAGCTGCCCGTATCGCTGCTGCCGGCAGAGTTTTTTGGGGGAACACCAGGCACTTATACGCCCATCAAATTCGGGGTGCAGCATACGGCCACCGTCGGCGCTTCGCTGGAACAGATACTGTTCGATGGGCAGGTGTTTGTTGGTTTGCAGGCGAGGGCCGCTTCGATTGAACTCTACCAGAAGAATGTAGAGATCACCGAAGAAGCAGTTGCGGTAAACGTGTACAAAGTGTATTACCAGTTACTGATCGGGCAGCAGCAATTGGCTTTGTACCACGATAACATCGTTCGTTTTGAAAAACTGCTGCATGATACCCGCGAGATCCATAAAAACGGTTTCGCCGAACAACTGGATGTGGACAAGGTCAACGTTACCCTGACCAACCTGCTTACCGACAGCGTGAAGCTGCGTACGCAGATCAACAACGGTTTTCTCGGTTTGAAAATACTGGTGGGTGTTCCCATCAGCGATAGCATCGTTCAAACGGAGGTTTTCTCCAACGACCGGCTGAAAGAAAACATTTTCGATACTGCTTTTCGCTACGAAAACCGTCGCGAATACCAGGCGCTTCAGATCGGCAAACAGCTGAATGAATACAATGTGAAGCGCTATAAATACAGTTACCTGCCTTCATTGACCGCTTTCGGTCAGTATTTCACGAATGCGCAGCGAAACAAATTCGATTTCTTTAAAGGCGGCGGCGACTGGTTTCAGCAGGGCGCGGTGGGCATACGGTTGTCCCTTCCCATTTTCGACGGCTTCAGAAAAGACGCGCAGATCAAACAGGCGCGCATCGATGTGCGGAAAACCGAGCTGGACATAGAGAGTCTGAAGCTGCAGATCGACAACGATGTGCAGTCTTCCTGGCGGCGGCTGCGCGATGCCGTTATTGCGGTAGATGCCCAGCAACAGAACATGGAGCTGGCCGAAAAAGTGTACGACCAAACCAAGAAGAAATACGAGCAGGGGCTGGGCTCCAATACCGAAATCAACACAGCGCAAACCGAAATGCGTACGGCGCAGACCAATTATTTCTCCAGCCTCTACGATGCCACCATTGCCCGTATCGACTACATAAAGGCAACCGGTAAAATTTTAAACGACCAATAACCAACCATAACAAGCTATATATGCAAACGAATATAAAACTGCTGTCGATGGCTTTGTTTTCACTGCTGGTCGCTTCCTGCAGTGACAAAAAAAGTCCCATTGCTGAAAAAAAGGCGAAGCTGGAAAAAATGAAAGACCAGCAATCAAAGCTCAGTACCGATATCGCTTCTCTTGAAAAAGAGATACTGAAAGAAGACCCCGATGCCATTCCCGCCAAACCCAAGCTGGTGAAGCTGGTTTCGCTCGAAAAAGGGAAGTTCAGCCACTCCATTGACCTGCAGGGTATGGTGGATGCCATGAACGTGGTATATGCGGCGCCCCGTGGTGTTGGCGGACAGGTAAAGGCGGTACTCGTAAAAAACGGCGACCGGGTGCAAAAGGGACAGCTGTTGCTGCGCCTCGACGATGCCATTGCCCGCCAGAACCTGGCTGCGGCCGAACAGCAGATCGTCGGGCTGAAAGCCCAGCTCGACCAGGCCCGGAGCCTCTATGAACGGCAGCAAAACCTCTGGAAACAGAATATCGGTACCGAAGTGCAGGTGCTGAATGCAAAAACGGCTGCCGAAACCCTGGCGAGCCAGCTGGCCGCCGCAGAAGCCAACGTAAAAATGGCGCGCGAGCAGGTTGCCATGTCTAATGTATATGCCGAGATCAATGGCGTGATAGACCAGGTAAACGTGAAAGTAGGTGAGTTCTTCTCACCACAGTCGGCCGCCCTGGCCGCCACCGGCATTCGCATCGTCAACAACGGCAACCTGAAAGTAACAGTGCTGGTACCTGAAAACTATCTCGGTAAAGTTGGCGTCGGCACCGGTATGAAAGTGGTTTTGCCCGAAGCCGGTAACAAAACCATCGACACCAAAATCAGCGTGGCCAGCAAGTACATCGATAATATGAGCCGCTCGTTCACGGTAGAAGGCAAGCTGCCGGGCGACAAAGACCTGCGTCCGAACCAGAATGCCATTGTTCGCATCCAGGACTATTCGGTAAACGATGCGCTCACCATTCCGCTGAATACCCTGCAGTCTGACGACCAGGGAAAATTCGTGATCGTAGCGGTGAAAGAAGGTGATAAGCTCATTGCCAAAAAACGCGAAGTGACCGTGGGACAGGTATATGGCGAAACGGTAGAAGTAATGAAAGGACTGCAGGTGGGCGACCAGCTGGTGACCGAAGGGTTCCAGTCGTTGTACGAAGGTCAGTCGCTGACCACCACCTAATGCTAAAACGGCTAAACAAATGCTATGAGTGCTTTAGAAACAATCGCCGGGAAGTTCAAGGAATTCAAACCTACTTCCTGGAGTATCAATAACAAAGTGGCGATTTACCTGATCATGCTGATCGTGACCGCCATGGGGGTATTCCAGTTCCTCACCCTGCCCAAAGAGCAGTTTCCCGATGTGGTGATTCCCACTATCTACGTGCAAACGATTTATGTTGGTAACTCGCCCAAAGACATCGAGAACCTGGTAACCCGCCCCATTGAAAAACAGATCAAGGGTATTACGGGCGCCAAGATCAAAAAATTCACCAGCACTTCCCAGCAGGATTATTCTGCCATCGTGGTGGAATTTGATACCGAGGTAAAAACGGATATCGCGCTGCAAAAGGTGAAAGATGCGATAGACAAGGCCAAGCAGGACCTGCCCACCGACCTCACCCAGGAGCCGACGGCACTGGAAGTGAACCTCAGCGATATGCCCATCATGTACGTCAACCTCAGCGGCGACTACGATATGATGCGGTTGAAAAAATTTGCCGACGATGTGAAAGACAAGCTCGAAGAAATCCCGCAGATCAACCGCATCGACATCGTCGGTGCGCCCGAGCGGGAATTCCAGATCAATGTAGACAATTACCGGATGCAGAACAGCGGGGTGACCTTTGACGATATCGCCAATGCAGTAGCCCGTGAAAACCTCGATATATCGGGCGGCTTGCTCGACGTGGGCAACATGAAACGGAACCTGCAGCTGAAAGGACAGTTCAAAACCAAGTACGATATCGAGAAACTGATTATTCGCAACACTACCGGCGCGCCCATCTACCTCAAAGACATTGCTGTTATCAAAGACACGACCAAAGACGCAGAGAGCTTTGCACGCCTCGACGGCAAGAACGTGGTAACCCTGAACGTGATCAAACGCGCCGGCGAAAACCTGATCGAAACCAGTGAAGAAGTGCAACGGGTGATCCGGGAAGAAAAAGGTATTTCCTATCCGTCCAACCTCAAAGCCGTTATCACCGGCGACCAGAGCATTGCCACCCGCGCTTCGTTCAATGAGCTGGTGAATTCCATCATCATCGGCTTTATACTGGTGTTGATCGTGCTCATGTTCTTCATGGGGGTAACCAATGCGTTCTTTGTGGCGCTCAGTGTGCCGCTGAGTATGTTTGTTGCCTTTGTGCTGTTGCCGATCGCCGAGCTCATCATCGGCACCAGCGTAACCCTCAATTTCATGGTGCTCTTTGCCCTGTTGTTCGGGCTGGGGATCATTGTAGACGATGCCATTGTGGTGATTGAAAACACACACCGGATCTTCACCGAAGGAGCGGGCCGCATGCACATCGACCGGGCCACTAAAATGGCGGCGGGAGAAGTGTTCATACCGGTACTGGCCGGTACGCTGACCACCCTGGCGCCTTTCTTTCCCCTGCTTTTCTGGCCGGGTATCATCGGCCGTTTCATGGTGTACCTCCCGGCGATGCTGATCTTTACCCTGGCCGCGTCGCTGGTAGTGGCGTTTATCATGAACCCCGTATTTGCGGTTGATTTCATGAACCATCCCGAAGGGCAGAAAGAACCTAAGTCGGCCATTTTCCGCAAGCCCGTATTCTGGGTGGTGCTGGCGGTGGGCCTGCTGCTCGACCTGGTGGGCATACCCTTTTTGGGTAACCTGCTGATCTTCTTCCTGCTGCTGGTTATCCTGAATAAATATGTGCTGGACGATGCCATTCATTATTTCCAGCACCACGGCCTGCCCTGGATCATGAACCATTACGAAACCCTGCTGCGCTGGGCCCTTAACGGCTGGCGGCCGGTATGGCTGCTGCTCAGTACCATCGTACTGCTGTTCGCATCGTTCTTCCTGTTCTCTGCGTCGGTTAAGTCGGGCCGTGTAGGCATCGCTTTCTTTCCCAAAGGCGATCCCAACCAGATATTCGTGTACCTCAAGTTGCCGGTGGGTACCCGTGTGGAATATACCGATAGTATAACCCAGATGCAGGAAAAACGGGTGACCAATATTCTCGGTATCGACTACGCGAAAAAAACCACCAATCCCATCGTGGAAAGTGTGATCTCCAACGTAGCGATCGGGGCCAGTGATCCTTCCTCGGGCGACCGGAGTACCCGCAGTGAGCTGGGCCGCATACAGGTGTCGTTTGTGCAGTATGAAAAAAGACATGGCAAAGACACAAAACCTTACCTCGACCAGATCCGCAATGCCATGACGGGTGTACCCGGCGCCGAGATCAGTGTTGACCAGGAAAGCAGCGGTCCGCCTACCGATCCGCCTGTGAACATAGAGGTGGCCAGCGAAAACTTCGACAACCTGGTTTCTACGGCCGTCAATCTTAAGAACTACCTCGACTCGATACAGGTTCCCGGTGTGGAAGAATTAAAAATGGATGTTGACCTCAACAACCCTGAGATCACGCTTACGGTCGACCGGGAGCGGGCGCTGATACAGGGCGTTTCCAGCGCGCAGGTGGGCCAGGCCATTCGCACGGCGCTTTTCGGCCGCGAAGTATCAAAGATCAAGGAAGGAAAAGAAGAGTATAAAATACAGTTGCGGAACAACGAGATCCAGCGGAAAGACCTGGCCGGCATATTGAATATGCGCATTGCCTTCCGCGATATGGCCAGCGGCGGCGCTGTAAAGGAGATCCCGATCGGCGCCCTCGTGAAAGTGGAACCCACCAGCACCTTCGGCAGCGTGAAGCGCAAGAACCAGAAAAGGACCATCACGATCCGTTCAAACGTGCTGACTACGCAGGGCTATAACGCTACCGCCGTGAACCAGGTGATCACCCAGCACATCGATAATTTCAAAGGCAAGGCCGATGGCGTCAGCATTAAACAAACGGGTGAAGGCGAACAACAGGCCGAAACAGGTGCCTTCCTGCTGAAAGCATTGCTGATCGCACTTTCATTGATCCTGCTTACGCTGGTGCTGCAATTCAACTCCATCAGTAAATCGGTGATCATCTTAACCGAAGTGGTGTTCAGTGTAATCGGTGTGCTGCTGGGCTTTTCGATCTTCGGTATGGAAGCATCGGTGCTGATGACAGGCCTGGGTGTTGTGGGGCTGGCAGGTATTGTGGTGAAGAACGGTATCCTGGTGATAGAGTTTGCGGAAGAGCTGCGCCATCGCGGCCTGCGCACCCATGAAGCCATCATTCAGGCGGGTAAAACCCGTATCATTCCCGTATTGCTCACGGCGGTGGCGGCGATACTCGGCTTTATTCCCATCGCGGTGGGCTTCAATATCAATTTCGTGACGTTGTTCTCGGAACTGAACCCGCATATTTTCTTCGGTGGCGACAACGTGGCGTTCTGGAAGCCGCTGAGCTGGACCCTTATTTTCGGGCTCATCTTCGCGTTCTTTATGACGCTGATCATTGTACCGTCGATGTACCTGATCGCTGAAAGGCTGCGTCGCCCGATGCGTCGCCAGTTCGGTGGCCGCTGGGTAAGCTTTATGGGAATACCTCCCTTTACGCTGCTCTTCGGGCTGATGATGATCTTTACCATGATCATGCAGCGATTCACCGTGGCCCGCCGCCGCAGGAAGCTCGCCGCCCGCGCCGGTATGAAAGTGAACGAAGCTTTCGTGGGCAGCTGGTTCTGATAATCATTTATTTTTACCACCGGTACCAAAGGTTGCATCAACAGGCAACCTTTGGTACCGGCGGTTCATCTTTGAAAAAAAATGTTACATGCGCAATAACCACGAAATTGACTACCGGATATTTGGTGAAGAAATGCAGTTTGTAGAGATCGAGCTTGACCCCAATGAAACAGCCATTGGCGAGAGCGGCGCCTTTATGATGATGGACGACGGCATACAGATGGCTACCATCTTTGGCGACGGATCAAAACAAACCAGCGGCGGTTTACTCGGCAAGCTGGTAAGCGCCGGTAAGCGGGTGATCACCGGTGAAAGCCTGTTCATGACCAGCTTCACCAATACGGGGCGCGGAAAAAAGCGCGTGAGCTTTGCTTCGCCCTATCCCGGTAAAATCATTCCGCTCGACCTGTTCCGGCTCGGTGGTCGTATCATCTGCCAGAAAGATGCTTTTCTCTGCTGTGCCAAAGGTGTGAGCCTGGGCATCGCCTTGCAACGCAAGCTCGGCACCGGTATTTTTGGCGGAGAAGGTTTCATCATGCAAAAACTGTAAGGCGACGGCATGGCTTTCGTGCATGCGGGCGGCCACGTATTTGCGCGCGAACTGCAGCCCGGTGAGCTGCTCAAGCTCGATACCGGTTGCGTGGTAGCTTATACGCAAACCATCGATTTCGATATTCAATATGTAGGCGGTATCCGCAACACCATTTTCGGCGGTGAAGGATTGTTCTTCGCCACACTTCGCGGTCCCGGCACTGTATGGATACAAACCCTGCCCATCAGCCGCCTGGCCAGCCGCATTCTGCAATACGGCACTACCTCCCGCAAGGAAGAAGGCGGCATACTGGGTGGGTTGGGGAATATGCTGGATGGGGATGGATGGTGAAAGTTTGCGCAAAAACCAGCCAGCTGGTTATTATCAGGCGAAGGATCAGTAAGGATTTTTTCATAAATAGGCTAAATTGTAACCACTAAAATCTACTGCACTCATGCGAAAAATGCTATTCTGCCTTTCGGCCGGATTGCTGGCTATTGCCACAACCCGCGCGCAAACACCAAAACCACCGAAAAATCTCCAAAAAACAAAAACCGATGCAATGGCCGATATCGGCAGCCAGTACGATAAGTATAAAAGTATTGCATTGCAGATTTGGGAGTATGCCGAACTCGGTTACAAGGAAGTAAAGAGCTCGGCCCTGTTACAGCAAACGCTCAAAGACAAGGGCTTTACCGTAGAAGCAGGCGTAGCCGGTATTCCCACGGCTTTTGTGGCTACTTACGGCAGCGGCCAGCCCGTGATCGGCATCCTGGCCGAATACGATGCCCTGCCGGGCCTTTCCCAGCAGGCGATACCTGAAAAGAAAGCCGCAGACGGCAGAACCTCGGGACATGGCTGCGGTCACCATCTTTTTGGTACGGCTTCGGTAGCGGCGGGTATCGAGCTGAAAGAACTGATGGATAAAGGTCTTTTCAAAGGTACCGTAAAAGTGTACGGCTGCCCGGCAGAAGAAGGCGGATCCGGTAAAGTATATATGGTGCGCGAAGGTTTGTTCAACGGCGTGGATGCGGTTATTCACTGGCATCCAGGTGACGCAAATGCCACTACCTACGACGGTGCGCTAGCGAATAAAAGCGCCAAATTCCGCTTTCATGGTATTTCGGCGCATGCATCGGCTTCACCCGAACGCGGCCGCTCGGCGCTCGACGGGGTGGAAGCAATGGACAATATGGTGAACATGATGCGCGAACACATTCCCAGCGATGCCCGTATTCATTATGTGATCACCAGCGGTGGCAAGGCACCGAATGTGGTACCCGATTTTGCCGAAGTGTATTATTACTCGCGTCACCCCAGCCGTGAAACCGTGAAAGATATTTTCGAACGCATCCGCAAAGCGGGCGAAGGTGCCGCCATTGGCACCGAAACCAAAATGGATTTTGAGATCATCGGTGGCACCTATGATCTGTTACTGAACACCAGTTTGGCAAAACTGATGCAGACCAACCTCGAACAGGTAGGCGGCTTCGGCTATACCGATGCCGAAAAAACATTCGGTCAATCGATCCAGTCTACACTGGGCTTCAAGGCGCCCGATATCGCCAGCGCCGCACAGGTAAAACCGCTGAAAAAAACAGAGAATGCCGCGATGGGCTCTACCGATGTGGGTGATGTAAGCTGGAATGTGCCCACTGTAGGTATGTCGGCCGCCACCTGGGTACCCGGTACACCGGCCCATAGCTGGCAGGCGGTTGCCAGCGGCGGCACCGAGATAGGCACCAAAGGAATGATGGTGGCTGCCAAAGCCATGGCGCTTACCGCTATCGACCTGTTTATGGTACCGGCCAATATTACGGCTGCGAAAGCAGAGTTCGATGCATCGAGAGGTCCGGGCTTCCAGTATGCACCGTTGCTGGGCGATCGCAAACCCGCACTGAATTACCGCGACTAAGCCGACGGACCTTCACCCGGTTTGTCGGGCCGGTCGTTTTGCTTTTGCTCGTTGGGGCGATGACTGCCACCCCGTGGCGGTCGTTGCCCCTCTCCGCCCGCCCGGTTTTGTTGTTTTCCCGGTCGTGCGGAGCGGTTGCCGGGCTGCTGCTGTGGCGGCCGCTGCGGGTTTGTATTTGTATTCGGTTGTGCCTGCCTGTTAGCTGCCTGGTTCCTGTTGCCACCGCCGTTGTTGCGTTGCTGGCCTTCGCCTGTTTTCTGTTGCTTCTGCTGCTGCTGCTTCCGGCGACGGTCGTTCTTTTCCAGGCTGCGTAAACTGATCTGGCCCACCACATCCACAAACTCGGGTTCCACTTCCTTGGGTTTGCTGCTGGTTACCTCAACGGCTTCCAGCTCGTCGGGTATGATACCCTGGGCATTCAGCGATTGTATTTTACGAACCCTTTCGATGGTTACAGGGTATTGTTTGTTGCTTTCCGGCAATACATACCACATCAGGTTCTTGAAAATGTCTTTTTTTATCAGGGTAGCCGTACCCTTTGCCACTATGAGAGAATCGGCGCGGTCGGGGAAACCCTGCAGCGCGTCGAGATAAGTATCGAGCTCATAGTTGAGGCAGCATTTCAGGCGGCCGCACTGGCCGCTGAGCTTTGCCTGGTTGATGCTTAAATTCTGGTAGCGGGCCGCATTGGTGTTCACGCTTTTAAAATCGGTGAGCCAGGTGCTGCAGCAGAGCTCACGGCCGCAGCTGCCGATGCCGCCTACCTTGCCGGCTTCCTGCCGGGCGCCTATCTGGCGCATTTCCACCTTTACTTTAAACTCGGCAGCGTATAATTTTATCAATTCCCTGAAATCCACCCGGTCATCAGCGATGTAAAAGAAAGTGGCTTTGCGGCCATCGGCCTGCACTTCCACTTCGGCCATCTTTAATTCCAGCTTCAGCTGGCGGGCAATGGCACGGCTGCGGATAAGTACCTGGGCTTCCCGGGCTCGCGGGCCTTGTTGATCTTCATCAGGTCGAGGTCGCGGTCGCTGGCGCGCCGCAGTACCTTTTTCATCTCGGGGTCAAATTCATTGCTGCCTCTTTTCTTCAGTTGCAGGCGAACGATCTCGCCGGTAAGGCTGATTTCACCTACATCCACCCCGCTGACTCCTTCCACGGTTACCAGGTCGCCCTTCTCGAAAGGCTGCAGGGCGTTGTTCCTGAAAAAATCCTTCCGGCTTCCTTTATTGAAAGACACCTCCACCACTTTACACGCCGAATCCACATCGGCAAAGGGAAGGTTTTGTAACCAGTCGAATGTATTCATCCGGTTGCAGCCACCGGTGGAACAACCACCATTGCTTTTGCAACCCTTGGGCGTGCCACCACCCGTTCCACAGCTACTGCATCCCATTTATATAGTTAATAATATAAATGTTAATGAATTGAATCTGACAAATATACAGATTTCTACCAGGTCGATATCCGCGTCTTGTCGCGCAGTATATGGAACAGCTTAATGCTCAGCGCATGAAAAAGCATCTTCGCATTCGCATTGCGTTCAATATAATAGGCGGCCTTGTCGAGCTCTTCCACCAGGGCGCTCTGTTGTTCGGGCGTGGCCATTTTGTTCAGCCGGCTGATAAAGTCCTTTTCTTCGGGCGGAATACCACGCGCCCACTCACTGCCGGCGCCCAGCACTGCCAGCCGGAGGGCCTGCTCCAGCAGGTGGTTGAAATAGCGCAGGAACTGCTTTTGCTTTTCCCGCCCTTCCTTGCTGATCTCATCGATCCATTTCACCAGGGCGATGGGCCCGTTTTTGAGCAGGGCATTCAGCCAGTCGCGGATCAGCTGCTGGAAATTACCGTCGGCGTTTTTCAGCTGCTGCAGCGCCTCGCGCAAATTGCCTTCGCTGGTCACGGCCAGCTGCCTGGCCTCTGTGGCACCCAGGCCCGCGTGTTTCTGCAGGTAATCGCTGGTATCGGCATCGGTGAGCGCCGGTACTTTCACGAGCTGGCAGCGCGACAGGATGGTGGGCAGGATCAGGCTTTCGTTTTCGGCCACCAGCAAAAACAGGGTATTGGCCGGCGGCTCTTCGATCAGCTTCAGCAGCTTGTTGCCTTCTTTGCCGAGGTATTCGGGCATCCACATTACCAGTACCTTGTACTTACTCTCAAATGCTTTCAGGTTCAGCTTGCGGATGATATCGTTGCATTCTTCAGCCGTGATATTGCCCTGCCGGTTTTCGGCGCGGATGAACTGCAGCCAGTCGTACAAATTACCGAAAGGCTGCTCGTTCAGAAAGCTGCGCCACTCGGTCGCATAGTCGGTGCTGACCGGCTTGTCGCCCGATTTTTTGGGAATAACGGGATAGGAAAAATGGATGTCGGGGTGCACCAGCTTTGCCGCTTTGAGGCAGGCTGCGCAGGTGCCGCAGGCATCATCGGGCGATTGCGCCAGGGCCTGTTCGCACACCACGTATTGCGCAAAGGCGCGGGCCAGGGAAAGGGCGCCCGATCCCTCGCGGCCCAATACCAGTAACGCATGGCTCAGCCGGTTCTGCAATACCATCTCGGTCAGCTGGGCTTTCAGCGGCAACTGTCCGGTTACCTCTTCAAATCGCATCCGCTGTCAGTTCAGGTATTTGGTAATGGCTTCGTCGGTCGGCTTTACCTTGCTGGGGAAAACGGCCAGCAGCTTGCCCTGCTCATCTACCAGGAACTTGGTGAAATTCCATTTAATGGGGTCTTTGACACCGATTTTTTCGGCTTCTTCGGTGAGGTATTTGAAAAGCGGATGAATATCATCGCCCTTAACAGAAATTTTTTCACTCATGGGAAAGGTAACCCCGTAATTTTTTTTGCAGAAGCTGGCGATTTCTTCATTAGACCCTTTCTCCTGGTTCATGAAGTTGTTCGCGGGAAAACCGATGATTACCAGCTTGTCTTTGTGTTGCTCATACAGGCTTTCCAGGTCGGCATACTGGGGGGTAAACCCGCAGGCGGAAGCGGTGTTCACAATCAGTATTTTTTTGCCTTTACAGGCAGAAAGGTCAAAAGGTTTTCCATCAAGCGAAGTGAGCTTGAAGTCATAGATACTGCTAAAGGCGAGGGTAAGCATGGCTATGAGGAGTGTTTTCATGATTTGCTGTTTTAGACTTATACAAATATCCTGCGTTATTGTTGTTCAAAAGCACCTGCGGCGGGATTTATTACCGGCCGGCTTTTGCCGTCAAAATCGGCGGGTACGCCGGCGGCGGCGCCCAGGCCGATGGCGGGTGAGCCGGCCTGCAGGTGCAGGTCTGCAGGTCTGCCGGTTTTGCCGGTCGATACAAAGAGCGGATCGGCATCCGTAAGCAGGGCCATGGTGTCAACCCCGGCCGGTACAGCGCTTAATCTGGCGATGCCATGTTCCAGCCGGCAGCTGAAAGCGGCAGTACCCTGGCGGTCGGCCACGAGCTCATCGGGTATGCTGATCGATTCGCCCCAGATAATGGAATTGCTGAACAGCACGGTTAAGGCAGCTGTTTGCAGTGTACCGTTATCATCGGTTTTGGAATCGCCCAGGTAAACGACCGGGTTGGTATGGGCAAAATAGTTATTGCTGAAAGTGGCCATGCTGCAATGGGTGAAATAATAACGTCCGCCGTATTCCAGGTAAATATTCTTGCCGCAGTTTACAAATACACTGTTGGCCGCGCGAACATAAGATCCGCTGGCAAACAAGCCGGCATCGGACGCATTGCTGATGGCTGTTTGCTCCAATACCAGCGAGGGCTCATTGCCTGCCGGCGCTTCGATTGTAATGCCTCTGTATGCATTGCGTATGTCCACGTACTGCAGCAGGTTGCCATGGCTTTGTTTGTTGAAGCGGATGCCGGGCCACGAAGCGGGGTATTCGTCATAAGGCGCATCCAGCCGGTCGCCCGTGAAAAGGATCCGGTCTTTTTCTGCTGCGCCGCCTGTCGCTTCCATGCCTCCGTTCACCTGTATGGCCGCGTCGGCATGGCAATAGATGCGGGCGCCTTTTTCAATATGCAGCGTGGTGTTTTCGGCAATAACCAGCGGACCGGTTATCACATAGGGCAGGTCTGCTTTCCATATGGTATTACTGTTGATAACGCCGTTGCGGATAAAATGGGCGTTTTGCCCCCATGCATCGAGCTGCACCCACTGCGTTTTTCCATTGGCGCTGATACCGATACTGTCGCTGATTATAAAAGGAACTGTGCCGGCGGAAGCGGGGATATAGGCGTTTACAAAAACATGGGCGCTGTCGTGGGGATTGATTTCGATACCGGCGATCGACGGACCTTCCACTCCGTTTACGTTTATATGAAAAAAGCTGGCCGCACCACCGCCAAGGCCTATGTTGCTGATGCGCAGGCGGCTGTTGTGGTGGTTGTAGATAAGGAAATGAGCGGTGGCAGCGCCGGTTTGCGTGAACAGGGTATCGAAATGCAGGGTATCGATGCCGGGTGTAGGCTGCACATCGGGCGAAGACGAGAGCCTGTTTTTGGTACAGGCGGCAGCGATCAGGAAACAGGTTGCCAGCAGCAACGATACACGAAACATATTGCCAAAAATAACGATTCCTTTTCAGTGCGGAACGGTATAGGCAAAGCAGCAGACCGATAACCGGATGCCCGGCACCCCGCGCAGCTGCTGGCCCAGCGCATCGAGGCTGGCGCCGGTGGTAACA
>JASGFZ010000040.1:0-16216 GCA_047605345.1 Flavihumibacter sp. | reverse complement strand
TAGTTTTATTTGTGTTGCCATTTTTATGAACTTTGATAACACAAATATATAAAATGTAGCTAAATTAATTTGTCTGTACACTACTGCCATGGCCGGCGGGTTCATTTACTAAAACGGGAAAACATTCCTGCCGCCTGCAAGAGCTGACCCTGTCGTGACATTTGGGTATTTATCGCCAGCAGCCATCAAAAAAACACGATATGTCTTATTTACATTGATATGACAATTAAATTTGCACCCGCTATCGATTGCCGCTGCTGATTTAATCATTTTAACTGCATCGCTTGACCAATGCTGAAAACGATCGGCTGGAATTATCGGCCAATCAAAAAAACTGGAAGAAATGGGGGCCTTATGTAGCCGACCGGCAATGGGGTACCGTGCGGGAAGACTACAGCCTCGAAGGAAATACCTGGAATTATATTAACCACGACCTGGCCCGCAGCTATACCTACCGCTGGGGGGAAGATGCCCTGGCAGGCTTTTGCGATGTAGACCAGGTGCTGTGCCTGGCGCCTGCCTTCTGGAACGGGCAGGATCCGCTGCTGAAAGAACGGCTCTTCGGCCTCACCAATAACGAAGGCAATCACGGTGAAGACGTAAAGGAACTGTTTTTTCACCTCGACTCCTCTCCCACCCATTCCTACTGCAAATACCTGTATAAGTACCCGCACGCGGCATTCCCTTACCTGGAGCTGCTGCGGCAAAACCAGCGCGACCGGCTGTCGCCCGAATTTGAACTGCTCGATACCGGCATTTTCAGGGAAAACCGCTATTTCGATTGTTTCATTGAATATGCCAAGGCTTCTTTCGACGATATATTGCTGAACATCACCATTTACAACCGGGGGCCGGAAGCGGCCACCATCCACGTGCTGCCGCACCTGTGGTTCCGCAATTTCTGGAAGCACAACCCGCGTTTCGGCAAGCCCGAAATAACGGCGGTTAACGACACCTGCCTGCAAACCAGTTCTGACCGCAACGGGCACTATTACCTTTACCACGAAAGCGCCGAACAATTATTCTGCGACAACGAAACGAATAACCTTCGCATGTACAGCCGGCCGAACGATCACAAATACGTGAAAGATGGCATAAACAACCACGTGGTAGGCGGCATGGATTCGGTCAACCCGGCAAAGCAGGGCACCCGGGCAGCAGTATGGTATAAGAAAAAACTGGGAGCAGGAAAAGTGGCGCGTTTCCGCGTGCGGCTGACGAAGATCGCCCATGAAAATCCATGGATCGATTTCGATGCCATACTGGCCCGGCGAAAAGCCGAAGCCGATGATTTCTACCGGCAGATCACGCCCGCCCGGCTGAACAACGACCAGAAGGAGCTGGTGCGCAGCGCGTTCAGCGGCCTGCTGTGGACCAAGCAGTTTTATTACCTCGATGTGTATAAATGGCTGTTCGGCGAGCCCGGCCAGCCGGCGCCGCAGCGCCTGTTCAAACGCAATTACGACTGGCAGCACCTCACTTCGCGGAACATCATTTCCATGCCCGATAAATGGGAATACCCCTGGTTTGCCGCCTGGGACCTAGCCTTCCACGCCGCCAGCTTTGTGCACCTGGATCCCGATTTTGCAAAACGCCAGTTGCAACTGGTGCTGCGTGAATACTACATGCATCCCAACGGGCAGATACCCGCGTATGAATGGAACTTCAGCGATGTGAACCCGCCGGTGCATGCCTGGTCGGTATGGTATGTATTTGAAGCGGATAAAAAAAAACCGGCAAACCCGACTGGGAATTCCTGGAGCGCGCCTTCCAGAAGCTGCTGATGAATTTCACCTGGTGGGTGAACCGGAAAGATGCCAACGGTACGCATATTTTCGAAGGCGGCTTCCTGGGCCTGGATAATATCGGCGTATTCGACCGCAACCACATGCCCTACGGCATTAAAAAGCTGCAGCAGGCCGATGCCACCAGCTGGATGGCCATGTATGCCATCAATATGCTCCGCATTTCACTGGAGCTCGCGCAGCACAACCGGGCTTACGAAGAATCGGCCGCAAAATTCTTCCGGCATTTTTTGAATATCGGGTGGGCCATGCACCATATCGGTAAAAAAGATATCTCGCTATGGGACGAAGAAGATGCTTTTTACTATGATGCCGTGCAATTCGAGAACGGCGCCCAGCGGCTGAAGATTCGTTCACTTGTAGGGATCATTCCTTTGCTGGCCGTTGAAATCATGAACGAATCGGTATTTGAAAAACTGCGGGAATTCAACAACCGGCTGGAAGTGATCCGCCATACCCGCCCCGACCTCAGCCGGGTGATCTCCGACATAGAAGTGAAGAACAAAGACGGCAACTATCTTTTCGCCATCATGATCGGCGACCGGCTGGAGCACCTGCTGAAACGCCTGCTCGATGAAGCCGAATTTCTCTCCGAATACGGGATACGGTCTTTATCGAAACATTACCAGGAACATCCTTTTGTGTTCAGCTACCAGGGCATTGAATACCGCATCCAGTATGAGCCGGGCGACAGCTCCAGCTCCATGTTCGGCGGCAATTCCAACTGGCGCGGACCCATCTGGTTTCCCATCAACTACCTCATCATACAGGCGCTGCGCAAATACCACCAGTATTACGGTGATGCCTATACGTTTGAGTTCCCGGCAAAATCGGGCAACAAGCTCACGCTGAAACAAATCGCGAATGAATTGTCGAAACGCCTGTTGAAAATATTCGAGCGCGACGACAAGGGCCAGTTCCGGTATCATCCGGCGCACCAGCCCGAATGGGCCGGGAAACATTTCCGGGAACACCATTTGTTCTACGAGTATTTCCACGGCGACAGCGGGCAGGGGTTAGGTACTTCGCACCAAACAGGGTGGACGGCCCTGGTCGCCAACCTGCTGCTGGAAATGGAAGATTAAGCCCCGGGCTTCGCTTTGCGCTTCAAAACGAGTGCACTGATCAGGGCAACAACCAGCCCCACAGGCAACACTTCCGAGTACGTGATCAGCACCACGAACAGCGGGTTCTTATACATTTCCTTCAGGCTGGCCATTTGCCTGCTGGTGGCATCAAGCAGGGCAGGATCGTTTTGGCAGGTGGAAAGCATATGCTCCGTGTATTTGTCGATGAAGTCGGGCACAAACAGGTAGTAATAGAACAACCAGGCCACAACATACATGGTAGCGCCCACCAGGGCGATCAGCGCGGCCACCTTAAATGCCCTGCCGAAGCTGATAACGCCATCCAGCACCTTGTTGCGGTAATTCAGGGTACCGAAGAACGTGAGTGAAAACACCACTACCATACCTGCATAACCCGCAATATCATTCCCTTTGAAACCGGGGTTGTTGTACATCATGTTGACCATGACGATCATGTTGATGCAGAGAACGGTACCCGCAATAAGCCCGAAGGTCCAGACGTATTTTTTCATATCAATTCGTTTCCATAAAACTAGCGGAGCAGCCATATATCCCTTTCATACCAAAGTAGGATTTTGGGCGAACGGCAGGATTTCATACCAAGGCAGGATTTTCGTCAGGGGGTGATTTTGAGCCGCTTAGCCTTTTCAATGGCCTTGGCCCTGCTTTTTACGTCCATTTTGAAGAGAATATTGGACACATGTGTTTTGACGGTGCTCAGCGAAACAAAAAGCTGTTCAGCGATCTCGGCATTGCTGTGTCCTTTGGTCAGCAGTTCAAGCACTTCATATTCGCGGGTGCTGAGCTGGAGTTTTTTTCGTTCTTCGTCGATCGTATCAGAAGCCGGAACAGTGCGCACCACTTCCTTTTCAATAACCACGGTTTGCACACGGCCGCTTATCAGTCGGCTCGCCAGCCAGCCGCCGAGCGCCGTGAACAATACCGCTACCAGTCCGACATATATCTCAATGGCGTTATCGGCCACAAGGAATTTCCATTGCAGCCATTTGAGCAGGAATACCAGCACCGCGAGCAGGCTTCCGTACAGCAGGATATGTGTGTAAGGCTTCATGATGCCCTTCAAAGATACAGCAGCGGGACGCCCATATCCGGCCCTCTTGCCGGTTTGACAACGAAACTATAATATTGTGGCAGCTATTACCATGAAAAACAGCTTACTTCTTATACCAATGCTCCTGGCCTGCCTCGCGGGAAACAGCCAGGTACGATATTTTGTGCAGGGTGGCGCTAATCTGGGCCTGCTGCCGGTCACTGAAAACGGCGCATTATACACATTAGAGGGAAGCAATCCCCCTGCCCAAATGGCCATTGGCACCAAATCGACTTTCGCGAAGCGACCCGGCGGCTATTTGTCCGCCGGCATTCAATATGAAGCTCGCCCCCGCCTGTACCTCGAAGGAACCCTGTCGTTTTCGCTGCTTCGATACCGGCAGCAGAACGAGTACCATACTGCTATTTCAGTAGGGGATATTGACGGGCTGCCTGGCGGCTACCATTCCCGGTCTATGATGAAATTTTACCAGGCGGGCTCTCCTTTGCCGCCGGCCGATTTCGACCCGCCGGCAGGCATGTCTTTCCCCGGCAACCACGTGGTACAATCGGCAGAGCATGGCAAGGCAAATAAAGCCGGACTGGCGCAATTGCTCTATGCCGACCTGGCCTTTACCGCCAAATACCGTTTCTGGCAGCGCAGCAGCATAGGGCTCGGCGGCGGGATCAGCGGCCTGCTCTCAGGCAGCGCCATCAATCCGCGGAGGGAATACAAAGCCTCAGAGATCTCGCCCAATGAAATAAGCCGGATAGATATTTATTATGAAAAACACGGGCTGCTCGATAACCTCAAACCCTTCGCCGCCTTTCTCCAGGGGGTGCTGGAACAGGGCCTGAACGACAACTGGTCGGTACAGGCTGGATTTTCGTACTATCTCTCACCACTCTACAAGAACATACCCCCTGAACTGAATAGCGATAAAACCAAAATCCGGGCGCTGACGCTCGGCGCGCGTTATTATTTCAGGCGGCGGTAAGTATTGCCTTTCGGGTTGAGTCGGCATATGGTTGTATTTTTAGGGCATGTTAGAACATCAGTTGCTGCTGGTTATCGTCTTGTTCTTCCTGATGGCCCTGTTATACCTGTTCAGCCAGCGATTGAAAATCTCTTATCCTATTTTCCTGGTCATCGGCGGTTTGGGCATCAGCTTTCTGCCGCATATGCCACACGTCAATGTGAATCCCGACCTGGTATTCACCATATTCCTGCCGCCGCTTTTGTTCGAAGCAGCATGGCTTTCCTCGTGGCGCGAGCTCTGGAAATGGCGGCGCTCGATCCTGTTACTTGGTTTTGGCCTGGTGCTCGTTACCTCTGCCGCCACCGCCTGGTTTTCAGTGATGATCATTCCCGGCTTCACGCTGGCGATGGGTTTTCTGCTGGGCGGTATTATTTCTCCGCCCGATGCCGTGGCGGCCGCTTCGGTGCTGAAGGGCATGGATGTACCCCGCCGCGGGCTCACCATCCTCGAGGGAGAAAGCCTCGTAAACGATGCGGCCTCGCTCACCATATTCCGTTTTGCCCTGGCCGCCATTGTAACCGGCAACTTTGTGGTGCGCGATGCCCTGGTGGCCTTTTCCGTGCTGTCGGTAATGGGTATCGTGGTAGGCCTGGCCATCGCGCATGTGCTTTATTTCATTCTCAAATACTGGGCGAAAGATACCAGCATCACCACCCCGATGACGCTGATCGCTCCCTACCTGATGTATATGGCGGCAGAAGCGATGGAGTGGTCGGGCGTATTGGCCGTGGTCAGCGGTGGGTTGTTTCTTTCTTTCCGCGCCCATGATTTTCTTCGCTATAACACACGCATCCAAACCCGTGAAGTGTGGTCTACCGTGGGTTTCCTGCTGAACGGTTTTGTATTTATCCTGATCGGCCTGGAACTGCCGGTTATCATCAACTCACTGGAGGGGTATTCCATCAAAGACGCTATCTGGTATGCCATGCTGATCAGCCTCATAGTGATCGTGATCCGCATTGTGCTGGTGTACCTGGCCGCCTATATTCCGCGATGGCTGAGCCCGAAGATCCGGGAAAGAGAAAAAAGCCCCGGTATGGCACTGCCTTTCATTATCGGTTGGGCAGGTATGCGCGGGGTGGTGTCCCTTGCCTCGGCGCTGGCCATACCGCTCACCCTGCCTTCAGGCGCCGGGTTCCCTCACCGTAACATCATTCTGTTCATTACGTTTGTGGTCATACTGGTTACACTGGTATTCCAGGGAATGACCCTGCCGCTGTTCATCAGGTGGATGAACGTGAAAGAAATCGACGAACACATCCCGGAAGAAGAGCAGATAGAAGCCATCCGGCTGGAGCTCGCCAAACAGGCGGTAGCCTATCTCGACGCCAACTATCACTATGAAATGGAACAATATGAAAGCATACACCGGTTGAAAGAGCAGTTTGCGCGCAGCATAGCCGCTACAGAAAATGCCGCCAGAGCGGGCGACCGGAAAAAACTGGTTACTGTACGCGGACTGGTCAAAAAAATATCGCTCGAACTGATCAGCCTGCGCCGGGAACAAATACAGAAAATACGGCTCGGGCACCGTTACGACGAAGAGGTGATCCGCATTCTGGAAACCAATCTCGACCTCGAAGAGGCCCGTCTTTCCAAAGCATGATCAGCAAAAAAAAGCGCCTGTAGAAACAGGCGCAGGAATAAACCAAACCTATGAGAAAATCATTGCGACAGCCTGTTCGAACAGTCTTCGCAAATACCGGTAATCAGTACCTGCCGGGGATTCATCCGTATGGTGCTATCGGCCACAGGTAAGCTGTGTGCATCCACTTTCCATATTTCCGTTTTGTTACAGTGTGCACAGGTAGCCATCACCTGCAAGCCGGGTGCAGGCGATTGGCCGGCCGCGTTCAGCAGCAGGTAGCGTTCGCTGCCGCGATGGCCCAGCAGGCTGGCGACCATGCCCTTCCGGCTGAACAGTTTCAACGCCCGGTGCACCGATACGCGGTCGAGCGCCTGTTTGCTGGCCTGCACCACTTCGGCCACCGTCATAGCCCTGCCCGCCGCCTGGAGTATGGTATATACCGTCATGCGGTTGCCGGTGGCGTGTAAGTGCATGGCCCGGAACAATTCCATTATTTCATGTGGCTGCTTCAGCATTACTCTACGCTGGTACTAAAAGTGACTTCTATGTCGGTGCCGGATTTGGTGCTGTTGACCGGATCATCAGCGGCCTTACCGGGCGGGTTACCAGGGTAGTGACGCAGCGTGATATTGATGGTTCCGCTGGCGGCCTCGCCCGTGGTCCATACACTGCTCAACCCTACAGGAATACCGTCGTCGTCTGTATTCAACGACGCAACGCTGATATTGCTACCCGATGAAGGGGTAAAATAAAAACGGTGGGCAGTTGCTTCTTCTTCTATTTCGAGGGTAATGTCTTCTGCGGGCGAAGCCGATTCATTCAGTACTTTCAGTGCCACATTGTACGCTGTATTCGGCGCCAGCTTGATTTCATCCTGTACCGGCGCATTGCCGCCCGGTCCGTCGGCATCGCGATAGGCATAACTCAGCGTAGTGCCGCCGGTTACCGGGGTCAGTTCCACCTGCAAAGTGGTAATTACTTCTTCTTCGTTCACTTCCGGCTCTTCTTTGTCTTTTTTACAGCCGGCGAGCAGCAGTCCTCCTGCCAGTACTCCAAACATCATTCGTTTCCATTGTTGTTGCATACTTGTTGTTTTTAATTATGACTATTAGTGGTTGACGAAAAAGAAAGCGGCAGCCGCAACCGCACACTGATATTGCGGCCCGCTTCATCGGTGAAATACCGCATGCTGTTCAGGTAATCGCGGTAGCGGGTATTCAGCAGGTTGTAACCGGTTATACCGATGCTCAGCGCCTGTTTTCCCAGGCGGCACTGCATATGGATATCGGCCTGCAGCAAACCGTAGGCAGGCGGGGGCGATTTATAATCCTGCTTGCCGTTGCTTTCGTCGGGAAAGCGACGCTGGCGGCTTACCTGCGTCCACATCAGGCCTATTACCGGTTCACTGATGCGGCGGCGCAGTGGCAGTTCGTATTGTATCCCGGCCGACCAGCGATTGGCAGGCATCCCGATCAGCCAGTCGTCGGTACGGCGGTTGCGCGCATACAGCAAAGATGTTTTGGCAGAAAGCTGCACGGCAGGTACGGGATTTACCGTTCCCATCAGGTCAATCCCCTTCAGCACCGCATCGGTTTGCGTGAATTGCATCAGCGGAAAAGCGCCGGCGATGGTAAGCACAGGGCTGTCGGGCTTCGGCACCTGGTAAATAAAATCGTTCAGGCGGTTGTTATATCCCAGCAATTCAACACTGTATTTTCCTGCGGGATCATTGTATTGCACGCTGACGGTGCTGTACAACGAACGCTCCGGCTGCAGTGCGATGTCGCCTTTTTCGAAAGTGGCCGTGCCGTGGTGAATGCCATCGCTCAGCAGCTCATTGACATAGGGCGCCCGGCTGCTGGCGCTGAATCCCGCCTGCATACGCCACCCGTTGCCCGGCTTGAAAATGCCATAGAAAGAAGCCGCAAAGGTGTTGAAAGAAAAATCATGGTTGATAGTGTCGTTATTGATCTTGAGCCGGGTGGTGCTGATATTGCGGTGGTCGAAACGCAATCCCCCCTGCAGTTCCCACTGGTGCCGCGCCCATTTCTCCAGCCAGTAAGCCCCGGTATTGAAGGCCTGGTAATTGGGAATCAGGTAGCGCCCCTGGTAACTGTTGTCCTGCTGCATCAGCGCCAGGCCCACCGACCCTTTCAGGTTATGCCAGGCCGGGTGTTCCCAGCTAAGGTCTTCGGTAAGCGTGACAATATCGAGCTGCAACTGCGGGCGGGTATTCGACGACGACCGCACCACGTCGTATTCCTTGCGCTGGTTGAACTGGGCCGCCAGTTGCAACTGGAAGGCAGAAGCCCCCTGCTGCACGATGGTTTTCGATTTCAGCAACTGGTGCGTCACCGCCTGGTAAGGGCGACCCATACTGTAGGTCTTTTGTCCCGTAAACACATCGGCCGGGCGGTCGGCTTCAATGGCCTGCAGCAAATCGGTCAGGTTACCGATATGCGACCCGGTGAATATGCCCAGCTTCGCGGAGAAAATACTGTAAAACAATTCGGTTTGCCAGCCCGGCTTTTTGTAGCGCAGGTTGATGGACCCGTCGTATTCCCGGTGCGCTGTATTGTTGAGGGTATAGGCCGGGGTTGCTGTATTGGCGCCCTGGCGGATGGTACCCTGCACCCGGTAAGTCAGCGCCGGGAGCCGGCTGGCCTGCTGTTCCCATTGGCCGGAAACATAATACTGGCGGTTGTTGGTAGCAAAGCCGGTATTCAGTTCGGCCGAGCTGCCGGGCTGCGACCGCAGCGGTTTGGGATCCACCAGGATCACGCCACCCACTGCATCCGACCCATAACGTAATTCATCCACTCCTTTGATCACCACCATCTTGTCGGCAATGAACGGATCGATCTCGGGCGCATGTTCATTCCCCCACTGCTGCGCTTCCTGCCGCACACCGTTGTTGATCAGCAACAACCGGCTGCCATGGAGGCCATGCACTACGGGTTTTGCAATGGTAGAACCTGTTTGCAGCATGTTCACCCCGTTGAGATTCGACAGGGCTTCGGCGAGCGACTGCCCGCGGGTCTGGAACAAGGCTTCGCCCGATAATTCTTTCTTAAAGCCCGTTCGGGCAATGCCCTTGCCTGCCTGAACAGTTACCAGGCCGAGGGTAGCGGCAGCATGCGGCAGGTAAAAATCAACGTGTTGCCGGCCGCGGATGCGAACGGTCTTCACCAGGCTGTCGCATTGCAGGTGGCTGATCTGCACCTGGTAAATTCCCGCACAAAGGTCAGGTACCGTAAAGTTTCCGGCGCTGTCTGTGACCACCCGGCGGTTGCCGGGCTGCAGCACCACAGTGGCGCCCGCCAGCAGGTCGCGGGTGTCGCGGTCTTCTACATGACCGCGCAATGAACTGGAACAATCCTGGGCAGCGGCGGCTGATAACAGCAGCAGCAACCCGCCGGTGATGAACAGGCGCAAGGTTGGGCAATAAATAAAATGAATGAATAGCCGGCATTGCCGGAACAGCAGGAACTTATACAAATAAAGAAGCGGCAGGCGGACCGCGCAGGTAAGAGCCGGTGCTGCGGTCAACCGTCGTTACAGGCAACTCCTGGCAGAACGAATGGCGAAACCAGGCGACGGGCGCCGGGGGCAGTGCCGGGGCCTCGGAAAAATGGAAAGGCGTATGTACAACGGGAAACTTACAGTCGCAATGAAAGCCGGCGGTTTTTACCAGGGGCTTTCCGTGAACGGCATAAAGCGCCACTTCGTCTTCGTGCTCCGCCAGCCATTCATGCAGCAATTGCTTGGGTGCGGCACTGAAGGCGAACAAAGCGAGCAACAGGTAGCCCGCCAGCGTTTTTATGGAAAAATACCTTTTCACAAATTGAAACCTAGTTGCAATTTATAGAAAAGCGGCATTGGATGCAAAATTTCTTAATTTTTGCATCATTGTTGCATTTATGTAGTTTTGCATCAAATCGCTTCGATGAAATACGATCACCTCGGCATCATTACCTCCATTGCCTGCGCCATTCACTGCACCGTGTTACCGTTGCTGGTAAGCGTTTTGCCGTTTCTGGGCGCGAAGCTACCGGAACTGCCCTGGCTGGAATGGCTGATGATCGGGCTGGCGCTCTGCTTCGGCATTGTTTCGCTGTACCATGGATACCGCCGGCACCACCACCGGCTTCTGCCCGTGGTCTTGTTTGCTGCCGGGTTCGTATGCCTGCTGCTGAACCTGTTGTCTGGCGAAGCCTATGTATTTGTGCTGATCCCGGTGGCGGCGGTCATGATCATATCGGCCCATACCTATAACCTGTACCTGCTGCGCCGGAAATGATCAGACAGGGAACCGGTCTTTAAATGTTTCACCGGCGAGCATTTCCTGTATTTCCAGGGGGGTGCAGAGGCATTTTTTCAGCTCGCTGGTGATGGCGCCAGGCACCAGGTGCTGGCCGATGATGACCAGTTCGTTCTGCCGGTCGCCGAATACTTTGTCCCAGCGGCTTTCGATGGCGTGCTGGTGTTCGATAAATGCGGGATAGCGGCTGCGCTCTTTCATCGGCATGCTGCTCCACCATACACCTGCTTTTTCAGCCCGCAGGCTGCCACCCGCCTGGCTCCAGTTGAGGGCCTGGGAAGGGCGGCTGGCCAGCCAAAACAATCCTTTGCTGCGGATGATATTCGGTGGCCATTGCCGGTCGAGGTAATGCCAGAAACGTTCCGGGTGGAAGGGGCGCCGGTCGCGGAACACAAACGAAGAGATGCCGTATTCGTCGGTTTCAGGTACATGCTCTCTGCTCAATTCTTCGATCCAGGCGGCATTGGCGCTCGTACGATCGAAATCGAACAAACCGGTATGCAGTACCTCTTTCAACGGAACCCGGCCAAATTCACTGGTAATGATCCTTGCGCGGGCGTTCAACTGGCGCAGCACCTGCTTTACGGCGGCCGTCTGGGCGGCGCCGGCGAGATCGGTTTTATTGAGCACGATGACATCGGCAAATTCAATCTGGTCGGTAAGCAGGTTTACTACCGGACGATGGTCGTTTTCGATATCAGACTGCCTGCGTCCGGCCAGGGTATCGGTCGATGCATAATCGTTCATGAACTCGGCCGCATTGACCACCGTTACCAGGGTATCGAGCTGGGCCACCCGGCTGAGGTCGATGCCCAGCGCCTCGTCGCGATAACAAAAGGTTTGCGCAACGGGCAACGGTTCGGCAATACCCGAACTTTCGATGAGCAGGTAATCGAACCGTCCCTCCCCGGCCAGCTTTTCCACTTCTTTCAGCAGATCGTCGCGCAGGGTGCAACAGATACAGCCATTGCTCATCTCCACCAGCTTTTCTTCCGTTCTGCTCAGGTGGTTTTCCGATGCAACGAGGCGGGCGTCTACATTTATCTCACTCATGTCGTTCACGATCACCGCCACGCGCAACCCCTCTTTATTGTGCAGCACGTGGTTCAGCAGCGTTGTTTTCCCGGCACCGAGATAACCGCTCAAAACGGTTACCGGCAGTTTTTTGCAAGTAGTCATATTGGTATTATGGTTTGTATTCTTCTGCATTGCGAAAAATGAGAATGAATTCCTGGTCGTCGGTGTTGTTGAGATCAAGGGTTCCCCTGATGGTGCAGAAATAATCATTGGCATAGGGGCGCCGCGGCTTTTTTTTCAGCTTAACCGAAATAATGGTTTCGGGCCCGCCCTGCCCGCAGAAATAACACGATGAATAGGTGGTTTTTGACAGGGCGTACAAACCGTTGTCGGTATCTAACGGTATCATATAACCGCTGATAAAATACTCTTTGCCTTTCATGCGCAGCAGGCTGGGCGTAAATGCAGGGAACACCATGGTTTGCTGGAACTTTTCGCTCCATTTTCTTTCATATAAGATGCCGTTCAGGTTTTTCCACTCCAGCCGTTGGGGTTGTGTTCCGGTGATTTGCGCAGGTGGCTTTTTGTCGTTATCGGCTTCGTTTATGTCTTCGGACGAAGGTTGCCCGGTACGCAGCCATCCGCCCCAGCGCTGGCTGACCAGGTGTATGCAGTTACGGGAAAGATCGGTGCAGGAACAAAGAAAGAACAGCACCGTCCACAGGGTAATATGTTTACGGTTGCGCATGTGAAAGTGTTTTTGAGATGTTCAGGTAAAAAGCACGCAGCGCCGGCAGCAAAGCCGCCAGTACCGCCACCGCGAGGGCACCCGCGAAAACGGCCATTTCCTGCAGCCGCAAGGCAGGCCACGCGCCATGGGCGGCGCCATACGAAACCGGCGACTGCTTCAGCAGCCACCACAACGCAACACGCGCCAGCAGGGCGCCGGCCACACAGGCGGCCAAAGACAGCAGCAAGGCCTCCCACAAAAGCAGCAACAGCAGCGCGATGGGCGGAAAGCCCAGGGAACGCAGCAAGGCCAGCTCATATTTTTTATCGGCGAGCGACTGGTACAGCGTAACAAAAATGCTGGTGGCGGCCAGCAGCATGATGACCAGCGCCAGGGCACCTGCCAGTTCTATCCCGATTCCCAGCAGGGAAAACAGCCGGTTGATTTCCATCACGGGCACCGCGGCCTGGAAGCTGGTTTCTTCATTGATCTTGCGCGGCCATTGCAGTTTGGCCATCGGGTTGCGCAATTGCAGCAACACGGCAGTGACCTCTTCTTCCTTTTCCGCCGTATGTTCCTGTTCTTCCGTATGCTCATTGACGTTGCTGTGTTCATGATGTTCATGGATCTCATGCACTGCTTCTATAGAGGTGAGCAGCATATTGTCTACGGCTGTTCCTGTTGGCTGCAGGATGTGTTGCACGGTATACGGGAAGTCTTCATGTTCTTCGCCGCCTTCCTGGCTGCCATGGCTGCCAACAAAATGATCACCGGCCCTGAGCGACAAATTATGGGCTGCCCCGGCGCCGGCCAGTACGCCCCGCCCCGACGGAAATGCCAGCGCGCTGTCGGCCGGCGCCAGCAACCGCAGGTAATCTGCATTGGTGCCTACAATGGCATAACCCTTATAATTGTCGCCGTAGGCGAGCGGGGCAGCGGCAGCTACAAAAGGGTGCCGCATCCAGCGTTCCGCCTCGTGCAGGGAGATATTACCGGTGGGCGCATCGAGGTGATAGAGGGCCGAGAGCACCAGTTGCAACGGGCTTCCCTTTGCGCCAATGACCAGGTCAACCTTGTTGAAGCCGGCGAATACCTGGTCGAGCTTTTGCTGCAGCAGTAATAACAGCGATATGAGGCCAATGCTCACTGTCAGCAACAGCCAGCTCAGCAGCGCCGACACCGGGCGCGCAAGAAGATTTTTTATGGCGATCGTGAGCATCATGACAGTTCCAGGTTATGGGTGAAATGCCGGCGAAGCCGGTGATCATGTGTCACCACCACCAGGGCTGCCTGGTACAGGTTTGCCTGCTCCAGCAGCAAGGCGGCTACTTCTGCGGTATGCCGGTCGTCGAGGCTGGCAGTAGGCTCGTCGGCCAGCAGCAGGGCCGGCCGGTTGAGGAGTGCGCGCGCTACCGAAACCCGCTGCTGCTGGCCGGCACTCAGTGCGGCTGGTTTTTTGGCGGCCAGCGGGGCGATGCCCAACCGTTCCAAGATGCCGGCCACCTCCTGCCTGTTTTGTTGCCGCCCGGCGCCCGCCGCTGCCAGCAGCACGTTCTCCATCACCGTCAGCGACGATACAAAATGCGCCTGCTGGAAGATGATGCCGATATGCCGGGCGCGGAACCGGTCGAGCCCGCGCGACGACAATTCGGCAAACGACTGGCCTCCCAGCACAATAGAACCGGTTTGCAGTGGTATCAGTCCGCCGACCAGGTGCAACAGGGTGGTTTTCCCGCAGCCCGAATCGCCGGTCACCAGCAGGGCCTCGCCGGCGGCACAGCCGAATGCCGGAAACCGAAGCGGCGGCGATCCCGGATAGCAATATTGTAAAGCCTGCACTTGCAGCATATCAGCTTTTTTTGGCAGGCAGCCCTGCGGCTTCCAGCAGCAGGTAATGCAGCTCGTCGTTGCGGATAAAAGGTTTCAGCAACTCCTTTCCGGCGCCGAAAAGCGCGAGCTCTACATAGTCGGCCGAATGGTCCATCGAACCCCAGCCCACCGAAGTATGTGGCCCCTGCACCTGCGCCAGGTAGCGGAAAGGCAGCTTCCGGGCGTTGTACACCTGTTTCGTCGAGCTTTTCATAATGCTGCAGCAGGTTCTTCGCCTCTTCAGGTTGCAGCCGGATCTGCTGCGCCTGCCACACGCGGTCGATCGTTTGTTCTACGGTAAACTGCCGGTCGATACCGTTGAGTATCCAGTCGTTTGTATGCTGAAACCGCGCGATATGGTCGAAATGATCATTCGCCTCCTTGCCGTAGAAGAGTCCGGGATTGGCATTGCCATGGTCAGTGGTGATCACCACCAGCGTGTCGCCGTCTTTTTCTGCAAAACGGATCGCTTCGGCGACGGCATCGTCGAAATCAACCTGGTCGAACAGCAGGGCACCGATATCGTTGGCATGCGCCGCCCAGTCCACTTTTCCTGCCTCCACCTGCAACACAAAACCGTCGCGTTGCCCCGACAACAGGCGAAGCGCTTCGCGGGTCATTACCGCCAGGCTGGGCACCGCGGCGGCAAGGTCGGTATTGTGCAGGCGATCGAGCGCATAGGGCAGTGCATCGGGCGCGAAAAGCCCCAGCGCCGGCCGGCCCGGTTGCAGGCGCAACAGGCCGGCGGTATCGGTACAATACTGGTACCCTTTCTGCCGGAAGGCGTTGTTCATGTCACGGCCGTCTTTGCGGGTGCCGGCGCTGAAATAGTCGGTGCCGCCGCCGAGAAAAAGATCGAACTGCAGCGGCAGGTATTGGGTAGCTATCTCGGCCATATCGCCCCGGGATCCGTTGGAAATACAAAAGCCGGCCGGGGTAGCATGGGTTACCGGTACGGTGGTGACGCAGCCAACGGCTTTGCCGGCTTCCTTGAATTTTTGCAGCAGCGGAAGCCGGTGCTGCCCGTCGGGGGCCACGTTGAGAGAGCCGTTGTTCACGCGCCGCCCGCCGCCCCAGGCGCTGGAGGCAGCCGCCGAATCGGTGACCAGCGAACTGGCCGAAGCTGTATCCATGAGCGCCCGGCTCACCTTGTTTTCGTCGTACAACCGCAGCCAGTGGCTGCGTTGCTGCCGGCTGCGTTCCAGCAGCAGCGAAGCCATGTTGAGTGTGCCCGTGCTCATGCCGTCGCTGACCATAAAGATGATATTCTTTGCCCGGCCGCGGGCCCGGCTTTTCGGGTATCCATGTGCGTTAGCCGGGCTCCAGGGATTCAGCACGGCAAAGGCCGACAAAGCCGATTGTTCCAGGAACGATCTTCTTTTCATATCAGGTGTTGTTGATAAAGTGAAGGGTAAGTATGCGGTACCCTGCCCACAGGCCGCCCGCGGCCAGCAGCAGCAGCGCAAGGCCGTTCGCCACCAGTTGGGTGGGTCTGTAGGCGGGCGTATATACAGGCGCGGGGAACGCATTCCAGTCGCGCAGCGCCGCTGTATTGTTGTGCAGGAATACGCGGTCGTACACAAAACGGCAAATCGTATCATGCGCTGTATACGAGGCCGAATCGTAAGCCTGTAACTGGGCGGAGGTGCTGCCTGCCAGGGTAAGGAACATATTCATACCCAGGAGTCCCGGCGAGAGGTACGACAGG
>JASGFZ010000039.1:0-16340 GCA_047605345.1 Flavihumibacter sp. | reverse complement strand
TGGGTTGCCACTGGCAGGCTTCCAGTCCGTTGAAGGAAAGGATCGAAATGCTGATTCACCGGCTTCATTATTGCGACCTGGTGAAGGAATTTACCCGCTGGATACAGGTGGAAGAGCCCGAACTGCTGGCAGGGGCATTGCTGGTGGCTAAGTTTCACTATCCCGATCTTCAGGTTAACCAGGTATTGCAGGACCTGGAAAAAATGCGCCGCAACATCTGGCTGGAGCTGAACAACTACCTCACGCCGCTTGAGCAGACCAATGTGCTGACCACCATTCTGTATAATTATTATCACCTGAAAGGCACCGAGGTCAACTATAAAGAGCCCAATGATTTTCTGCTCAACAATGTATTGGAAAGTAAAAAAGGAAATGCCTTGTGCAATGGCATTCTTTACCTGGTGTTGTGCGACCTGCTGAGCATACCGATCCGGGCCATTTCCATTCCCAAGCAGCATATCCTCGCTTATTACGACCTCAACGGCGGCGACTGGGCCGATCTGCCTGCGAATCCCCTGAGCCGGATCAGCTTCTTTATTGATCCTACTAACGGGCAGGTATATTCGCAAAAAGACGTGGAGACTTATTTTCGCCGTATTTCCGTTCCCCTTACCGGCCACTTCTTCCGCCCGGTATCCACCCGCCGGCAAATCCAGCTTTTACTGGAAGAATTTGCCTGTTGCTTTGACAACGACCGCCATCAGTATAAGCGGCATGAGTTGCTGGAGTTGGCGGCGATGCTGGATGAATAGCAATCAGGGTTATGGTTTATGGTTTGTGGTTTATAGTTTGTAGTTTATGGTTTCTGGTTGGGTTTGAGGTTTGAAGTTTGAGGTTTGAGTTGCTGCCGCGTGCGGAGTAATTTCTGTATTTGCCGGCTCGCTGGGCGTGCCGATTTCTGTTTCTCACCGAGCAATAGTCTTGTCTCGCAGGGCGAGGGTGTTTTGTTTCTCACAGAGAGCACGGAGGAACGGAGTGTGATTGTTTGTTAGCTTACATGCATAAATGTAGCGCCACTGTTTGAGAGGTTTTACGCCAGGCGCAGTTCTGGTTCTTGCATAGGTACAGTTCTGCTTTCTGCAATGGTAGCGCGCTTTCCGGATGGGGAACGTTGCTCTGGTAGGTGCAGTTTTGGTTCCCGCAAAGCACGCAAAGCAATGACGCAAGGGATGACTGGTCTGATCGAGTATTAGCTATTACAACTAATGACTATTACACGTAACTTCTATAATCCGCTTTTTTACATAGTCTCCGTTCCTTGTGTTCTCTGTGAGAAACAAAACCTGCGTTTGTGATGTAATAGCTTTTACGCCGACAAGTTCTTTCCCTTTCCTTGCGGCCTTTGCTCCTTTGCGGTCTTTGCGTGAAAAAAACAACCTGTTTATAGCGCAAAAAAAAGCAACCTGCTTGTGGGGCAGGTTGCTTTTATACTGAATGCCACACACGCGGCAGCAACTACAAACTATAAACCACAAACCATAAACCCTTTTACATCGTCAACTCCCATCCGGCGCGCCGCTCCCGCTTCACAAACTGGTTCGCTTCTTCGAAGTTCGTGATGCGCATGTTCTTGGCATCCCATAACAGGGTTTTTCTGCCGAGGTATTTGTCGCCCCATCCTTTCAGGTTCGGGTTCTTGTACATCCAGCTCCTGATCGCCAGGTTGCCGATAAGAATGCTTTCGGTAAACGGCCCGGCGTATTCGAAGGGTGAGCTGGTGGTCGCTTTGCCATAACCGGCAATGCAGGCATTTACCCACTGTGCATAGTGACCTTCGGGTACACGGGGAAGGCTGGGCGCCGGCAGGTTTTCTTTCATGCGCACCGTTGGCAGCAGCCTCGGGTTCTCACCATAACAATCGGTCAGCAGCTTCCCTTTGGTACCTACAAACAGGGTTCCGCCATCCCAGTTGCCAAACGGCTCTTCGGGCAGCAATTCGTCAGGGCGAACCGGCAGCAGACCGCCGTCGTGCCAGGATACCTTGATCGTGCCCTTGCCGTCGGTACGCTCGTAGCTGAGGTGGATGATCGATGAAGGCGGGCAACTGTCGGTGAAGTTTCCTTCCACCCACATGTCTTTCCAGATATTGGCCACCGAACACTCAACCGATGTTGGATACAGGATCGGCAGGATGCGGTAAACCGGATCCATGATATGGCAGGCCATATCGCCCAGCGCGCCGGTACCGAATGCCCACCAGCCACGCCAGTTGAAGGGCAGGTAGGCGGGGTTATAATCTATTTTTTGGGCAGGTCCCAGCCAGAGGTCCCAGTCCAGTTCCTTGGGTATATCAAACTGGCCGGTAGGCGTTGCAATGCCCTGCGGCCATACCGGGCGATTGGTAAAGCAATGCACTTCGGTTACATCACCGATCAGGCCGGCATTGATCAGCTCCTGCGCACGGCGAACACCGTCGCCGCTGCCCCCCTGGTTGCCCATTTGAGTAACGACCTTGTATTTTTTGGCCGCTTCGGTCAGCAGCCGGGCTTCCCAGATATCGTGCGTAAGCGGTTTTTGCGTGTACACGTGCTTGCCCAGCTGCATGGCGGCCAGGGTGGCGTTGGCGTGGGTGTTATCAGGCGTGGAAATGGAAACCGCGTCGATGCCTTTGTGTTCTTTCGACAGCATTTCGCGGAAATCGCGATAATATTTCGCCTTGGGATGGGCCGTTCTTGACTTCACTGCCTGGCGGTCATCAACATCGGCCAGGGCTACAATATTGACCTTACCGGTTTTAAAAAACTCGGCTATATCACTTTGCCCTTTGCCACCCACTCCAATGGAGGCCACATTCAGTTTATCACTGGGGGCTACAAAGCCCTTTCCCAGCACGTGCCGGGGTACAATAAAAAATCCTGTAGCGGCAAGCCCTGATGCCTGGAGAAATTTTCTTCGCGAAGTTGATGTACGCGCCATAATAAACAGTCGGTTAGTTGAATAATTAAGAGGCCTGAATTTACGTATTGCCACTTAAATTCGGTCAAAAAAATGATCAGCTGGAACGATTTTGAGAAAATTGATATTCGTGTAGGCACCATTATTGAGGTTGCTCCCTTTCCCCAGGCCCGTAAACCGGCCTGGCAGCTGAAAATCGATTTCGGCGCGCTGGGCCTGCGGCAGTCGTCAGCGCAAATCACCGGCCTTTACCAGGCCGGCAACCTGCTGCAGCGGCAGGTGATTGCCGTGGTGAATTTCCCACCCAGGCAAATTGCCAATTTTTGGAGCGAATGCCTGGTGCTGGGTGTATATACCGAAGAAAATGAGGTAGTATTGCTGCAACCGGAACGCCCGGTCGCCAATGGCTTAAAAATCGGCTAATGGAAATTGCCACCAGTTATTATGCTTCACCGGTAGGACTACTTCGGCTGCGCGCCACCGTTAGTCACCTCTGCGAGCTGCATTTTTGCCGTGCGGCAGAACAGTGGCTGCCGAATTGAAAGAAACACCTCACCCCCTGCTGGCAGAAACCGTAAACCAGCTGAAGGCTTATTTCTCCGGGCAACGCCGGATTGATATCCCGCTCGCACAGAAAGGCACCCCTTTTCAGCAGTCGGTATGGTCGGCCCTGCTGGATATTCCCTATGGAAAAACCATTTCTTACCAGCAGCTGGCCATTAAACTGGGCGATCCCAAATGCATCCGCGCGGCTGCCAGCACCAATGGAAAAAATAATATCGCGATCATTGTTCCCTGCCACCGGGTTATTGGCAGCAACGGCTCGCTGGTCGGTTTCGGCGGCGGTTTGCCGGTAAAAAAATGGCTGCTGGAACACGAAAGCAAATGGGCGCTCGGTACGCAAACCTTGTTTTGATCAGCGATGCAAGTCGGATGCTGTGAAGCCGAAGGGCAGCAACAAGGCGCAGGAAGCGATGGTATAAACCGGACCCGTTTTTCCGCCCAGGATCAGCCGGATGGGCTGGCCGAAACGGTGCTCATACTCCACCAGGGTTTGCCTGCACAGTCCGCAGGGACTGATGGGCACATCATTTTTCCCTTCCGATGAATAGCTGATTGCTATTGACACGACACGCCGGCCCGGATGGGTGGCGCTTACCGCAGAAAGCAGGGTTCTTTCGGCGCAAATGCCCACGGGATAAGAGGCATTTTCCTGGTTGGTGGCGGTAACAATATCCCCGTTGTCAAGCACGGCAGCAGCGCCTACCCTGAAGTTCGAATAAGGGGCATAAGCAGTGCCGGTTACCGACTTCGCTTTTTCCAGCAGCATTTTGTCGGCAGCCGGCAAGGCTGCCGCCGATTCGTACAATTCATATTCAAAACAAAGCTGCCGGCGGCTCATATTATTTGATACTTCTGAAAAGACGGTTCCACCGGATGCCGTTTTTCAAACTCATCCAGATGATCCAGGCCTCTCCCACTACATGGTCTTCGGGTACAAATCCCCAGAAACGGCTGTCTTGCGATTCATGCCGGTTGTCGCCCATCATCCAGTAATAATTCATTTTAAACGTATAGCTGGTCACCGGCTGGTCATTGAGCCAGAAGCGGCCGTCTCTTTTTTCAAACCTGTTGTGCTCATACACCCGGATAGCCCTTTCATAGAGCGGATAATTCTCGTCGGTCAGTGTCAGGGTTTTTCCTTTCTCGGGTATCCATAGCGGCCCGAATTGGTCAATGGTCCACTTGTGAATGGTATCGTAGGGAAACAGCGAACCCAAAGGTCCCGCTGCCTGGTTCGAGGGCAGGTACAGGATGGGCCGGATGTTTTTTGCGAGCCCGCTTGCTTCCATCTTTTCACGCGCCTGGTTGGTCAGCAGCATCATAAACCGGTTGCCGCCGATATTAGACAGCTCATTGGGGTCGTCGATGTCTATATCATATTCTTCCTTCATCACATCGGCGTTGAAAGGCTGGCCGCTGGTTTCAATTTCATACCGGATCTGTGAAAAAGGCGGCTCGAACCCGGGCTCCGAATTGATAAATACACGCCCGTTTCTGACCGAAAGGGTGTCGCCGGGAATGGCCACGCAGCGTTTGATGTAATTTTCTTTTTTGTCGACCGGTCTGATCACCAGGGGATACTCGTCGGGGTTGGCGAGGATCATTTTCCTGCCAACATCAATATTTCCGTTGCCCAGCTGGCGCGCAACATCATAATAGGGATTGGCCGATTGGAATTCAGGACGGTTGATGACCGTATCGCCGGCAGGGAAATTGAATACCACCACATCATTTCTTTTTACGGGCGATGCAAACCAGCGGCTGTAAGGCAATTTGATCAGCTCCGAATAAGACTTCATGTCGGAGCCGGGAAGGGTAGCGTGTACGAAAGGAACGGCCAGCGGCGTATTGGGAATCCGTGGCCCGTACGACAGCTTGCTGACAAACAGGAAGTCGTTTACCAGCAGGGTTTTTTCCATTGAGCCGGTAGGGATCACATAGGCTTCAAACACAAAAGTGCGGATCAGGGTGGCGGCAACAATGGCGAAAACACCTGCGTCGATCCATTCCCGAACGGTCGACTTCCGGTAATGCCGCACGCCGTCGGGGCCGATATAGCGGGTGTTTTTATCCATACCCACATAAGGGAAGTAGAGAAAAGGTACCAGCGCCGTCATCGCATGTTCCCAGAAGCCGAACTTGTTAAAGCATTTGATGAATTCGATATAGATGCCGAGGGTAACAAACCAGCCGACTACCGGAATAAACTGCCAGAAGAACCAATGCTTCGGCCGCTGCGCAATGCTGATCATTTCCCATACATTATACAGCGGTACCCAGGCTTTCCACCCCGGCCGGCCGGCCTTTGTAAAAAGCTTCTGCAAGCCATAGGAAGGCAGAATGAAAATCAGTAAAGAAATTATCGTTACGATCAGGATTTGATTCGGAGTCATTCGGATGCTTTAAAAAATTCCCGGCAAAAATACCATTCTGCCTGTATATGACGCTATAAAGCGCAAAATCTGACAGGGCAACAGTCAAGAAAATGTTAAGATGGATGCTAGCTCCGCGGAACTACATTGTTGATTACATCTTCCCGCTGAATGGTTTTTCCGCTCAGGATCACCAGCCTTTCCACCACATTTCTCAGCTCGCGGATATTACCGGTCCAGTTATAGTCTTTCAGTGCATCGAGCGCCGTTTTGTCGATTTCTTTTTTGGCGATGCCGTATTCTGCACAGATATTTTCCAGGAAGCGGTCTACCAGCGCCGGCACATCTTCTCTTCTTTCGTTGAGCGAAGGAACATGTATAAGTATGACGCCGAGGCGGTGATAGAGGTCGAGCCGGAAGTTCTTTTCCTCCACTTCATGCAGCAGGTCTTTGTTGGTCGCGGCCACCACGCGCACATCCACCGAAATTTCTTTGTCGCCCCCTACCCGGGTAATTTTGCCTTCCTGCAGGGCGCGTAACACCTTCGCCTGCGCGCTCAGGCTCATATCGCCGATTTCATCGAGAAAAAGCGTACCACCCGAAGCCTGTTCAAATTTCCCGATCCGTTGTTTGATGGCCGAAGTGAAAGAGCCTTTTTCGTGGCCGAACAATTCACTTTCGATCAGTTCGCTGGGAATGGCCGCGCAGTTCACTTCCACCATGGGGCCGGCGGCGCGGTTGCTTTTTTCGTGGAGCCAGCGGGCCACCAGTTCCTTACCCACGCCGTTTTCGCCGGTGATCAGCACCCTTGCGTCGGTGGGCGCCACTTTTTCAATGGTGTCTTTGATGCGCTGGATGGCCGGTGAGTCGCCGATCATTTCCTGTGTCTTGCTCACTTTCCGCTTGAGCACCCTGGTTTCGGTTACCAGCGAGGTTTTATCCATGGCGTTGCGAAGGGTAATGAGCAGGCGGTTCAGGTCGGGCGGCTTGGAAATATAATCGAATGCGCCTTTCTTAACGGCTTCCACGGCTGTTTCGATGGTGCCGTGTCCGCTGATCATGATAATGGGCACATCGGCATTGGCTTCACGCGCCCGGTCGAGGAACTCAATGCCGTCGAGCTTGGGCATTTTGATGTCGCAAAGCACCACATCATAGGTTTTCTCTTTGAACTTCCGCAGGCCTTCTTCTCCGTCGGAAGCCTCTTCAATTTTGTAGCCTTCGTAAGACAGTATCTCTCCCAGTGTTTTCCGTATAGCCCGTTCGTCGTCGATGATCAGAATGCTTGACATGTATCAAAGGTTATTGGTTGACAGAAACAATGCTGTCAAAAGTAAGAAATTCGGTCTTGGGGAAAATACCATGCAAATTTGCGTAAAAGTCCACTTGACGGAACAATGCACGCTTTTTAATTTTGTGCTATCCTCTGAAAGATTAAAACATCCACCTATGAGCACAGTTAAGTATTCCTTCCAACCTGCCAAAGAAGTTTCTGTTTGGCAACTGACCGCAAAAATCGTTGTTCTGGCCGGCGTGCTGATGGCTTACAGCTATTGCTTCCTCCTTACGGTTAGCAGCATTTTAAAGCTGGCGCATTAAAGTACAGCCCTGCCGATAAATTCCCTGCCTGCAGGATTTATTTCTGCAGGTACATCACTTCTTTTACCAACTTCACTGTTCTGGGCACATCGGGCAGCGCAGCCGCCACCAGGTTGGGTGCATAGTGCAGCGGGGCATCGGCAGCCGTGATGCGGCGGATGGGCGCATCCAGGTAATCGAATCCCTCTTTCTGGATGCGGTACGACAGTTCGGAAGAAATGGAAGCAAAAGGCCATTGCTCTTCCACGATCACCAGCCGGTTTGTTTTCTTCACGCTCTCCAGAACGGTTTGCCAGTCGAGCGGACGAATCGTACGCAGGTCGATCACTTCAGCGCTGATGTTTTCTTTTTCCAGCTCTGCGGCAACGCCCAGGGCCACTTTCATCATTTTATTGAAAGACACGATGGTCACATCCGAACCGGCTTTCTTCACATCGGCTTTTCCCAGGGGAATATAATATTCTTCTTCGGGCACTTCGCCTTTATCGCCGTACATCACTTCACTCTCCATAAAGATCACGGGATCTTCTTCGTAGCGGATGGCCTGTTTCAGCAGCCCCTTGGCATCATACGGGTTACTGGGCGATACCACTTTTAAACCGGGAATATTGGCATAATAGCTTTCAAAAGCCGTGCTGTGCTGCGCACCCAGCTGGCCGGCAGAGCCGTTGGGCCCGCGGAAAACAATCGGGCAGCTCAGCTGGCCGCCGCTCATGGCGAGCATTTTAGAGGCAGTATTGAGTATCTGGTCCAGCGCCAGTACGGCGAAGTTCCAGGTCATGAACTCTACAATGGGGCGCAGACCGTTTTGGGCGGCACCCACACCGATAGCCGCAAAGCCCAATTCGGAGATGGGGGTATCGATCACCCTTTTCGGGCCGAATTCGTCCAGCATACCCTGGCTTACCTTATAGGCGCCATTGTATTCGGCCACTTCTTCTCCCATAAGAAAAACGCGGTCGTCGCGGCGAAACTCTTCATTCATCGCTTCACGGAGTGCCTCTCTAAATGCAATTGATCTTGCCATTTATCTTGTTTTGGAGTGGCAAAAATATTGGATCGCCGTCAATTGCCCAAAACTCTGCACGATCACCTGCCGGGAATCTTTTGTTCCACCATGATGGATGGTTTGGGAGAGCGCATGCTGTTGTAAGCCCGGATGTTTTCGTCGCTGGCGTTTTCCTGCTGGCGCAGGCTGCTGCGGAAGCTGCCGGTGGTGAGGTATTTATAGGCCATCGCCAGGCAGTCTTCGTCGAGATCACCCCACTGTTTGTCGAGGCCGTCGGCCACACTTTTATCGGGGGCAAAGCCATTAAAATAGTTGCCCTCGTTATTGGCATTTACGATGCGGATCGAAACCGGGAAAACATACCAGTCGCCCACCGGGATATTGAAGAAGCCGACAGGCTTGCCGTGCGAATTGCTGGGGCCAACAAGTTTTACATCGGTCATGGCAGCGCGCATAATATTGATCAGGGCCTCGCTGGCTGAAGCGGTGTTCTGCGACAGGATAAACACAATGCTGTTGAGCGCCAGAGAACTTTTCTTGCTGAAGCTGACGGTATCGTTGTATTGCGCCAGATCGTCGTTAAAAGTTTCCATATACATAACGGAGCCATTACGGGCCGCCGGCACCAGGTAATTGGCCAGCTCTTCCTGGAGGGCCACATATCCACCGCCATTGTACCGAAGGTCTACGATCATATCGGTAACCCCGGCATTGGTAAAGTCCTGGAAGCTGTTGGCAAAAGCCGCTTTCATGTTGTTGACATCGCCCAGAAAAGAGTTCAGCACGAAATAGCCGATCGTCTTTGAGCCGGCGTTATACACGGTGTCCAGCGCAATGGGCTGTTCGGTGTAACTACCCGGTGTAAGGGTCATGTCGGCCGTGCTGCCGTCGGGCTTGGTGAAGCTGAGTGAAACAGGCGATGAGCCGAATACGGCATTTACGATACGGGTAATGGAAGCGCTGCTGGTATCTATCTGGCTGTTGCCGTTGATCTTGGTAATGCGCCAGGCTCTTTGAACCCCCGCTTTACCGGCGGCTGAAGCCGGCTCCACATTGGTTACGCGCAGGTCAGAAATCGTGCGGAAAAAAATACCGATGCCGATATCGCCTGCCACACCGCTGCTTACCTGGTCCCACTCCGTTTTCAGCGAACCGAAGCTCCAGCGGTCAACCGGTGCCGAAAACCCGCTTTCCATGCTATACTGGCGGATGCCTTCCATCACTTCATTGGGGTCGGCATAAGACGATGTGCTGAAGCTGGACGGGATCTGTTTGTTCCAGAGGTAGTAATCACGGGCTAGTAACAGGGAGCTGTCAAGCAGCTGGTTGGTGGGTGTGTCGGTGCCACCGCCGGAATGCTCTTTTTTGCAGGCAGTGATGGCTGTTATCAGCAGGGCGCACACAACGAGGTAGCTCTTCATAAAGGACCGTTTATTTAGGTACACGATATTAATTAATAATTGGTTTGGGGCGGCTGGTTTTTTGGCTCCGGCGATGGGCAATTTCCTAACGGAATGGTAATTTTTTCCGTTAATACAGCTTAATGACCATTGCCGAGGCGCCGCCGCCGCCGTTACAGATGCCTGCCGCGCCGTACCGGCCGCCATGCGTTTTCAATACGTTGAGCAGTGTTACGACGATCCGGGCGCCACTGCAGCCCAGGGGATGCCCCAGCGATACAGCGCCCCCGTGTACATTTACTTTTTCGGGGTCCAGCTGCATGCGGCGGGTATTTTCGATACCTACTACAGAAAAGGCCTCATTCAATTCCCAGTAATCGATATCGGCCATGGCCAGCCCTGCTTTTGCAACCGCTGCGGGAACAGCCAGCGCCGGTGTGGTGGTAAACCATTCGGGCGCCTGTTCTGCATCGGCATAACCGATAATGCCGGCAAGGGGTTGCAGGCCCAGGGAACGGGCTTTATCGGCCGACATTAAAAGCACCGCCGCCGCACCGTCGTTCATGGCAGATGCGTTCGCGGCCGTTACCGTTCCTTCTTTGAGGAATGCCGGTTTAAGGCTGCCGATCTTATCGAACTTTACTTTCCAGGGTTCTTCATCGCGGCTGAACAAAACGGGATCGCCTGATTTTTGCGGTACCGGAACCGGCGTTATTTCTGCCGTAAACCAGCCTTTTTCCCAGGCCTGCTGGCTGCGCTGGTAACTGGAGGTGGCAAACGCGTCCTGCTCTTCGCGGCTGATGCCGCAGGTGCCGGCGCAAAGCTCGGCGGCAAAGCCCATGGCTTTTCCGTCATACACATCCGTCAGCCCGTCTTTGGCAAGGCCATCTATGAGGGTGGAATGGCCGTATTTGTTTCCCCACCGCAACTGGTCTGAATAAAACGGTACGTTGCTCATGCTTTCCATGCCGCCGGCAATCACCACTTCTGCATCGCCCAGCAAAATGCCCTGAACCGCCTGTGAAATTGCTTTCATGCCGCTGGCACATACTTTATTGACGGTGGTGCAGCGTACGCTGTCGGGAAGCCCGGCAAACCGGGCTGCCTGCCTGGCCGGGGCCTGGCCGAGATTGGCCTGCAATACCGAGCCCATGATCAAGTCCTGCACATCTGCAGGCCGGATGCCGGCTCTTTCGACAGCGGCTTTCACGGCAATGCCACCCAGTTGAGTGGCTGAAAAAGACATTAGTGAACCCCCAAAGCTCCCGATCGGTGTGCGTACCGCTGAAACAATTACAACTTCTTTTTTCATGCGCAAACAATATGCTGCAAGATAAAACTAAAAAGCCGTCTCGCGTGAGACGGCTTTTTTTAGTTGTGGAGAGGGGCGAAATGATACCCCACTTCGCACAGAATGAACTCATTGGGCACCACGTTGAACAAAGTCTGTAACATGTGTTTCTGGTAGCGCTGGCTGGTTTCGGGTAAGTGCTCAACCAACTTCCAGTTACGGATCTTCAGTACCGCCATTTTACTGCTGTCGGTAAGGTGATCCTGTAACAATTGATACTTCTCTGCAATGTGGGCCTGGTCATTAAAATAAAGCTGTTGGTTCATAGGGAGGGAAATTTTCAATTGGTTCTTACGGATTAAAAACGGATTATCACAAAAACGGGCAGCCATTTCCAAAATTGTGTCCGTTCGTCGAAACCTTAAATAACCAATTGAAAACCAATAAATTGCAGGCAAGCTGTAAGGGTTAGTTCTTATGCTCCCTGTTTACCGGCAAAACGATTCCCTCCCATAAGCCTGGTTTCTTATGGCCGGCCGGCGTTCATCGCCGCTGTGCTATTGTATATGATTACTGAAGCGACGCTGCAAAAGCGCCAAATTCTTTATCAACCTGCGCCAGGGTGTGTTGCAGGTACAGCACCTGGCTGTGTAATTCATCGTGCGCTGCAACGGTGGCATCGGTGACCTGCCCCTGCTGCCGGCGCTCCCACCCGATAACCTGCATATGCTCGCGGATGGCGTGCTTGAGGTCGTGGATATTGATCAACTGGATGTAAAACTGGTTTTGAAAATGTTCTATCTCGCGGAGGTTTTCGGGGTTGTGCTGGTGGGCGGAAATTTGCAGCAGTTGTTCTTTCAGTGCGCCAAAATGTGTTCTTTGTTCCCGAAGCATGTTTTGCCATGATGCGCAGGATTCGTCGATCCCGCTGATTTCAGTAGTGACCATTGGAAATTATTTTAAGTGTATAAATATCTTCCTAAGGCAAGGGCAACATACCACTCGTAATATAAGATTGTTTTTTCGGAATTGCAACCGAAAAACAGGCTACATTTGGCTATGCGGAAAACCTTCGAGATTTTGGGCACGGGATTGAAGATGGCCCTCGGCGAACTCAGGTCGAACAAATTGCGCACCTTTCTGTCTCTCTTCGGGATCACCATCGGTATTTTCTGCATCATCAGTGTGCTGGCCACCGTCAACAGCCTTAAGCAAAATATACAGAACGATATCCGGTCGCTGGGCGGCGAAACGGTTTTCGTCGACAAATGGGACTGGACGGGTATTATCCCCTATTGGAAACTGATGAACCGGCCTGAGCCCAAATACACGGAAATGCAGCAGTTGCAGCGAGCCTTACCGGCGGGGTACAAACTGGCGTTTACCATACAGCGCACCGATAAGGCCGAGCTGGATGATGTGGCGCTTGACAATGTAGCCATGTATGGCGTAACAGAAGATTTCAACAGTATCCAGAATGTGGAGATTGCCGACGGGCGTTATTTGCAGGCAGTTGATTTTGACCGGGGCGCCAACTACGCCGTTATCGGCACCAATGCCGCCGAACAGTTGTTTGGCGTGGCAACCAAAGCCATCGGCAGGCAGATCAAGATATTCGACAGAACCATCAACATTGTAGGCCTGATTAAAAAACAGGGTTCGAATATGGGCGGGGGCTGGCAATTTGATGATTGCCTGGTTATGCCTTATGCTTTCCTGAAGACCCTGGTGAAAGACAAATGGGCGAATCCGAGGATCATGGTAAAAGGCGGTCCGGGCTCTACGCTGGCGATGGTAAGGGATGAAACCACTGCGGCCTATCGTTCCATCCGCAAGCTGAAACCTACCCAAACCGATAATTTCAGCCTGAACGACATGGATTATTTTCTCAATTTCACCAGCAGCATTTTTGCCGGTATCAATATGGGTGGCTGGGCCATCGCCGGTTTATCGCTGTTCGTCGGCATGTTCGGTGTAGCCAATATCATGTTTGTCACCGTTCGGGAAAGAACGCCGCAGATCGGTTTGAAAAAAGCGATCGGCGCCAAAAAGCTCACCATCCTGCTGGAGTTCTTACTGGAATCGGCCTTCCTTTGCATTATGGGCGGGCTGGTGGGTATATTGCTGGTTTTTGCGCTGACCAAAATCGTTTCAGGCAGTATGGGTTTCCCCATATCTATTTCTATACCGATCATGGTGCTGGCAGTATCCATTTGTATCATTACCGGTTTGCTGGCCGGTATTATTCCCGCTATCAAAGCATCAAAAATGGACCCTGTGGTAGCCATCAGAAGTAAGTAGCCATGCCTGTAATAGTAGCCGTTGAAACTTCCTGCGACGAAACTGCGGCGGCTGTTTGCCGCGACGGAGAAATCATTTCGAATATCATCGCATCCCAGCAGATCCATGCAATATACGGCGGCGTTGTACCTGAACTGGCCGGCCGGGCGCACATGCAACAGATTGTTCCGGTATTTTCCCAGTCGCTCCTGGAAGCGCATATTGGTGTGCACGAGATCGATGCGGTTGCTTTCACGCAGGCCCCCGGGCTTATCGGCGCCTTGTTCGTGGGCGCCCAGTTTGCGCGATCGATGGCCATGGCGCTGAACAAACCGCTGATTGCCGTTCACCACATGCAGGCGCATGTGCTGGCCAATCTCATCGAAAAAGAAAGACCCTCCTTCCCTTTTCTCTGCCTCACGGTGAGCGGCGGACATACCCAGATCGTTCGTTGTCTTTCGCCGTATGAAATGGAAGTGATCGGTGAAACGATCGACGATGCCGCGGGGGAAGCATTCGACAAATCAGCGAAGCTGATCGGCCTGCCCTATCCCGGCGGTCCGCTTATCGATCAGTATGCGCAACAGGGCAACCCGTTTGCATTTGTATTTCCCGAACCGAATATTCCCGGACTCAACTTCAGTTTCTCGGGATTAAAAACGGCCATCCTCTACTTTCTGCAGGAAAACAACGCAAAAGATCCTGCCTTTGCCCAGCGGAGAAGGGCGGATATTTGCGCGTCCATCCAGCACCGCATCGTAAGCATACTGATGAATAAGCTGAAAAAAGCGTCGGCCGAAACCGGTATCAAAACCGTTTGCCTGGCCGGCGGCGTATCTGCCAACCGCGGATTGCGCACCGCGCTGAAGCAAACCGGCGAAGCGTTGGGCTGGCAAACCTACTACCCTCCCTTGCCGTATTGAACCGACAATGCAGCGATGATTGCCATTACTGCCTGGTATAAATACCTGCGGCAGGATTTTTCTCCACTGGATACCGTGCCCACGGCAAGGGCCGGCTGGTAACCGTATGAAGCAGACATTTTTCCAGTTCCGGCAGTTTACCATTCACCAGGACAAAACAGCCATGAAAGTGTGTACCGACGCCTGTCTTTTTGGTGCCTGGGTTTGTGCGCAGACACCGGCAGATGGCCGGTTAACCGGTCTCGATATCGGCACGGGTACCGGCCTGCTCAGCCTGATGCTGGCGCAGGAAAGGGATATGCGCATGACGGCGATCGAGATAGATGAAAATGCCTGCCGGCAGGCCGCGCAAAATGTGGCGGCAAGTCCTTTTGCAGAAAAGATAACGGTACAGCAGGCCAATGCAGTCGGTTACCAGCCCGCAGGAAAGTTTGATCTTATCATTTGCAACCCGCCTTTTTTCAAAGACGCCTTACAGGCGGCAACGGTAAACAGGAACCTGGCCAGGCACGAAACCGCGTTACCGCTTTCGCTTCTATTGGAAAAGGGATGGGAATGGCTGGCGCCGGCAGGAAACTTTTATTTGCTGATGCCTTTTTTGCGCGCCGCCGAACTGGAAACACGGGCAAAAGAACGCGGGTATTTTATCGCTGAAAAGCTGCTGGTAAAACAATCGGAATCCCATGGTTTTTTCCGGGTAATGTATGCCCTTACCACCGCACCGGCAGCCACAAGCGAAGAAGAAATAACCATCCGGCAGGCGAATGGCAGCTACAGCAGCGCATTCCTGCAATACCTGGCGCCCTACTACCTGCCGCTACATTATTTGCGAAACATGAAATAAACAGCACCCATCAGAAAGCCGAAGCTGACCAGGTAGTTCCATTTGAAGGGCTCTTTCAGGTACAGCACGGCGAAAGTTGAAAAAACCAGGAGTGTGACCACTTCCTGGATCATCTTAAGCTGAAACCCGCTAAAGCCCGCCGAGAAGCCAAAACGGTTGGCCGGCACCATCAGGCAGTATTCAAAAAAGGCAATACCCCAGCTCAACAGGATCGCTTTCCAGAGCGGTGTATCGGTATGTTTGAGGTGGCCATACCAGGCAATGGTCATAAAAATATTGGAGGCGATCAGGAGTAAAACAGTACGCATATGGTGTATAGTTCAGGTCTTTTTACCGGTAAAAGAAAAGCACCGCCAGCAGGCAATGCTTTTATGTTGGTGGACGGCTACGCGTTTTTTTAATTAAGGCTTCTGAAATCGACCGGAACCAGTTTGCTCACCCCTGCTTCCTGCATGGTTACCCCGTATATGGCATCAACGGTACTCATTGTCATTTTGTTGTGGGTAACAATGATAAACTGGCTTTCTTCGCTGAACCGGCGGATCATATTTGTAAATTTACCCACATTGGCATCGTCTAACGGCGCATCCACCTCATCCAGTATACAAAAGGGCGCCGGCTTGATCAGGTAAATCGCGAAAAGCAGGGCGGTTGCGGTGAGGGTTTTTTCTCCGCCGCTCAGCTGGGTGATCGACGAGGGCCGTTTTCCTTTCGGTTTGGCAATGATATCAATGCCGGTTTCCGCCAGGTTTTCCGGACTTTCCAGTACCAGGTCGCACTGGTCTTCTTCGGTGAACAGGGCCTTGAATACCCTGATGAAATTTTCCTTTACCTGGTTGAAGGTTTCGAGAAATTTCTGGTTGGCCGTACTTTCCACTTCTGCGATGGTTTGCAACAGGCTTTCTTTCGCGGTCACCAGGTCGTTCTTCTGCTCCAGGATGAATTCATACCGTTTTTTCATCTCCGTAAACGCTTCGATGGCCGTGGGGTTTACTTCACCCAGGTTTTCGAGACGTTTCTTCATGCGGTCGCTTTTCTCCTGCAGTTCCTGAACAGGTGTATCGGTGGTACGCGGCTGGTCGATGATATCGTCCAGGTTGATCCTGAACTCTACCTGCAGCCGCTCTTTCAAACCGGCCAGTTGCAGCTTAATCTCATTCAAC
>JASGFZ010000038.1:0-16350 GCA_047605345.1 Flavihumibacter sp. | reverse complement strand
GGAAGTTTTCAAAAAAATAGCCGCAGCCCAAAAACAGGGCAAGCCGGTCGACGGTCACGCGCCGGGCCTCAGGGGCCACGACGCCCGCCGCTATGTGGCTGCCGGCATCAGCACCGACCATGAATGTTTCACCGAAGCCGAGGCCGCCGAAAAGCTGTCGCTCGGTATGAAGATCCTGGTCCGTGAAGGCAGCGCCGCCCGCAATTTCGACGCCCTGGTGCCGCTGCTCGAAACACATGCCGGCCAGATGATGTTCTGCACCGACGACAAGCATCCCGACAGCCTGGTATTGGGTCATATCAACCGGCTCTGCGCCCGCGCCGTAGCCTACGGCATCGATGTTTTCAAAGTGCTGCAGGCGGCCTGCATAAACCCCGTGGAGCACTATAAAATGAACGTGGGGCAGCTGCGGCCCGGCGACCCGGCCGATTTCGTGGTGCTGAGCGACCTGGAACGGTTTCTGCCGCTTCAAACCTGGATCAACGGCCAATGCTGTGCCGAAAACGGCCGCTCCCTGCTGCCGCAAACAGAAAGCGCCGTCATCAATAACTTTTATAGCCGAACACTATCGGTAGCCGATTTTCGGTTACCCGTTTCCGTTAAAGCGCTGCCTGTTATCGGCGCACTGGAATCACAGCTGATCACCGAAAAAATCCATCCCGATCCGGCCGATTTTATTGAACAGGAAGGGCAGCTGCTGAGTAATCCCGGCAAAGACCTGCTCAAATGCTTTGTGGTTAACCGTTACGGGGAAACACCGCCTGCCGGCTGTTTCATTCGTCATTTCGGATTGCAGAAAGGTGCCATCGCTTCGTCCGTAGCCCATGATTCACATAATATCATTGTAGCCGGTCTGGATGATGAAGACATTTGCCGGGCGGTAAACCTGCTGATGGCGTCAAAAGGCGGGCTCAGCTGCGTATCGGGCAGTGAAGAAGCAGTATTGCCCCTGCCCGTCGGCGGGCTTATGAGCGCCGGTGAAGGTTATGCGGTGGCCGCTGCCTACACGCAAATCGATACCATGGCAAAATCTCTCGGCTGCACCCTGCAGGCACCCTATATGACGCTTTCCTTTATGGCGCTGCTGGTGATACCTCATATCAAACTCAGCGACAAAGGGCTGTTCGATGGAGACGCATTTCGTTTTTTCCAATAGCCTGTAAGCAAATTTCTCCTTATCTTATAATCCCCAAACACGATGCATGCCAGAAAAACTCATCCTCGCGCTTGACCAGGGCACTACCAGCTCCAGGGCCATTCTCTTTGACCGGGAAGGGCGTATCTGCGAAATAGCCCAGAAAGAATTTACGCAACTCTATCCCCAGCCGGGCTGGGTGGAACACGACCCGGAAGAGATCTGGGCTACGCAGCTGGCGGTACTCGCAGAATGTATTGCCAAAGCCGGCGCCACCACCAACGATATTGCGGGGCTTGGTATCACCAACCAGCGCGAAACCACGGTGGTATGGGACCGGAATACGTCCAAACCCATCTATCCTGCCATTGTATGGCAGGACCGGCGTACCGCCGACTACTGCGACCGCCTCAAGGCCGACGGTTATGAACAGCTGATCAAAACAAAAACCGGGCTGGTGATAGATGCCTATTTTTCAGCTACCAAACTGAAATGGATACTCGATCATGTCAGCGGCGCCCGCGCCAGGGCGCTGAAAGGCGAGCTTGCTTTCGGAACCATCGATTCCTGGCTGTCGTGGAAGCTGACCAACGGCAAAGTGCATGTAACCGATCTGTCGAACGCCTCGCGCACCATGCTGCTGAATATCCAAACCGGCGAATGGGACGAAGAGCTGCTTAAACTGTTCGATATACCCGCTTCCTTACTGCCTGGGCTGATCCCTTCGTCGAAGGTGTATGCCGTAACCGAATCGATTGTCAAGTCGGCCAATATCCCCATGGCGGGCATTGCGGGCGACCAGCAGGCGGCGCTGTTCGGGCAGCAGTGCACCCAGCCCGGCATGGTTAAAAACACCTATGGAACGGGCTGCTTCATGCTCATGCATACAGGCGAGCAGCTGGTGCACAGCAGGAACAACCTGCTAACCACCATTGCCTGGAAGCTGAATAACAGGATGAATACGCCATGGAAGGCAGCATCTTTATCGGCGGCGCCATTGTCAATGGCTGCGCGACGGGCTGCACATCATCCGCTCTCGGCAGAATAGAAGCGCTGGCCACCAGCGTGAAAGACACCGAAGGGGCGTATATGTTCCGGCTTTCGGGCCTGGGCGCGCCTTACTGGAATCAGCATGCACGCGGTTCGGTGTTCGGCCTCACCCGCGGCAGCACCAAGGCGCATATTGCCAGGGCCGCTGAAAGCATCGTGTACCAAACGATGGATGTGCTGAAGGCCATGGAAGCGGATGCGCTACTGCCCATTAAAGAGCTGCGCGTTGACGGCGGCGCTACCATCAACAACCTGCTGATGCAGTTTCAGTGCGATGTGCTGCAGGTGCCGGTGGTGCGTCCGCAGGAAGTGGAAACCACCGCACTGGGCGCTGCTTACCTGGCAGGGCTGGCAGTCGGTTACTGGGGCAGCACGCATGAAATACAACGTCAATGGCAGGCCGACAGAAACATAACCCGTCGCGTCCCGAACAGAAATGAAACCCTATATCGACGGCTGGAAAAGAGCTGTTCGCGCCAGCATTGCCTGGGCTAACGAATAAGCACAAACGAAATCATTTACCCCGATGAAAAGAGCCGATATGCTGACCATGGCACTGCACCAGGAGCAGTGGGACCTTTGCATCATCGGCGGCGGCGCTACCGGTCTGGGCATCGCCATCGACGGGGCCAGCCGCGGGTACAAAACGATCCTGGTAGAACAATACGATTTTGCCAAGGGTACGTCTTCGCGCTCCACCAAGCTGGTACACGGGGGCGTACGCTACCTGCAGCAGGGCAATATCAGGCTGGTGATGGATGCGCTTCGTGAAAGAGGGCTGCTGCGCAGGAACGCGCCGCATCTCGTCAAAAACCAGTCATTCGTCATACCGAATTATAAATGGTGGGAAGGCTCCTATTATACCATCGGCCTGAAAATATACGACTGGATGGCCGGCAGGCTGGGCCTCGGTTCTTCGGTTATGCTTTCCCGTGAGGAAACGCTGGAGAGGATTCCCACGCTCTACAAAGAAGACCTGCGGGGTTCGGTTGTTTACCACGACGGGCAGTTCGACGATGCCCGCCTCGCAGTCAACCTGGCGCAGACGGCCGCCGGTCAGGGCGCCTGCCTGCTCAATTATTGCCGGGCAAGCCGCTTCTTAAAACAGGAAGGGAAAGACAAGGAGCTAACGGTAACGGACACACTAAACAACCGCGACTTCAATATCAGGGCCGCCTGTTATATCAATGCCACCGGTATTTTTACCGATGCCATCCGGCAGGCCGACGATCCCGGCGCCCGGCCGGTGTTGTCGCTGAGCCGCGGCACGCACCTGGTGGTCGACAAATCCTTTTTGCAAAGTGATACGGCCATACTGGTTCCTGAAACATCCGACGGGCGGGTATTGTTTGCCGTTCCCTGGCACGACCGGGTGATCATCGGCACCACCGACGTTCCCGTTGAGGAACCGTCTATCGAACCGAAGCCCACCGGCGAAGAGATAGATTTCATTTTGGAGAACATCGGCAAATACCTGGCGCGTGATCCCCGGCGCAGCGATATACTTTCGGTGTTCTCGGGGCTGCGGCCGCTGGTTCGCGGCAATGCCGGCAGCACCGCCGCGCTGAGCCGCGATCATTTGATTGAAGTGGCGCCCTCGGGACTGATCAGCATCACCGGCGGCAAATGGACCACTTACCGGAAAATGGCTGAAGATGTGTTGCAGGTAGCCATCGACCGGCAACAACTGCCCAATGTTCCCTGCAAAACGCGCGATCTTTATATACACGGCGCCCGCTCGGTTGCAGATGTCAGCAGTGCCGATTATTATTACGGAACCGACCTGCCTTTGATCAGGGCGCTGGAAAAAGAGCGCCCTTCGCTTGCCGCACCGCTGCATCCCCTGCTGCCTTATACCCAGTCGATGATCGTTTGGGCGGTAAGGGAAGAAATGTGCATGACGGCAGAAGATGCGCTTTGCCGCAGAACCCGCGCCATTCTGCTCAATGCAAAAGCCGCTGTTGCAGCCGCCGGCCTAACCGCAAGCCTGATAGCCAACGAGTATGGATATACGAAAACATGGGAAGCAGAGCAGGTGGCGCAGTTTACCCGCCTTGCCGAACAATACCAGGTCACCTAAAACAAAAAACAAACTGCCGTTATGATGAATCCTTATTTCGCAGAATTTATCGGAACCACCCTCCTGATCAGCTTCGGCAACGGGGTTGTTGCCAATGTATTGCTGGAAAAATCCAAAGGCAATAACAGCGGATGGATCGTGATCAGCTTTGGATGGGCCATTGCGGTATTTGTGGGGGTATTCAGTGTTGCCAGCTTTAGCGGTGCGCACCTGAGCCCGGCGGTATCGGTATGCCTCGCCCTGGCAGGCAAATTCTCCTGGCAGCTGGTGCCGGGTTATATCGCGGCACAGGTTGCCGGCGCTTATATGGGCTCCATCCTGGTATGGCTTCTTTATTATAAACATTTCGCCGAAAGCAAAGATGCCTCGGCCAAGCTTGCGGTATTCTGCACCGGGCCCGCCATACGCGCTCCTTTCTTCAACCTGTTGACGGAGACCATTGCTTCGGCCATCTTCCTGCTGGCCGTTTTGCTGATCATAGCGCCCAAGGAAAGCCTTGGTGCGCTCGACGCACTGCCGGTGGCGCTGCTGGTACTGGGTGTCGGCTTATCGCTCGGCGGACCCACCGGTTATGCCATCAACCCGGCACGTGATTTTGGTCCGCGGCTCGCACACGCCACCCTGCCGATTGCCGGCAAAGGATCGAGCGACTGGCAGTATGCCTGGGTGCCTGTGGTGGGACCGCTGTTGGGCGCTGTCATCGCTGCCTTCCTCTTCAACAACCTGTAACCGGCTTATTTTTTCAGTACGCTGTCTATCGCCTGCAGGATAATCTTCACCGTTTTGCGCACCTGGTTTCTGGTGATGATCAGCGGCGGCGCCAGGCGCATGCAATGAGGTGCAAATAAAAACCAGTCTGTAAACACGCCCCTCTCGATACAGGCATCGATGATTTTTTTGTTGGTATCGAAATCATCAAATGCTACTGCCAGTAACAGGCCGTTGCTTCTTACTTCCCTGATCGCCTCATGCTGCAATAAAACCCGGAAGAGCCTTTCCTTTTCCCGCACCTTCTGGTGGTACTTCTCTTTCAACAGCACCTTAAAAGCAGCCAGTCCCGCAGCGCAGGAAACCGGGTGGCCACCGAAAGTGGTAATATGACCCAATACCGGGCTGCCGGCAAACAACTGCAGCAGCTCGCGGCCGGCCACCACGGCGCCCAGGGGCTGCCCGCCGCCCAGCGCTTTGCCCAGCAAAATGATGTCGGGCACGATCTTATAATTTTCAAATCCCCAAAGCTCGCCTGTACGCCCGAAGCCGGTCTGTATTTCATCTGCCACCAGCAAAGCGCCCTGCTGTTTACAGCGTTTACACAAGGCCGTTAGCCATTTCTTCTGCGCTGCCACCACCCCTCTTTCGGCCTGCACCGCTTCCACAAAAACAGCAGCGGTGTGCCGGTCGATCTGCTCCAGCATGCCGAAATCATTGTAGTCGGCATGGATCACAGCCGGCAGCAGCGGGCGGAAAGCATTCCGCCAGTATTCATCTCCCAACAGGCTGAGTGCACCCTGCGTAGAGCCATGGTACGACTGGTTAAAAGCGATGATATGGGTGCGGCCGGTGGCACGTTTCACCAGCTTCATGGCTGCTTCGGTTGCTTCGGCGCCGCTGTTCGTAAAATACACGCAGTTGAGCGAAGCCGGTAAGCGGCTGGTCAGCAGCTTTGCATACATCACCTGGGGCGATTGTACCAGCTCGCCATATACCATCACGTGCTGGTACAGGCCCGCCTGCCGGCGGATGGCTTTCACCACTTTCGGATGGCAATGCCCTACATTGCAAACACTGATGCCGGCAATGAGATCGAGGTATTTTTTACCGGCGGCATCTTCCAGCTCCATGCCCTTCGCTTTCACGATTTCCAGGGCGAGAGGCGCATCGGATGTTTGCCCCACATGCCGGAGAAATAGCTGTCTTAAATTGATGGCTGCGCTCATTCGGCAAAGATGGCGATATTTGGCCTATGGCAACGATCTTACCTGTAAAGGGTGTTTATCCCGAATTCGGACCCGACAATTTTATTGCCCCGAATGCCACCGTGGTGGGCGATGTGGTTACCGGCGAACAATGCAGTATCTGGTTCAACGCCGTGATCAGGGGCGATGTGAACAGCATCCGCATGGGTAATAAAGTGAATGTGCAGGACAATGCAGTGCTGCATGCCACGTATGAGAAAACCAAAACCATTATCGGCAATAATGTGTCGATCGGTCACCTGGCCTGTGTGCACGGCTGTACCCTGCACGACAATGTGCTGGTGGGCATGGGCGCCATTGTGATGGACAATGCCGTGGTACACAGCAATACCATCATCGCCGCCGGTGCGGTAGTGCTGGAAGGCACCATTTGCGAGCCGGCCAGCATCTACGCGGGTGTGCCGGCGAAAAAGGTGAAAGATATATCCAATGAGCTGATCAGGAATGAGATACAGAGAATCGCCAACAACTATATATTCTACTCCGGCTGGTTTAAAGATGAGAATACCCGAACACCCTGATAATATTCCCACCCCCTTCAGCGTTATGAGGATAAATATCCGTATGAGAACTTATCGCATAGGTTCTGTGCTGTTTTTTGCCCTCAGCCTCGTGTTACTGAGCGCCTGTTCACTGACCAAGCCGAAAAACGGCTGTTCAAGCAACGGTGCAAACGTAGGTGCCGAAAGGATACTGGCGGGTGAAAAAGTACCGAAGGCCAAGAAGTTCAAGGCCTGATCCGGCTTGCCATATAACAAAATCCCTACCCATATGTGCCCAGTATTACACACCCATGAAGGCTTCACCGAAGCCGTTATTGACGAAGACGGCGGATTAAAACGGTTTTACCAGGTCGCCAACCTCCTGTCTGACGAGCTGAAGATCCGCTTCAGCAGTAAGCTCGACGATTTCGATTCGCTGATCTGGGATTTCAAATACAAGGGGCAGCCGCTCACCCTTCATTACAATATCTACACAGGCATTTGCCTCTACCCGAAGCAGACCAAGATGGCCATCGACCGCGACAACAAAGCCGTTGCCGAACTTGCCCATTTCCTGGAAAGCAAGCTGCTGATCAACACCGCAAGGAAATTTATTTCGTAAGCGAATCGAGCAAGGTGCAATAGCTTACATACCGGTCCATGTGAATATGGCCATCGGCAACCGCTGCCTTTACGGCACAGCCGGGCTCATTCATGTGCAGGCAGTTGTTGAACTGGCAATCGTTCAGCCGCATGCGCATTTCCGGGAAGTAGTGCGACAGCTCCTGCTTTTCAATGGCAACCAGCCCCAGCTCGCGAATGCCGGGTGTATCGATAATGCTGCCTTCACCCGGCAGGTCGTACATCTCGGCAAAAGTAGTGGTATGCAGGCCCTTGCCGCTCCAGCCGCTTACTTCCTGCGTACGCAAATCCATGGCGGGAAAAACGCTGTTGATAAAGGTCGACTTGCCAACGCCCGAATGCCCGCTTAACAGGGTTGTTTTGCCTGTCAGCAAAGCTTTCACGGCCTCCATGCCTGCGCCCGTGGCAGCGCTTACCAGCAATACCTGGTAGCCGATTTCGCGGTACATATCTTCCCATTCGGCGTATTTCTCCAGGTCTTTATCGCGGTACGCATCGGCCTTGTTGAAAGCAAGGATGGCAGGAATATGATAGGCTTCGGCAGATACCAGGAAGCGGTCAATAAACCCCTGCGAGGTACGCGGCTCCCTGATCGTGGCTACCAGCAGGGCCTGGTCGAGATTGGAAGCGATGATATGGTGCTGTGTTTTGCGATGCGGCGAAACCCGGGTGATGTAATTTCTTCGGTCATGGATGCCCGTTATCATAACGGTTTTTTCCAGCTCGTTTTCCGGCTCTATATCCACCCAGTCGCCCACCGCCAGCGGGTTGGTGCTGGTAATATCGTCCAGCTTCAGCGAACCCCTGATGCGCCCCTGGAAAACCTGCCCCCTGCTCGTTTTCAGCGTGTACCAGCTGCCTGTAGATTTATATACCCTTGCTTCCATCAGGGAAATTTTTTAAGCAGGGTCAGTCGCAGGGTCCATTCCAGCGCCAGGAAAAAAATGGCTGCCAGCACCAGCGGCAAAAACCTTTCGGTATATCTTCTCAATGCGTTCACTTCAAATGTTGTTTTCTCAAGCTTGTCGATCTCCGCGTAAATATTTTCCAGTCCTGCATTGTCGTGTGCACGAAAATACCGTCCGCCGGTTTCATGGGCAATTTCAGTAAGCAGCTTTTCATCAATGGTTACTTTCTGCTCCTGCATCACTACCCGGCCGTTGCCGGACTGCACCGGGATTTTTGCAATGCCTTCGGTGCCCACGCCGATGGTGTACACCCGAACACCCAGCTTTTTGGCAATTTCTTTGGCGGTAACAGGCGGTACCTGTCCGCCGTTGTTCTCGCCGTCTGTCAGCAGTATCACCACCTTGCTTTTCGCTTTGCTGCCCCGCAGCCGGTCAGCGCTGGTCGCGAGTCCCGAGCCGATGGCCGTGCCGTCTTCCAGCAGACCACTCTGGATATTGGACAACTGGCTTTTGATCACGGCCTTGTCGGTGGTCAACGGGCAAAGCGTAAAGCTTTCACCTGAAAATATCACAACGGCCATGCGGTCTGTTTTCCGGCTGTCGACAAAACGGGCGGCCACGTCTTTGGCAGCTTCCAGCCGGTTGGGCGTGAAATCCTGCGCCAGCATGGAACCGCTCACGTCGATGCAAAGTACTATATCCACACCTTCGCCTGTTACCTGCTCTTCGTCGAATTTTGTTTGCGGGCGCGCCAGCGCAAAAATCAATGCAGCCAGGGCCAGCAGCCGCAGCACGAAAGGCAGGTGGATAAGCCGGGTTTTCCAGCCCCTGCTGCCGGCCCTGAACGAGCCCGTTTCCGACACCGTTACCGTTGCACGGCTGAAACGGCCCTTCCGCCAATACCAGCCAGCCAGCAGGGGTATCAGCAGGAGCAGCCATAACACCGAAGGCCAGGCGAAAAATACGCTATGAAAGTACCTTGTTATCAAACTGCTCTACTTTTTCTATAGATGATGCAATGGTGTCAAACACTTCGCGGTGGTCGGTGTCCGTTGGCTGGTATTTGGCAAACTTGGCGGCATCGGCCAGTACCAGCGCCTTTGCCAGCTGTTGCTTTTCGGACTGGTTCAGCCGCAACTGAACGGCAAACAGGATATCACGGTTGCTGCCATCGGGGGTTGATAGTATTTTCTTCAGCAGCAGGTATTCACGCAGGATCTCATTCAGCCGGCTGTAATAATTTTTGACCCTGCCCGCATCGTTGAGCGTATCTCCTTTTAAAGCCTGTAACGCAATCCTTGCGTTTTCAATAGCCGACTTCGGCGGCTGTTTGACTTCGCGTACAACGGCCGGCTTTTTCTTCCTGAACAGGAAATACAGGGCCAGCAGCAAAGCCAGCACGGTCGCCGCGGCAACAGCATATAATAGGTAGTCATTCCCTTCTTCGGCCGGCACTTCAATAATATCCCTGATATCGTGATAGGGCTTGTTGGGGTCGGCGGGTGTATAACCTACTTCGATGGGGATGGAATCGGTCAGGTAATTGCTGTCGCCCACCTTCAGCGATAACATCGGAATAACCTGGCTGCCACTGTCGAATGAAGTAATTCTCAGCACCTGTTTGAGGAACTGATCGGTGCCCTGGTGCGCGGTGTCGATTGCCGTGCGTTCGATTACCTCAAAATGCGGAATACTGTCTGTGTTGAACCAGCTATGCGGCGTATTCCCGGGAAACTCGCCTTCCAGCGTAAGCAATACAGGTTCGCCAATGAGAATATTATTCTTATCGACCGATGCCCTGAGCTGTATATGCTGCGCCGACACCCGGGCAGTGGCGAGGGTTAAGAGGGTAATAACAGTTATGAACAAATGAAAATATCTCATGTCGGTTCAGCTCCTCCCAATAAAAAATTTCTGCAATACTTTTACATAGTCTTCTGTGGTCGAAATATGCAGGAGGTCGCAACCGGCACGGGTGAACACCTGCTTGCACCATTCCGTATGCTGAAAGAAATGATCCTGGTGATCTTTCCTTACCGCAAAGCTCCCACTGTCTACCAGTACAATCTCACCGGTCTCCGCATCCTGCACCTCCAGCAATCCTGCTTCGGGCAGGTGAATATCCATCGGATCATATATCTTAACACCAATTACATCGTGCTTTTTCCCCGCCACCCGCAGCCCGTCGGAAAATGCCGGATCCAGAAAATCACTGAGCACAAACACGATGCAGCGTTGCCGCGTGGTATTGTTCAGGTAACGCAGCGCGGCACCGATATCCGTGCCTTTTTTGGTGGCTTCCCTGGTCAGCAGCTCGCGGGTAATGTACAGTCCATGGTCGCGCCCTTTTTTAGGCGGAATGAGTTTTTCGATGGTGTCGCTGAACAGTATGGCGCCTGCCTTGTCGTTGTTGCTGATGGCCGAGAAGGAAAGCACGGCGCCGATTTCGGTAACGATGTCTTTCTTGCGCGCATGAACGGTACCGAAGCCGGCGCTGGCGCTGATATCTACCAGCAACACCATGGTCAGCTCCCGCTCTTCTTCAAACAGCTTGCTGTACGGATGGTTAAAACGGGCCGATACATTCCAGTCGATAAACCGGATATCATCTCCTGCGGTGTATTCACGCACTTCCTTGAACGACATACCGCGTCCTTTAAACGCGCTGTGGTATTCGCCTGTGAAGAGATGCCGGGTGAGCTTTTTACTCTTTATCTCCAGCTCTTTTACTTTCTTCCATATGTCTGCCGTGGTCATGGCCATCAGGGCGCCGCGATTGTTTTTAAGATTTCTTCCACCACCTGCTCCACGTTTACATTTTCGGCTTCCGCTTCGTAGGTGAGGCCCAGGCGATGACGCAACACATCCCTGGCGATGGCTTTCACATCGTCGGGAATAACAAAGGCGCGCTGCGATAAATAGGCATGCGCTTTGGCCGCCAGCGCCAGGTTGATGCTGGCACGGGGTGACCCGCCATAGGCGAGCAGGGGCTTCAGCTTCGACAGGCCATAACCGTCGGGCTGGCGGGTGGCGAATACAATGTCAAGAATGTACTTCTCCACTTTTTCATCCATATAAATCTTGCGGGTAAGCGCTTTGGCCTCTAGCAGGTCATGCATGCTCACCACCGGCGATACTTTTTCAGGCGCTTCGCCCTGTACGTTCTGCCTGATGATCAGCTGCTCTTCTTCCTTGCTGGGATATCCTACAATCACTTTCATGATAAAGCGGTCTACCTGCGCTTCGGGCAACGGATAGGTACCCTCCTGCTCCAATGGGTTCTGGGTTGCCAGCACCAGGAATGGCTCCTCCAGCTTATAAGTGCTGTCGCCAATCGTTACCTGCCTTTCCTGCATCGCCTCCAGCAGGGCGCTTTGCACTTTGGCGGGCGCGCGGTTGATCTCATCGGCCAGGATGAAATTGGCGAAGATGGGGCCCTTCCGCACCACGAATTCATTTTTTTGCTGCTGGTAGATCATGGTACCGATAACATCGGCCGGCAGCAGATCGGGCGTAAACTGGATGCGGCTGAACTTTGCCTGTACGGCCTGCGCCAGCGATTTGATGGTCAGGGTTTTTGCAAGGCCGGGCACACCTTCCAGCAGCACGTGGCCGTTGCTCAGCAAACCGATCAGCAGCCGGTCGAGCATCTGGTACTGTCCAACGATCACCCGTCCAACCTCTTCCCGGAGGCGGCTGATGAAAACGCCCTGGTACTGGATCTTCTCATCCAACTGGCGGATATCTTCCGAAGTGGGCAACATATCTGAAATTTATTTATGCAAATTAGTAACTAGCTGATGCAATTCTTCTGCCAAGAGCACAATAAAAACCTTGAATTTATGTTTTAATAAGCAAAATCCACCCTTATGAAGAAAAGCATTCCTACCGCTTTTCCGCTTCTTGAATTGTCTTTCCGCCGCCTTCGGCGCAAACAATCCGGTTATCCGTTCGGTCGCTTCTTCAAAGGTCTCATGAAATAATACATCCATCCTGATATATCTCTTTTTATCTGCTGATTTCATAAACAGAGCCCCTGTATGTCTATACGGGGGCTACTTTTTTAACTAAGGTATTTACCTACAATCGGCATACGGCGCCCCACGCCAAAGGCTTTGGCGCTTACGCGGATAATGGGACAGAACTGGTTTCTTTTATACTCATTCGTATTAACCAGCTTTAGCACGCGACGCACCAGCGCTTCATCGATGCCCATATCAATGATTTCCTGCGGCCCCTGGTGTTTTTCAATATACTGGTACAGCACTTTATCCAGCAGCTCGTAATGCGGCAGGCTGTCGCTGTCTTTCTGGTTGGGCCTTAATTCGGCCGAAGGCGCTTTCTCGATGATATGCAGCGGGATGATCTCTTTTTTCCGGTTGATGTACCGCGCCAGCGCATATACCTGCATTTTATATACATCACCCAATACACCCAATCCGCCGGCCATATCGCCATACAGTGTTCCATACCCGGTCGACAATTCGCTTTTGTTCGACGTATTCAGCAATATATAACCAAACTTATTGGAGATGGCCATCAGCAGGTTGCCGCGGCTGCGGCTTTGGATGTTTTCTTCGGCGATGCCGAAGGGGCTGTTGTTGAAAACCGGCGCCAGTGCTTCCAGGAAAGCTTCGTACAGGTTTTTGATGGGAATGATATCAAAGGGATTGCCCAGGTTTTTGCTGAGCGCAACTGCATCGTCAACAGAGTGGCCCGATGAAAATTCGGAGGGCATCAATACCGCGTGTACATTGGCGGCGCCGAGGGCATCGCAGGCAAGGGCTAGGGTAACAGCGCTGTCGATACCGCCGCTGCTGCCCAGTATGGCTTTGGTGAAGCCCATCTTGCCGAAATAGTCTTTGATGCCAAGCACCAATGCCTGGTAGATCTGCTCAATATTGTTACCGGCGGTAAGAAAGTCGATGATCTTTTCGGGATCGCAGATGCGCGATGCCCGCATTTCCTTATCCATGGTTCGAACAGCTGCACCTGTTTCGCCACAGCGATACATATCATCGTCCATTGTCACCACCGCAAAATCCTCTTCGAAATATTTCAGCTCTTTCACCAGGTTGCCGGCAGCATTGTACACCAGGCTCCCTCCGTCAAAAACAATTTCGGTTTGAGAACCTACCGCGTTGCAATAGATCATGGGAAGCTTATACCGCAGTACATTGGCCCGCACCACTTCTTTGCGGTCGTCATCGTGGTCGTAGTCGAAGGGTGAAGCCGAGATGTTGATCATGAGATCGGGCGCATATTTGATCAGCTCATCCATGGGTCTTACCCGGTACAACGGGTTTTCGGTCAATGCCCAGATGTCTTCACAAATGGTCAGCGCTATCTTTTTCCCTTTAAAAGGGATCACCGACCATTCATAGGCCGGTTCAAAGTACCGGTATTCATCAAATACATCATAGGTGGGCAGGCAGGTTTTTCTTGCTACGGCTTTTATTTCCCCTTCGTGCAAAAGCCAGGCGGCGTTAAACAGGTCCTTTCCTTCTTTTTGCGGGTTTCGTTCGGGTGCGCCCACGATCACGGCAACGTTGCCGGTTTCTTTTTTCAATCTTTCTATAACCACATAACATTCCCGGATAAAGTCTTCAAATTCGAGAAAATCGCGCGGAGGATAGCCGCAAACGCTGAGCTCAGAAAATACCAGCAGATCCACCGACGCTGCTTCGGCCTGCCTGATGGCATGGATCATTTTTTCGGCATTGGCGGCAAAATTGCCGATATGGTAGTTCTGCTGCGACAACGCAATTTTCAGCATATTAGGGTAATTTTAATTTCCGAATGTACGAACCCTGTACAACAACAAATCAAATGAAGAATCGTTTCAGAGGGATGAAATTCAGTTGGATATATTTCCTGTTGTTAAGCTTGCTGCTTTCCTGTGGCAACGGTAACGATACGACCCCCGATACCAGTGCCATCCAGGTGAATACGACGATCAACCGTTTCGATAAAGCTTATTTTGAAATCGACTCCAACCAGCTTTACCCGGGTTTGCTGCAGATGCAAACCAGCTTCCCCTATTTTATCAATGATTTTACGGCGAATATCCTGGGTGCAGGCATTATCGGCGATTCCAATAAGGTATTGCCGGCAGCCAACCAGCAGTTTTACCGCAGCTATGCACCGGTGTATGCGCAGGTGAAAGATATGTTCAGCGATCTTTCGGGGGCCGAGAAAGAGCTGAACAAGGCCTTCAGGCTGGTAAAGCTGTATTTTCCGGCTTACGAGGTGCCGAAATTCGTCAGCTATTTCGGGCCTTTTGATGCACCGGGCGCCGCCATTACCGAAAACGCCATCGCTATCGGGTTGCACCTGTATGCGGGTGCAGACTTTCCGTATTATACGTCGGTAGAAGGGCAGCAGCTATATCCTGTCTATTTGTCGCGCCGGTTCAGCAAAGAATATATTCCCGTCAATTGCGTCAGGGCGGTGGAAGACGATCTTTTCCCCGAAAAGAACAGCAACGGCCCGCTGGTTGAGCAGATGATTGAAAAAGGGAAGTACTGGTGGCTGGCTAAAAAGCTGATGCCCGATACGCCCGACACCCTCATCAATGGTTTTAAGAAAGAGCAGTATGAGTGGTGCAGGTCCAATGAAGGGATCATCTGGAACCTGGTATTGCAAAACGACCAGATCTACAGCACCGATCCCGGCACCATCCGGAATTTTATCGGTGAAGCGCCCACCACGCCCAATTTTCCGCCTGCTTCGCCGGGCAATATCGGGCAGTGGATCGGCCAGCAGATCGTAAGTGCTTATATGGAGAAAAACCCGCAAACGTCACCCGGGCAGCTCATGCAGCTGCAGCCACGTGCCATTCTCGACGGATCGAAATACAAGCCGCGTTAGGGCTGCGCGCTCAGGCCCTGTTTACGGCGCCGATATGGCTTTTGAGGGCTTCGCGGAAAACCTGTTCCTGCTCCTTATCGCGAAAAGCGTCTTTGGGTACCAGGAAGAAGGAGTTTGCCGTAAAATACAGGTGGAAGAAAAAAGGCGTTTCGAGGTATTTGCTGAACCGTTCCCAATCCCAATGCTGGGTTCCCCTGCCTGTTTCGAGCACCATGCCGTTGCCGTCGGTACTCAGCTGGAAAGAGTCCCTGAAAGTTTCGGATTTCTTATAAATACTATTGGGCAGCAAATTCCATATCACCAGCAATACAAACATCCAGAGGATGGAAAACACCAGGAAGGTAGCGGGTGTTACCCTTTTGAAATAAAAGAGTACAGCCGCCAGGATGGTAAAAACATTGATAGCGATCAGCAGTATCCGGATTTCACGTTTGGAAAAAAAATGATACCGCAATGCCTGGATTACCTGTTTCCTGTTGTAGTCAAAAGAAATATTCATATTTAAAGCTAAAACAAACCGCCCCGGTTTCCTTACGGTAGCCGGGGCGGTTTGTCAATTCATTTACTAATCGACTAACGAATAGCCCGGCAGTGTTTGTATTTGCCAGAAGCTGCTTCGCCCGGGGTCAGCGCCCTGTTACAGGAAGCGAACAACAACCCCAGCAATGCGATAGCCAGTAATTTTTGCATATGGTCGGAATTTGGTGATGGTTACTGCTTTAACGCAATACCACCTGCCTAAGATATAAAAAATAGCCAAAAAGCGTTTAAAATGGGGGAAATACACAGAAAAGGAGGGGAAATACGCGAAGGGTGAAAGTCAAAAATCAAAACTCAAAAAGGGTTTCCGGCGGTGAAGCCGTTTTTATAAACGGTTCATGGTGGCCTTTGCTTCCTTGCGGTTGTTGCGTGAAAAAGGGCAACCGTTAAAACGATCGCCCTCATTGTATTGTAACCATCCAATTATTTTTTTGATGGCCGCCCATCGCCGGTGGTATGACTATTCGCAATAGCTTGCGTTCAGTTGAAAGCTGGGAAACCGGCTGCTTTCCTTTCTGCCGAAACAGGTGGAAACGAAAATACCGGACTGTGGCAAGAGTTCCGCGGCAGAAATATCCACGATTGGGGATAATAGGCGCTGGAAAAACGGGGCTGTGTTCTTTTAAGGCGGGTTTAACCTCGTCCTTCTTTTATTTGCGGTTATGAA
>JASGFZ010000037.1:0-16589 GCA_047605345.1 Flavihumibacter sp. | reverse complement strand
GCGCCGCAAAAAGCGTCATGTTTGCCGGATGAAGCGAAAGAACTGGCGGGAATGGACAATTGCAGCCCGTCGTAAGCCAGGTGCATACCCGCAGGCAACCCGGCTTCCACCTCGGCGTGCAGGCCGAGCTGGTGGCTGATATGGGTAAACCAGGCATGGGGAACCTCCAGCTCCCGCACCCTGTCCACCGCCTCACCCAGGGTAAAATGCGAAATGTGCTTTTCATGCCGCAGGGCATTCAGCACCAGGTGGCTGCTGCCCCTGATCTTGTTCATTTCGGCCGGGTCAATCCGGTTGGCATCGGTGATATATGTAAACGATCCGAAGCGGAACCCCAGTACCGGCATGCGCATATGCCACACCGTTATGATGCCCACTTCTATATCGCCCACCGTAAAATTTTCCTGGTCTATGGAGTGCATTACGATCTCAGGCACACCCGGATACTTTGTTTCGGAAAATGCATAAGGAAATTCGCGAACGATCGACAGCTGGGTCATTTCATTCGCATAGATATGCATGGGCCGCTGCAGGAAATAATTGTAGGCGCGCACATCGTCGAGGCCCGCAATATGGTCTTTGTGCGGATGCGTAAACAACACCGCATCGAGCACCCGCGCATCGGCGCGCAGCATCTGGTACCTGAAATCGGGTGTGGTATCCACCACCAGCGTGGTAGTGGGCGACTGCACCAGTATGCTCGACCGCAGCCGCCTGTCGCGCGGGTCGGCAGAATGGCAAACCCCACAGGGGCAGGCAATCATAGGCACGCCGCTGCTGGTGCCCGTACCCAAAAATGTTATGGTAAGCGGCGGATGGATCGCTGGAAGTTTAAGATTTCAACGGTTGTTTCTTGATAACCTCATCATAGGTTTTGCGGGCTTCGGCCGACAACTGCTCCCGGTCGATCGCCAGCTGCGGAACAATATCCATCAGCGTATTGATCCGGCCCTCGAACTGCAGGAACTTATTCAGCACCACCACCTTCTTGTCTTCCAGTATGCAATAACCACTCTGGAAAGTGCCGCGTTCATATCGTACAATGTAGTTTGCTTCCTCCAGTACCTGCTCGATCTTGTTCAGGGAAGCCTGGGTTATTTTCATAAGTCAAAAGTAAAAAATCAAAAGGCAAAAATGGGTTGTCGAGTGCGCGGAATGCGGGGTAAAAGGGTGATTTTATGCACTATTTTTTCACGGTTCCGGATGTAGGCGACTGTTTCTCACAGAGAACACGGAGGAACAGAGACATTTTGATAGGAACGATTGTTTCCGGAACAGCAGCACGCTACTATTGGCGAAACATGTTTGCTTTAAAAGCATTTCTCCGTTCCTCTGCGCTCTCTGTGGGAAACAGCGTAAAGTACCCCGCTCTTCTTTCATTCTTGCTGCCATAAACAGAAGCCTCTTCTTATTTACGCTGTGAGAAACAGCGCGAAATACCCCTCACTTACTCGTCATCTTGATCACCGGCACAATCATCTCCTCCAAACTGATTCCCCCGTGCTGAAAAGTATTCCGGTAATAATTCGCGTAGTGGTTGTAATTGTTCGGGTAACACAAATACCCGTCTTCCTTCGCAAAAATATACGATGAGTTCACCGTGGGCACGGGCAGTCCCGCTTCTTTCGGGTCACGCACCGCCAGCACCTCTTTTGCCTCATAGGCCAGGTTGCGCCCATGCTTGTAACGCAGGTTGGCCGTGGTCTGCTTATCGCCCACCACCTTATGCGGCGTTTTCACACGTACCGACCCGTGATCGGTAGCCAGCACAATATTGATCTTTTTATCGGCAATCTTTTTCAGCGCCTGGAACAACGGCGAATGTTCAAACCAGCTCACGGTAATGCTGCGGTAGCTCATCTCATCGCTGGCCAGCTCTTTGAGCACTTCCATCTCGGTGCGCGCATGGCTCAGCATGTCCACGAAATTGTACACGATGATATTGAGGTGGTTGCCCATCATGTTGTGGATATTCGCCACCAGGTCGTTGCCCGCCTGGTGATTGGCCACCTTGGTATAGGAAAACTTCAGGTCGTCTTTTTTGAGGCGCTTCAGCTGCCCGCGGAAAAACGCTTCTTCCTCCATGTTTTTACCACCCTCTTCTTCATCGTTCTTCCACAGCTGCGGAAACTGCTTTTCAATGTCGGCAGGCATGAGTCCGGCGAAAATCGCATTGCGCGCATATTGCGTGGCGGTAGGCAGAATGCTGTAAAACGTATCTTCCTCCAGTATCCTGAAATACGCCGAGAAGATAGGCTGTATCGCTTTCCACTGGTCGAACCGCAGGTTATCGATCAGAATAAAGAACAGCGGCGTTTCCTTATCCGCATGCGGCAGCACCTTGAACCGGAACAGCGTATTCGACATGATCGGCGCTTCATCCGATTTGGGGTTCACCCATTTCAGGTAATTCTTCGTAATGAATTTGCCGAACTCGGTATTGGCTTCCTGTTTCTGCGATTGCAGCACTTCGCGCATTTCGGGGCTGTCGCTTTTCTCCATTTCCAGCTCCCAGTACACGAGCTTTTTATAGATGTCCATCCACTCATTGTAATCGGGATTGCTGTTCAGCGCCATGAAGAGGTTGCGGAACTGCTGTTGGTAGGCCGAAGTGGTTTTTTCGGCCACCAGCCGCCGGTTATCGAGTATTTTTTTCAGGCTCAGCAGCACCTGGTTGGGGTTGACCGGCTTGATCAGGTAGTCGCTGATCTGCGAACCGATGGCTTCATCCATCAGGTTTTCCGTTTCGTTCTTGGTGACCAGCACCACCGGCACCTGCTGGTTGATCTCTTTGATCTTGGCAAGGGTTTCCAGCCCGGTAATACCCGGCATCGACTCATCGAGCAATACCAGATCGACCATATTTTCCCTGATATAATCGATGGCATCGAAACCATTCGTCAGCGTTTCAACGGCATATCCTTTTGATTCGAGGAACAGTTTCTGCGAGCGCAGGCTTTCCATTTCATCGTCGACCCAGAGTATGTTGGCTATTGGCATAGGCTCAAATGTAATTTATCTGCACTGGGTTCGTAGCTTTGCGCAGCACAATTAAGCTATTTTAACAATTGTACGATGAGTGGCATCCGCAAAATAGTGAACGATCCGGTCTATGGTTTTGTCACCATCAGCCACCCGCTGGTTTTATGGGTGATCGATCATCCTTATTACCAGCGGCTGCGCCGCATCCAGCAAATGGCCCTCGCGCAGTTGGTGTATCCCGGCGCCGTTCACACCCGGCTGCACCACTCGATCGGGGCGTATCACCTGATCAGCAACGCCATGGCCGAGCTGCGCCAGAAGAACGTGGAGATATCGCCCGAAGAAGAAGTGGCGGCGCAGATCGCCATCCTGCTGCATGATGTGGGGCACGGTCCCTTTTCTCACGCCCTCGAACAAACGCTGATAGAAGGCACCAGCCACGAAGCGCTGTCGCTTGCCATCATGGAAAAGCTGAACGAAGAAGCCGGCGGAAAGCTCTCCCTGGCCATCCGCATTTTCAGGGGCAGCTATGAAAAACCTTTTCTGCACCAGCTTATTTCGGGGCAGCTGGATGTAGACCGGATGGATTACCTCACGCGCGACAGTTTCTATACCGGTGTATCGGAAGGGGTGATCGGCTACGACCGCATCCTGAAAATGCTGGCCGTACGCAACGGCGAGCTGCTGGTAGAGGAAAAAGCCATTTATTCGATCGAAAAATTCCTGGTATCGCGGCGCCTCATGTACTGGCAGGTGTACCTGCACAAAACAGTGCTCTGCGTGGAAAAAATGCTGGTGAAGATCATCAAACGCGCCCGGATGCTGATCAGCAACGGCGTGGAAGTGCATGCACCCTCGCCTATGCTCGACTATTTCCTGCACCTCGAAGGGCCCTTCCGGCCCGGGAGCGACCTCCACCTTTTCTGCCAGCTGGACGATACCGATGTGCTGGCCGCCATCAAATGCTGGACGGCGCATGGCGACAAAGTGCTCTCCGCCCTCTGCGGCATGCTCCTGAGCCGCCGGCTGCTGAAAGTCAAGCTGACGTCAACGCCCGTAGATCCCGATCACCGGCAAACCTGCCTCGAAGAGCTGGTGCGTCGCACAGGCCTCAGCGAAGAAGACGCGGGCTTCCTGGTTTTCAGCGGCGAATCCGTTAATACCACCTATAATCCGCGCGACGAACGGATCAGGATCCTTTTTAAAGACGGTTCGGTGAAAGACATATCTTCGGTGGACAATGCCCTGATACAGCACAATTTATCCCGCCCTGTCAAAAAATACTACTTTTGCTACCTGAATCAGGAAAGAACAGCCGACTGGTTCTATTAAACGCCTATATAAATTAAACTGTATGCAGTTCAGCGCCGCGCAAATTGCCGTGCTTATCAATGGAAAAGTGGAGGGAGATCCCCAAAGATCGGTCGGCTCATTCGGCAAGATTGAAGAGGCGGGCGCCGGACAACTATCTTTTCTCGCCAATCCCAAGTACGAAGATTACCTATACAGTACAGAAGCTTCGGTGGTGATCGTGAACGAGGGTCTCGAGCTGAAACAAACGGTCAATGCCACCCTCATCCGCGTACCCGATGCCTATTCGGCCTTCGCCACGCTGCTCTCGAAATACCAGGAGCTGAAAACCCAGCAGCTGGTGGGTAAACAGGAGCCCTGCTTTGTAGCGCCGGGCGCCAGCCTGGGCGAAGGCGTTTTTGTAGGCGCTTTCGTGTACATCGGCGAAAATGCGGTGATCGGCAATCACGTGAAAATATTTCCTAATACCTTCATCGGCAACAATGTCGTGATTGGCGAGGGCACCATTTTACACGCGGGCGTTAAGATTTACCACGACTGTAAAGTGGGCAAAAACGTGGCCCTCCACGCCGGCGCCGTGGTAGGTGGCGACGGATTCGGCTTTGCACCGCAGGCCGACGGCAGCTTCAAGAAAGTGCCGCAAATCGGCAATGTAGTGATCGAAGACGGTGTAGAGATCGGCGCCAATGCCACGATCGACCGCGCCACCATCGGGTCTACTATCATCAGGAGCGGCGCCAAGCTCGACAACCTGATACAGGTGGCCCACAATGTGGAAGTGGGCCATAACACCGTGATCGCCGCCCAGGCAGGCGTAAGCGGCAGCACCAAGATCGGCAATAATGTGATGATCGGCGGGCAGGCCGGTATCGTGGGGCATATTACCATCGCCGACGGCAGCAAGATCAATGCCCAGAGCGGCGTCAGCAAATCGATTAAACAACCCAATACGGCCGTGACGGGCTCCCCGGCCTTTGATTATACAAGTGCCCTCCGCAGCCAGGCCGTGAGCCGCAACCTGCCGGAGATGGAAAAACGATTGAAGGAACTGGAACTGCTGGTCAAGCAATTGATGGCAGAGAGAGTCAATTTATAAAAAACGCATGGATAGTACATTCAACCCCGACAAGCAACATACAGTAGGCGCGCCCATCAGTATTTCCGGAACCGGATTGCATACCGGTGTAAAGGTCGACATGACTTTTACCCCCGCCAGTCCCGGCTTCGGCCTCCAGTTTCAACGCATCGACCTGCCCGGCCAGCCGATCATCAAAGCCGATTGCGACCTGGTGACCGATACCTCGCGCGGTACCACCATCGAAGACAATGGCGCCAGGGTAAGCACGGTGGAACATGTACTGGCCGCCCTGGTGGGCATGGGGGTCGACAACTGCCTGATCGAGATCAATGGTCCGGAAACCCCGATCATGGACGGCAGCTCACAACCCTTCATAGAAATGCTGGAAGAGGTGGGCGTGCAGGAGCAACCGGCCGCCAAAGCCTGGTACAGCATCGACGAGAATATCCACCTGTACGACGAGCAAAAGCGGGTGGAAATGGTGGCCATGCCGTCGCTCGATTACCAGATCACCACCCTCATCGATTTCAATTCGCCGGTACTGGGCACCCAGCATGCGGGGCTCAAGAACATGCGGAACTTTGTAAAAGACATTTCCCCCTGCCGCACGTTCGTGTTCCTGCACGAGCTGGAAATGCTGCTGGAGCACAACCTGATCAAAGGCGGTGATATCAACAATGCCATCGTGGTGGTGGATAAACCACTGACCGAAGATGCCATGAGCCGGCTCGCCAAATCTTTTGGCCGGGAGAACATGGCCGTGAAGCACGAAGGCTACCTGAACAACCTCGAACTGCGGTTCCCCAATGAACCGGCCCGGCATAAACTGCTGGATATCGTGGGCGACCTGGCCCTGATTGGTTACCCGGTTAAAATGCGCATTATTGCCAACCGGCCGGGGCACAGCACCAATGTGGCTTTCGCCAAAAAGATCAAACAGTACATCAAAAAGAACAAGCACCTGAAAGATGTACCGGTATATGATCCCACCCAGCCACCGATCTATACGGCGCAGCAGATCGAGCAGACCCTGCCGCACCGGTACCCTTTTTTGCTGGTAGATAAAATCATCGCGCTTACCGACACCTATATCGTGGGCATGAAAAACGTAACCTTTAACGAACCTTTCTTTACCGGGCATTTTCCCGGGAACCCCGTTATGCCGGGCGTATTGTTGTGCGAGGCGCTGGCCCAAACCGGGGGTATTCTCGCCATCAATACCATGCCCCCGGCTGAATATGACACGTATTTCCTGAAGATCGACAACTGCAAGTTCAAGCAGAAAATCGTTCCCGGCGATACCATGCTGCTGAAAATGGAGCTGTCGGCCCCCATCCGCCGGGGTATCTGCGAAATGCGGGGAACGGTTTACGTAGGTAATAAACTGTGCGCCGAAGCCGATATGGTTGCACAAGTGGTTAAACGCGGATAGGTATTTGGCCCGATATAGGTCAATTCACCTATTTTTGCACGTCAAATGATTCACCCACATACCTATATACACCCGAATGCCCGGCTGGCCACCAATGTGAAGGTGGATCCGTTTACCGTGATCCACCAGGACGTGGAGATCGGTGAAGGCACCTGGATTGGCAGCAATGTCACCATCATGGAAGGCGCCCGCATCGGCCAGAACTGTCGTATTTTTCCCGGTGCCGTGATTGCCGCCATACCGCAAGACCTGAAATTCCAGGGCGAGTATTCGCAGGTGATCATAGGCGACAATACCACCATCCGCGAATTTGTGACCGTAAACCGCGGCACCAAAGACCGCGACCGTACCATTATCGGCAAGAACTGCCTGATCCAGGCCTATTGCCACCTGGCGCACGATTGTATTGTGGGCGATAACTGCATCATGAGCAATAACACCCAGGTTGCCGGCCACGTGATCATCGGCAACTGGGCCATACTGGCGGGTATGTGTGCGGTACACCAGTTTGTCAAGATCGGCGCCCATGCCTTTGTAGGCGGCGGATCGCTGGTAGGCAAAGACGTGCCGCCCTTTATCAAGGCGGGCAGAACACCGCTGAGTTATGCAGGCGTCAACTCCATCGGCCTCAAACGCCGCGGCTTCAGTGTGGAAACCATCAACCAGATACTCGATATCTATCGCGTTTTATACAACAAAGGCATGAATACCAGCCAGGCGATGGAATACATCGAAGAAGAGATGCCGGCCACCGACGAGCGCGATGAAATCCTGACCTTTATTCGCGAAAGCGGCCGCGGCATCATCAAACGCTTTACCAAAGGCAACGGTGATGACGATCTCCCTATCTGATGCCGGGAAGCGCTATAACCGCGAGTGGATATTCCGCCATTTCACCCAACAATTTGAGCAGGGTTCAGCCTATGCCATCACCGGTCCCAACGGTTCGGGCAAAAGCACTCTATTGCAATGCATCGCAGGCGCCATTCAATTGTCGGAAGGGAAGCTGACTTATATCGATAGGCAAACGCCGGTGGCGGACGACAAATCACACGAATGCATTTCGCTGGCCACCCCCTATCTCGAGCTGATTGAAGAAATGACGGCAATGGAATTGCTGCATTTCCAGCAAACCTTCAAACCTTTTCGCAAGGGGCCTGGCTTTCCGGAAATGCTCACCCGCGTTCGGCTCAGCAATGCCGCGCACAAACAGATCCGGTACTATTCATCGGGTATGAAACAGCGGATGAAGCTCCTGCTGGCTTTTTTTGCCGATACGCCGGTGCTCCTCTTAGACGAGCCCAGCACCAATCTCGATGCCGAGGGCGTGGACGCTTATAAAGCCCTGCTGCAATCGGAAACCGGCGGACGCCTGCTCATCATTTCCAGCAATGACCCGAACGAATATGAGGGATGCCAGGAGGTGATTTCCATCTACGATTTCAAACCCGCGTTACGGTAAACAGGCCGTTCGGGCGATGCCTATCGCCTGCTGGCGATCAGCAGGTTCAGGTCGGTGTATTTAAGATTGAAGCGCTGGCTGAGGTGAAAATGCGTGAGCGCTCCCTTGAACAGGTAGATACCGCTGCGCAGGTGAACCCGGTGCCAGATCAGCTTTTCGATGCCACCTTCTTCGGCCGCTTCCAGCAGCAGGGGCGTCAGCACATTGCTGATGGCATGTGAAGCGGTACGCGCAAAGCCCGAAGGAATATTCGGTACGCAATAGTGGATCACACCATACTTAATGAAAATGGGTTGCTCGTGACTGGTAAGCTCGGATGTTTCGAAACAGCCGCCGCTGTCGATACTAACGTCTATGATCACACTACCGGGCCGCATATTGCTCACCATTTCTTCAGTCACCACCAGGGGCGTACGGCCACTGTTGCTTCGCAGGGTGCCCACGGCCACTTCGCAGGTTTGCAGTTGCAGGATAATATCGGCCAGCGGTTGTGGACCAGCGTGATAGAGCCCAAAATACTGGCTAAGCAACTGCTTCAGCCGGTACACGCTGTTATCGAACACCTTCACCGATGCGCCCATCGCCATCGCCGCGCGTGCAGCGTATTCGCCCACGATACCGGCGCCGAGGATGATCACCTTCGACGGCGGGATACCGGTCATGCCGCCCAGCAGCACGCCCTTGCCATGGTTGGCCGAGCCCAGGTATTGCCCGGCGATCAGCATCACCGAACTGCCGGCGATCTCGCTCATGCTTCTTACAATCGGAAAAGTGCCGTTCTCGTCTTTCAGTTGTTCGAAAGAGATCGCCGTGATTTTCTTTTCCATCAGCTTCTCCAGCAGGCTGGCTTTCAGCATGGCGCTGTGCAGGGGGGAAATGATTATCTGGTTGAACTGCAGGTAGGGCAGCTCTTCTTCCATGATCGGCGCACTCTTGACCAGGATCGGGCACTTGTACACTTCCGCCTTGTCGTACACGATCTTTGCCCCCGCCTCACTGTAGTCTTTGTCCCTGAAATGGGCCGCATCGCCCGCATTGTGCTCGATCATTACCTGCTGGCCATTGCTTACGAGCAGCCCTACGGCATCGGGTATCAGGGCCACCCGGTTTTCCTGGAGGGAAGATTCGCGGGGAATACCGATCTGCAATTGCGCACCGGTAGGTTTTATGTCGAGGGTTTCCTCAAGTGTTTCATAACTGAAAGAACCGCTGATAATAGGTTTTTGCTGCGCCATGTGCTCATTAAAGGGATGGGGAAATTACAACTATTCGGGTGAAATCATCTTTAATCGGCGGTTATTCGCAGCAACAACCGAAAGTTCCATGCGCCGTGTTTCAGGCGGCAGCAAACCGGGTATTTTTTCGGGCCATTCCACGAAACACCAGGCGCCGCTGTACAGGCACTCTTCCACTCCGGCGTCAATCGCTTCGGCTTCGGAGTTCAGCCGGTAACAGTCGATATGGTAAATGGCGCTGCCGCCTGCGCCATATTCGTTGATGATGGAAAACGTGGGGCTGCTCACAGCATCTTTCACGCCCAGCGCGTCGCAGAGCGCGTGTACGAGCGTCGTTTTCCCGGCGCCCATCGGCCCATAGAGGCCAACAGCACCAGGTTCTTTCCAATGCTGCAGCAATTCAGCCGCCACCCTGCCAATGTCTTCCAGCATAAACTCCCTTTCCATGCCGCAAAATTAATCAAACCACCCGTCAGGAATTCCCGACTGGTGGTAAACTGCAACGGGGTGTACATTTTAGCCGGCTTTCCATCGAACAAAGACCTGCCCCCCGGCGTATATTTGCAGGCGATTCACCGCGAAAAATACCCCCATGGAAGCCATTAACTTAAAAGTCAAAGGGATGACCTGCAGCAATTGTGCGCTCAGCGTTTCCAGGTACCTGGAAAAGCAGGGCATGCACAATGTAAAAGTCAATCCCATCGATGGCGATGTTCACTTTGAAACCGAAAAATACGATCAGGCCGAAAAAAGCCTGCTCAGCAAAGGCATTGCTTCGCTGGGGTATGAAGTGGTCGACGACAAACAGGCAGCCGCGCTTCCCGCCCGGGAGCCGATGAACAAATACCTTCGCTATACCCTTCTTTGTCTTCCGTTTACCCTGGTGCTGATGCTGCACATGATCCCGGCCCTGCACCACAGCTGGATCAACAACCCCTGGCTGCAACTGGCCCTTTGCCTGCCCGTATATGGTATCGGCATGTATCATTTCGGCGTCAGCGCGGTAAAAAGCATCTTCAACGGCATGCCCAATATGAATGTGCTGGTTGCCACCGGCGCCACCGCGGCATTTGTGTACAGCCTGATCGGGGCCGTCAGCGGCATGGGGCACGACTATCTCTTTTTCGAAACCACCGCCACCATCATCACGCTGGTGTTTTTCGGCAATTACCTCGAAGATGTTTCCATCAACAGCACCCAGCAGCAACTGAACGCCCTGGCCAGGCAACAGCCGGTTATGGCCAATATGATCGCTTTCGACGACAAGTTCCAGGAACAGATCTTCCCCGTAGAAAGTGCCCACCTGAAAAGCGGCGACCTCATCCTGATCAAAAACGGCGAGCAGGTGCCGGCCGATGCCAAGATCCTTTCGGGTGAAGGCATGCTGAATGAAGCGGTGGTAACTGGTGAAAGCGTACCCGTGCGGAAACGCGCCAAAGACAAGATTATCGGCGGCAGCCTGCTGGCCGACGGTATTCTCCGTGCCCAGGTGCTGCATTCACCCAAAGAAGGCATCCTCGCCAATATCATCAACCTGGTAAAAAAAGCACAGGGTGATAAGCCGCCGATCCAGCGCATGGCCGACCGCATCAGCACCGTGTTTGTACCGGTGGTATGGGTATTGCCCTGCTCACCTTTCTCATCAACTATTTTGTGCTGCATGCATTCACGCCGGCCCTGATGCGGTCGATCGCCGTGCTCGTGATCTCCTGCCCCTGCGCCATGGGCCTGGCAACCCCGGCCGCTATCGCTGTAGGATTGGGCCGCGCCGCGAAAAACGGCGTCCTCTTCCGCAATGCGCAGTCGCTCGAAATGTTCAAACAGATCAAACAGGTGGTATTCGACAAAACGGGCACCCTCACCACCGGCGCCTTCGGCATCACGGGTTTTGATACCAGCCTGCCCGAGGATGAATTCAAATCGATCGTATGGTCGCTCGAAAAATATTCCAACCACCCGCTCGCAAAAAGCATCAGCACGAACTGGAAAGGCGTTAAGGAGATCCGCTGGGCATCGATCGAGGAGATCAAGGGCGGCGGACTGAAAGCAACAGGATAAGGGTACTGAATACCGGGCGGGATCCGCTTCTTTTGCAGGTGTGACCCATTCCACCGGCGCCGCGGTATATGTTTCGCAGAACGGGCAGTATATCGGTTCGGTGAGCCTGGCCGATGAAATTCGCCCGGAGGCGGCAGAAGTGATCAGCTACCTGCACAGCAAAGGCATTACCACCGTGCTGCTCAGCGGCGATGTTCCCGATAAGGTGCAGACCCTTGCCGACCAGCTGCACATCAAAAAAGTGTATGCACAAAAAACACCGGCAGAGAAACTAACGGTGATCGATACCCTAAAAGCAGCCGGACCCACCGCCATGGTGGGCGATGGCATCAACGATGCGCCTGCGCTGGCAAAAGCCGACGTTGGTATTTCCTTGAGCGATTCATCGCAGGTAGCCGTGCAAACGGCTGATGTGGTACTGATGAACAACGGTCTTAAACAGCTGCCGCTGGCGCTGGGCCTGGGCCTGCATACCATGAAAACCATCCGCGGCAATCTTTTCTGGGCTTTCGCCTACAATGTGATTGCCATTCCCGTTGCCGCCTTCGGTTTGCTTACACCAGCCGTAGGCGCCCTGGCAATGGGCTTGAGCGATGTGGTGCTTGCGCTGAACTCGGGCCGGCTTTATTTCAAGAAAGTTACCTGATGCCGGCCGACATCCAGCAGCTTCTCCGATCGTACTGGGGTTATGATTCCTTTCGCGACAGGCAGGAAGCGATCATCAACAGCATTCTCTCCGGCCGCGATACCCTGGCTCTGCTGCCTACCGGCGGCGGAAAGTCGATCTGTTACCAGGTACCCGCCCTTACCAAAGAAGGGATATGCATCGTCGTTAGTCCGCTGATCGCCCTGATGAAAGACCAGGTGCAGCAGCTGCGCCGCCGCGGATTGTCGGCACTCGCCATTCACACCGGCATGCCTTACCGCGAGCTCACCAAAACCCTGGAGCTGGCAGTGAATGAACAGGTGAAATTCCTTTATCTGTCGCCCGAACGTATCCAAACAAAACTGTTTCGCGAATACCTTCCTTCGCTCACGGTGAACCTGCTGACGATCGATGAAGCGCATTGCATTTCGCAATGGGGCTATGACTTCCGCCCTTCTTACAGGCAGATCGCGCTGCTGCGGGAAGCGCTGCCGAAAGTGCCCGTGCTGGCATTGACCGCCTCGGCCACAGAACTGGTGCAGCAGGATATCATCCAGCAGCTGGCGCTGCGGCAACCGCTGGTGCTGAAAGGCAGCTTTGCGCGACCGGCCTTATCGTACAGCGTATTTGAAGAAGCCGACAAATGGAAAAAGCTCGCCCACATTTTACAAAGGGTGAACGGCTGCAGCATCGTGTATTGCCGCACCCGGAAAAGAACCGTTGAGATCAGCCGCTACCTGAGCAGCAACGGCTTGCCCGCCACTTTTTACCATGCCGGCTTGCCCGCCGATGAACGGAACGAACGCCAGCAGCAATGGATGAACGACCAGCACCGGGTGATGGTGAGCACCAATGCGTTTGGTATGGGCATCGACAAAGCCGATGTGCGTACAGTAGTGCACATGGACATGCCCGACTGCCTGGAAAACTACTACCAGGAAGCGGGACGCGCGGGGCGCGACGGTCAAAAATCCTATGCGGTGCTCTTATACCAGCAACAGGACCTGGCTGAGTTGGAAAAGCAGCTGGAGCAACGGTTTCCGACACTCGAAACCGTGCAGCTGGTGTACAGGAACCTCGTGCATTTTCTGCAGATACCCGAAGGCGCCGCCGAAGGGTTGCAATATGACTTTGACCTGAACCTGTTTTGCGAACGATTCGGTATCGACCGCACCACTGCTTTGCAATCGATGCAACTCTTACAGGCCGAAGGATACTGCGCCCTGAATGAATCGGTCTACCATCCTTCTACCGTATTGGTAACCGCCAACCGCAGCGAACTTGAAGCGGTAGAGCAACAACGCCCAAAACTGGATGCCCTTCTGAAAACAATATTGCGCAGCTATGAAGGCCTGTTCAACCACCCGGTGGCCATTTCAGAAAGCTACCTGGCCAACAGCCTGAAGTTAGACCGTGAAGAGGTCATCAGCCAGCTGGAGCAGCTGATGTTCATGGGTGTGCTGGAATACGAAAAACAGAAAGACAAACCACAGTTTGTATTGCTCGCTGAAAGAATGTTACCGGCAAATATCCGTTTCGACCGGGCGGCCCAGGAAAAGCGCAAAACGCTGGCCATAGAACGGCTCGAGAAAATGAAAGCCTTTGTGGCCGGCAGCGATTGCAGGGCCGTTTTCATTGGCCGGTATTTCGGCGATAACAGCTTATCGCCCTGCGGCGTTTGCGATAACTGCCTGCAAAAAAAGAAAACACCCGAAGCAGTGGAGCCGGTAGCCGTGCAAATCTGTACTGCGCTGCAGTCAACGCCAAAACAGGCGTTAAATACCCTTCGTGCACAGATCAAAGGGCCCTGCAACGATGATACCTGGTGGAAAGCGCTGACCTGGCTGGAAGAGACCGGCCAGATCACGATCGCAACCGATGGAACCGTTCAATTACGGTAACCTTACGTAAACAGACGGTTACCAGAGGCTTTTCTTCTTGCGCGATGAGCCACCCAGCCCCAGGGCGCCCAATAAAGTGCGGGTAATGGTGCTGGTAATGGTGCGCGTAGCCTGCCGGCCTGCCGAGCTGTCGAGCACTTTTTCAAAAATGGATTTTTCTTCCTTTCCTTTGGCTGCGGGTTTCGCCGCCGGTTCTTCGCCCGCCGCTGTAGCCAGCTTGGCCGTCAGCATTTCATAAGCGCTCTCGTTATCGATGGTTTCGCTGTATTTTTTTACCAGCTTGCTGTTGCTCACCAGGGTATTGATCTCTGCATCGGTCAGCACATCCATCCGGCTGCGGGGTGAAATCATCAGCACCTGTGCAAGCGGCGTGGGAATACCTTTTTCATTCAGCATGGTCACCAGCGCTTCGCCGATACCCAGCTGCGTCAGCAGCTCATCTGTTTTGTAAAAGGGGGTTTCGGGATAGTTCTCGGCGGTTTGCTTGATCACTTTCCTGTCGGCTGCCGTAAACGCCCTTAGCGCATGCTGCACTTTCAGGCCCAGCTGCGCCAGCACGTCTTTCGGCACATCCATGGGGTTCTGCGTACAGAAAAAGATACCGATGCCTTTGGAGCGGATCAGCTTTACGATGGTTTCGATCTGCTCCAGCAACGCACTGCTCGCTTCCTGGAAGAGAAGGTGTGCTTCATCTATAAAGATCACCAGCTTGGGTTTATCCATATCGCCTTCTTCGGGCGAAGAGCCATACAATTCGGCCAATAGCTGAAGCATGAAGGTGGAGAAAAGCTTGGGGCGATCCTGCAGATCGGTTACCCGCAATACCGACACAACACCGCGGCCGTCTGCGTTCACACGCATCAGGTCGTCTACCTCAAAGCTTTTTTCACCAAAGAACTGGTCGGCGCCCTGCTGCTGCAATTCAATCACCTTGCGCAGAATGGTTCCGGTGGACGTGGTTGATATTTTACCGTATTGTTTTTCCAGCCCGGCCTTGCCTTCGTCGCTGATATACTGCAATACCTTGGTGAAATCCTTCAGGTCCAGCAGCGGCAGCTTGCTGTCGTCGCACCATTTGAAGATCATGGCCACAAAACCCGCCTGCGTGTCATTGAGCCCGAGGATTTTGCTCAGCAGCACCGGACCGAACTCGCTGACGGTGGCCCGCAGGCGCACACCCGGTTCACCGCTCAGCGAAAGCAGCTCCACCGGATAGGCTGCCGGCTCATACGTCATTTGCAGGTGCTTGTAGCGTTCGGCTATTTTATCGTTCAGGGCGCCGGCGGCGGCAATACCGCTGAGGTCGCCCTTTATATCCATGAGCAGCACCGGCACACTGTTATCGCTCAGCACCTCGGCAAGCACCTGGAGGGTTTTTGTTTTGCCCGTACCAGTGGCCCCGGCGATCAGCCCGTGCCGGTTCATGGTCTTCAGCGGCAGCAGAACATCTGCGCCGGCAACCGGTTCGCCATTCAGCATGGCCACGCCTATTTTTGCTGCTTCTCCCTTGAAACTGTAACCGGCCTTAATGGCGTCGATGAACTGCTGTGTGTCAGCCATACATGGAATATTTATAAAGAAAGATAATCAGAAACTAGAGCTCTTCATCGCGCTCCAGCAATAAAATCGCATTTTGCGGCACAATAAAGAACTTTTCGTTGTTGTACATGATCTCGGTAGCGGCATTTAGTAAAAAAATCGCCAGATCGCCTTCTTTGGCCTGCAGGGGAATATATTTCACCTGCTCTTCGGCCTGTTTCCAGCTTTCCTCTTCGGGTGGCAGGGGAATCGCATAACCGGGACCGGTACGGATAACATAGCCCTGCTGCACTTTTTCCTTCTCCTGAACGCCGGGCGGCAGATAAAGACCGCTGGCGGTTTTTTCATTTGCCTGCGTTAGCCGAACCAAAACCCGGTCGCCAATAACGATCAGTTTTTTCAGTTTGTTATCGGGTGATACTATCATACCCCAAAAGTAAAAAGTTAAAAATCAAAAGGCAAAAAGGGCTGTTCCCCACAGCAAGTAGAATTTACTTATTTTAGCTATACTTAAAAGCGCCAAAATGGAAGAAAAGAAAGCAAAAATTTTGTTGTGTGAAGATGATCAGAACCTGGGACTGGTATTGAAGAACTACCTGGAATTAAACGATTTCGATACTGTTTTGGAGCGCGACGGCCGCCTGGGACTGGCCGCCTTTCAACGCGAGAAATTCGACCTCTGCCTGCTCGATGTGATGATGCCGAACATGGATGGCTTCACGCTGGCCGAAGAGATCCGTGATATTGACCCCGATGTGCCCCTGTTTTTCCTGAGTGCCAAAACCATGAAGGAAGACATCATCCAGGGCTATAAGCTGGGTGCCGACGACTATATCACCAAACCGTTCGACAGCGAGGTGCTGCTGATGAAGATCCGCGCCATCCTGAAACGCAACGAAGAGCTGAACAAAGAGAACGAGAACAAGGAATTTGACCTGGGCAGTT
>JASGFZ010000036.1:0-16771 GCA_047605345.1 Flavihumibacter sp. | reverse complement strand
TCTATCTCGAACAGGTTGAACACGGTGCGGTAGCCAACGGGCAGCTGCCTGATCTCGGCGGCCTGGAGCCGGCTGAAGGCTTCATCGGGCAGGGTGAGCTGTTCGGCGAGCCCGTCTGCTTCCAGCAGGAAAACATGTTTTTTTCGCAGGAACATCAGGCATTCATTGACCATCAGCCTTTTCAGCCACCCATAAAAAGCCGCGTCGTTCTGGTATTGAAACCGGCCTATATGGGTGAAGGCTTTCAGGTACCCGTTCAGCATGGCTTCTTCGGCATCTTCTTTTTTCTTCAGGTAGCGGCCACAGAGCGCCATCATCGGGCCCGCGGTTTCGCTGAAGAGCAGCTGCTGTGCCGCCCGGCTGCCTGCCTGGATTTCGCTGATAAGTTCGCCGATTTGCATGGTCTCTGGTCATTCAAATGCAAAAACTGCAGGCCGGGTTGCCTGCGCTGCCGGGTTTTTTCCCGGTAGCTTTCCGCAATAATACCCTTGGTGGTACTGGTTGCAAAAAGGAGATGGGACAGGCAAAAACTTAACTATTCCTTCTGACCGGCCGTGGAAGGTTTTTCGATATTGCCGACCCGTTGTGTACAGCACGGGCAGGCGCCCAGGCTTTCGGAAAGATTTTTGGATATTGGTTTTTCGTTGTATTTTGTTCGGGCGCTGTGCAGCCCGTTAACCTCATTATGAAAAATAAAACCCTCCGCTGCCTGCGCAGCGTAATTACCCTGACCTGCTGCCTCTTTCTTGTACAATCCGTCGCCTGGTCCAGCGTTTATGCATTCGGTCGGACCGACCATGACCCTTCTTTCGGGAAAGGAGCAAACTGAATTCAGCAGTCGTAAAATCGATATTTTCCAAACCAATCTTACGTATTTTCCACGATACAATTTCGTGGAGAACGACAACTCTTCTATCAGCATCGGTATGCCCTTGGGCGTCGGTATTGCTGTTGCGGAAGGCAGCCAGGGAAGCGACTACGGAATACTTTTCTCGTTTGATGTGCCCGTGGCGGTCGACTATAATTTCGGGTGTAAATCAACCCCCGATAACGACGGCGCTTTCGGCGGCTACCTGGGGCTTGGTTTCGGGTACCATAAGGTAACGATCTCGAAAAGCAGCTACATGGATTTTAACGGCGGCACGTATGGGCCGATCTTGCGCGGCGGTATTCGCATCAGCCCCGAAAGCTTCAATGGCTACGGCATCACCCTGGGGTTGCAATACAAAAAGGGACTGGAAAAATCCAGGCTGAACAGTTATGGTATTGCTGTGCTGGCTGATTTCTGATCAAGGGAGAGGTTGGCCATAGCAGGTATGAATGTCCATCCAAACTTATAATGATACGGCGGTGAGTTCCTGGCCGAGCGCATGCAATGCTGTTTCGATCTTTTTTACCTGCGCCGGACGGGGCTTTCGCAGGCCCGACGAATAATGTTGCAATTGTTTTTGATTGATGCCGGTCAGCCGCTCCAGTCCCGATTTGGTGAATAATCCTTTATAATAATTTAGCAGGCTTTGTGCGTCAAATTTGTAAACCAGTTCGTACGGGCCTTTCAGCGCTGCAGGTATCTTCTCATTATATTCCTTGTAAAGGGCTATTGCTTCCACAATTGATTGCATTGCCTGCTGCGGGGTATTGCCGGCGCCATAAATGCCTGGAATGTTGTCGATAAATGCGCCATAATCGTCTTTGCCGCGCCCAATTGTTACGATAATCTTTTTCATAACTATTCTGTCTTTAAAGAGAGGGTTAAAGCCCCATTTCTTTGATGATCTTTTTTCGGAGTGGTTCAAACATCTCTTTTGCGCCGTGAAAGGGAACCGGATATTTCACTCCATTTTTTTGGTATATGTAGTGACTGCCTTCGGCTTTCACAAACACCCAGCCTCTTTTCTTAATGAGCCTGTGAAATTCTGAATACTTCATGTCAGCGCACTGGGTTTGGTTGGCTCTATAAAGATAGTATTTTCTTTATCGATGAGAAGTGTTTTGATAGCCTTTTTTCTATTATTTTTTATGTATGATTTTCCGCTGTTCCTGTTTTATGTTGCTGAAACCTGCTACCAGCTTGCCCTTTTGTATTTGTACATGGATCAGCCTGGAATTGCGCGTAGTAAAATGAATGATTGATGCGACGGCCGGCACTTGTAGCAGCATGCAGGAAAGAAATCTGTTTTTAAGAAGCTGAAACGCAGCACTGCACTGCATTTCAGCTTTACTTGTGCGGGCGATAGGAGTCGAACCTACATGCCTTGCGGCGCCAGATCCTAAGTCTGGTGCGTCTGCCAGTTTCGCCACGCCCGCGTATCCTTTGCGGCCATTGCTCCTTTGCGGTCTTTGCGTGAACCCGATAAAGCAGCCCCTGGGTGAACCAACCGGCCTGCCATAGGAACCAAATAGCCTCCCTCCGGCCGGGGGAGGGCAAATGTAGCCCTCTATTCCCGAATACCAAAGCCTTTTATTAAATTCGTAGACAATGGAAACTGTAGCAGCGATCCCGAAATACAATCTTACTGAAGAACAGGAAAAGAAGCTCATACTGCGCGAATACCGCGCCCTGTTGCGATGCCTGAAACCCAAGCTCAAACCCGGCGATAAAGAGCTGGTTCGCCTGGCTTTTGAAATAGCGGCCGAGGCCCACCAGACCATGCGGCGCAAAAGCGGCGAACCCTATATACTGCACCCGCTGGCCGTGGCCCGCATCTGCGTGGAAGAAATAGGCCTGGGGGTGCGCTCTACCATCTGCGCCCTGCTGCACGATACGGTCGAAGACACCGATATCACCCTCAATGACATCGAAAGGCAGTTCGGCAACGAGATCGCCCGCATTGTTGACGGGCTCACCAAGATATCAACCGTAATCGATGTGAATGCTTCGCAGCAGGCGGAGAATTTCCGTAAAATACTGCTGACCTTAACCGACGATCCGCGGGTTATTCTCATCAAGCTTGCTGACCGCCTCCACAACATGCGCACGCTGGAGAGCATGAAGCGCGAAAAGCAGCTGAAGATATCGTCTGAAACCGTATATGTGTACGCGCCGCTGGCGCACCGCATGGGCCTCTATACCATCAAAACCGAGATGGAAGACCTGGCGATGAAATACATGGAACCCGACACCTACAAGGAGATCGCCCGCAAGCTGTCGGAAACCAAACGCGAACGTACCCGCTATATCAATGAATTCATTCGCCCGCTCAAAGAAAAAATGGAAAAGGGCGGTTTTAATTTTGAAATTTACGGCCGCCCGAAAAGCATTCATTCCATCTCCAACAAGATGAAGAAAAAGGGCGTCAGCTTTGAAGAGGTATATGACCTCTTCGCCATCCGCGTGATACTCGATTCGCCGCATGAGCGGGAAAAAGAAGACTGCTGGAAAGTGTATTCCATGATCACCGACGAATACATTCCTTCGCCCGAACGCCTGCGCGACTGGCTCAGCAACCCCAAGAGCAATGGCTATGAGGCCCTGCATACCACGGTGATGGGGCCACAGGGAAAATGGGTGGAAGTGCAGATACGCACCAAGCGTATGAACGAGATCGCTGAAAAGGGGCTGGCTGCCCACTGGAAATACAAGGAAGGCGCTACCGATGAGAGCCGCTTCGATAAATGGTTTCACCAGATCAGGGAAATGCTGCAAACGCAGGACTCTGACTCGGTCGACTTTCTGCAGGACTTCAAAACCTCTTTCCTGGCTGAGGAGATCTACGTGTACACACCCAAGGGGGATGTGAAGATGCTGCCCGTGGGCTCTACCTCGCTTGATTTCGCTTTCGCCATTCACTCGGCCGTGGGCGCCCGCTGTATCGGCGCCAAAGTAAACCACAAGCTGGTGCCGCTGAGCCACAGGCTGCGCAGCGGCGACCAGGTGGAGATCATTACGTCGAACAAACAGCAACCTACTGAAGACTGGCTGAACTTTGTGGTTACCGCCAAGGCGAAAACCAAGATCAAAGACGCGCTGAAAGAGGAAAAACGCAAGATCGCCGAAGACGGAAAATACCTGCTGCAAAGAAAGCTGGAGGCGCAGGGAGCGGGCTTTTCGCCGGTAAATATCGAAACCCTGGCAGATTTCTATAAAGTGCAGTCGCCGCTCGACCTGTTTTACCAGATTGCGACGAAAAACATCGATCTCAAAGAGCTGAAAGACTTCCAGGTGCTGGGCGACCGGCTGGAACCGCCGCGGCCCGTGAAGCCGGTAATCGAAAACAAATCCGAAACCAGCCATCACGAACTGCCGAAAAAAGACGCCGAGCTGATCATTTTCGGCGAAAGCAGCGACCGGGTAATGTATAACCTCGCCAATTGCTGCAAACCCATTCCGGGCGACGACGTATTCGGATTTGTTACCACGGGTAAGGGCCTGACCATTCACCGTACCAACTGCCCGAATGCCTCCAAGCTGCTGGCGAACTACGGGCACCGGGTGGTAAAAACCAAATGGGCCAAAAACAAGGAAATATCTTTCCTGACCGGTATCGAGATCATCGGGCTGGACGATGTGGGTGTTATCAACAAGATCACCAACCTTATTTCGGGCGATATGCGTATCAATATCAGCGGTTTGTCGATCGAGGCCAACGAGGGCATTTCAAGGGCTCTATAAAAGTGTTCGTACATGACAAGGAAGAGCTCGACGAGCTGGTATCGCGCCTCAAGCAACTGAGCGGTATCCATTCGGTCGGCCGGTTCGACACCGAATAATCCTGTTTTTTATTTGTTTGCTATACACCTATTTTTGCTGCCTGCTTTTCCCGCAGGTATTAAAATATAGTCATGGTAGATGCAATATTAGGTCTTCAATGGGGCGACGAAGGCAAAGGAAAGATTGTTGATTATTTCGCGCCGAATTATGATATCATCGCGCGCTTCCAGGGCGGGCCCAATGCCGGGCATACGCTTTATGTAGGCGGTAAAAAAGTGGTGCTGCACCAGATTCCTTCCGGCGCTTTCCACGAAAATACCATCAACCTGATCGGTAACGGGGTAGTGCTTGACCCGGTGACCCTGCAAAAAGAATGCGCCACCGTAGCCGGATTTGGCGTGGATGTAAAGAAGAACCTGTTCATTTCTCACCGCACACATATTATCCTGCCCACGCACCGGGCGCTCGACAAGGCCTCCGAATTGCAGAAAGGCAACGACAAGATCGGTTCCACCCTCAAGGGCATCGGACCCGCATATATGGATAAAACCGGTCGCAACGGCCTGCGGGTAGGCGACCTGCTTGATAAATCTTTCACCACCGCTTACATCAGGCTGCGCCTGAAGCACCAGCGGCTGCTTGACAATTTCAATTTCCAGGAAGATATCAGTGCCTGGGAAGAAGAATTCTTTGAAGCCATCGAGTTTTTACGCAGCCTGAATATCGTGAACGGCGAGTACTTCATCAATGAAAAGATAGCTGCCGGTAAAAAAGTGCTGGCCGAAGGCGCCCAGGGCAGCATGCTCGACATCGATTTCGGTACTTTCCCCTTCGTAACCTCGTCCAGCACCACCACTTCGGGCGTGTGCAGCGGGCTGGGGGTTGCGCCGCAGAAGATCCGCGAAGTGATGGGTGTTACCAAGGCTTATTGCACCCGTGTGGGCAGCGGCCCGTTCCCCACCGAGCTGGAAGACGCTACCGGCGAAGAGTTGCGCAAGCTAGGTAACGAATTTGGCGCTACTACCGGCCGGCCGCGCCGCTGCGGCTGGATCGACCTGGTGGCGCTGAAATACGCCTGCATGATCAATGGCGTTACCAAAGTGGTGATGACCAAGGCCGATGTGCTCGATACATTCAAGGAGCTGAAAGTATGTACCGGTTACGAGGTAGACGGAAAACCGGCGCAGCACATCCCCTTCCAGATGACCCGCCACCAGATCAGCCCTACGCTGGAAACACTGCCCGGCTGGGAAACAGACACCAGCGCGATAACCGGCTACGGCACATTGCCTGAAAAAATGAAGGAGTATGTGGGTTTTATCAATGCCTACACCGGGGTGAAAGTTTCTCATATTTCCAATGGCCCGGGCCGTGATCAGATCGTTGCCGTGTAAGGAAACTTTCCCCAAAATTCCTTTTTAAAAATTTGGCCATTTAAAAAGAACACCGAAATTTTACAACGTAATCCCCCTTGCGTTATGGCATCGAAACCAGAAAAGGAAAAAAAGACGACCCCGAAAGCTGCAGGTAAGGCAGACGAGTCAGCTAAGAAAACAAAAGCATCTCCTAAAAAGAAAGAGGAAGATGACGATGATGATTTTGATGAAGAGGAAGAAACGCCGAAAACATCAAAGAAAGGTCGTGCTGCCAAAGACGACGATGACGATGACGAGGATCTGCCCGAAGAAGAGGATGATGATTGGGAAAAAGTAGACGACGACGACAATTGGGATCCTGATTTCGAAGAATTCGATCTGCCCAAATCAAAATCGAAAAAATCATCGGGTGGCGCCGCCGGTAAGAAGCCCGCCAAAGACGATGATGATCTTGGGTTGGACGATGAATTCAAAGACATGGATCTCTTCAATGATACCGGGTACGACGACGAAGACGATGACTTCTGATGACTGGTGATAACACAGCGTCGTTGCGATCCTTCGCACGATACGCTTTACCGGTTGATGATAACATAAAGCAGCAAATGTTATCATGGCTACCAGGCAGGGATGCATTCGTATGAATGCCTGCTGGCGGCCGGCGCCTGGCGCTGGATAAAGCTCAGCGCGGGCAACGGTTTGCCTTTATTACAGGCATTTGCTGCGCGTGCCGGCGACTGGTTGTTCGGCCATTGGGGTTTTGGCCTGCAGCAGGATTGCATGGGCGTGGCCAATCGCTTTCCCGATGCAACCGGTTTCCCCGACGGTTATTTTTTTGTTCCCGAGCACCTGCTATTATTAACGCCGGGCGAATTATCCATCAGCAGCTATACCCTGCCGTCCGACCAGGTGTTGCGGCAGGTGACGGAAACGGTTTGCCGGGAGCAGGGGCCGGTGGGTGCTCCCCGTTTCGAAGCGCATTACAGCCGCGATGAATACATCCGCATTATCCAGGCACTGCAGGCCCATATACACCGGGGCGGCTGTTATGAGATCAATTTCTGCCAGGCTTTTACGGCCGGCGGGGTAACGATGGATCCTGTGCGGGTTTATCAATGCCTCAGCCGCCTGTGCCGTTTTCGGTGTATTACAAGCTGGCCGACAGCTACTGCCTTTGTGCCAGCCCCGAGCGTTATTTCCGGCTGGAGCATGGCAGGATATGGTCGGAGCCGGTTAAAGGCACTGCTGCGCGGCGTCCCGATCCAGCTGCCGACAGGGAGGTTTCCCGCCGCCTGCGCAACGATCCCAAAGAGCAGGCGGAAAATGTGATGGTGGTAGACCTGGTACGCAACGATCTCAGCCGGGTTTGCCAGTCGGGTACAGTACGGGTGGAACAATTGTTCGGGGTGTACCCTTTCCCACGGGTACACCAGATGATCTCAACCATAACGGGCGAGCTGAAAGAGGGGCTGGGGTGGACGGATGTGGTGGCGGCTTCGTTCCCGATGGGCTCAATGACGGGTGCGCCCAAAAAGCGTGGTGTACTGGAGCTGATCGGTGATTATGAGCGGAGGGGCCGCGGCATTTTTTCCGGCTCCATCGGGTATATTGACCCTGGCGGCCAGGCCGATTTTAATGTAGTGATCCGTTCGGTTTGGACCTGAGGTCAGAGGCTTGAAATAGAAGCCCCGTTGAGCATCATATCAACCGACTCCTGCAGGATATTGTATTTGTTGGCGTTGAACAGGTCCATTTTGTCTTTGGGCAGGTTCAGCCGGTACCCCTTGCTGTCGGGTTTGGCCAGGAGCTTGTCAAAATCAGGATTGTAGCGGTTGAAATCATCGGGCGACATACCAAGGTGTTTGGCAATAATGGCCGATTGGTATTTGCCCGAGATCATCTGCTCTGAGGCATTGCCGGTCTCTTCTTCGGTCAGGTTGCGTGTAAACGCATAGAGGTGCTGGCCGTAGTGGTCTTTGGTTTCTTCTTTGGTGAGGGTGGTAAGCCCGCCCTGCCCCTCGAATATATAATGGGTGCCGATGAATTTTTTTACGTGCGTACGGGTTTCTGCGGGCAGGTAGTATTGCAGGTCCCAGAAATTACGGCTGCCGCTTTTGGCGATGGCTTTTTGCACGGTGCCGGGGCCGCTGTTATAAGCGGCTATCACCAGCAGCCAGTCGCCATACAGGCGAAAAAGATCTTTCAGGTATTTGGCCGCGGCGTGGGTGCTTTTTACATAATTGCGGCGCTCGTCCACTTTCTTGTTCACTGTCAGGCCAAGCAGCCGGGCAGTGGCGGGCATCAGCTGCCAGGGGCCTACGGCGCCTGCCCAGGAGGTGGCGCCTGCCTTCATTTTGGATTCGATCACCGCCAGGTATTTCAGTTCACGCGGCAAACCGTGCTGAACCATGATACCATCCATCATATTGAAGTAGGGAAGCGCCCAGGACTTCAGCTGCTGGAGGTCTTTGGTATGCTTGTCCATGTAATCTTCCACAAAAGTCACGGCGCGGGGATTCAGGCTGGGCGCAGCCAGGGCTCTATAACGTTCATCTTCCAGAACAGCGGCAATCCGCGTGGGGGTGGTATATTGAGCCAAGAGTACGGCACTGTCTTTTGCGGCCGCTACAATGAGTGTATCGTTCGACAGGTTATTTTGCGGGCCTTGGGCAACCGGCGCTTTTTGGGCAAATGACAATCCCAGAGAACCGGTTAGAAAGCCACCCAATAAAAGAAATTGTTTCATGATCCAACTTTAGGTTCGACACTACACAGCTTCTCAAAGGGATGTTTTTGGTTGGAATTTCAGCAGAGGATCAAGATTGGATAGGTTCCAGGGTTTTTGACACCTGCAGCAAAGATAGTTCTTCGAACCGGCTGGTCATAACCTGTAGTCCATAAGGCATACCATTACTGTGCCAAAAAAGAGGGAGGGAGATGCCCGGGATGCCTGTCAGGTTGGCAAAAACGGTGTAGATGTCTTCCAGGTACATGGCTACAGGGTCGGCGCTTTTTTCACCGAAGCGGAAGGCCGTACCCGGTGCCGTAGGTGATAGAATGACATCGAACTCATTGAATATCAGCTGTGTTTGGTCGCACAGCTGCCGTCGTACCTGCTGGGCTTTGGTGAAATAGGCGTCGTAGTAACCGGCGCTCAGCACGAAGCTGCCCAGGAGGATTCTTTTCTTGACTTCCCTGCCAAAACCGGTAGAACGGTTATGTGCATAAAATTCTGCCAAATCTGTTAAAATACCTGTTTCCCGGTGGCCGTAGCGAACGCCGTCGAAGCGGCCGAGGTTGGAAGAGGCTTCGGCGGTGGTCAACACATAATAAGCAGGTACAATATAATCGAGCAGGGGGAAGTCGACCGGGGTAACGGTATGCCCGGCGGCCCGCAGCTTTTCAAAAAATGCCAGCTGGGTGGCGGCGATTTCGGGATCGAGCGAGGGGTGTTCAACCGCTTCGCGGAAATAGGCAAACCGGTACGATTTGCCTTCGGTGTTTTGCAGGGCCCAGGTGTAATCGGGCACAGGTTGCCGGGAAGCCGTGCTGTCGAAGGCGTCGGCCCCCGCGATTACCTGTAATATTCGGGCTGTATCGGCGAGGCTGGCGGCGAAAATACCCACCTGGTCGAAGGAGGAGGCATAGGCGATCAGCCCGTAGCGCGACACCCGTCCGTAGGTCGGTTTCAGCCCATAGATACCACAGAAATCGGCTGGCTGGCGAACCGATCCGCCGGTATCGCTGCCCAGGCTCACCATGCAGAGACCGGCCTGAACGGCAACGGCTGATCCGCCGGAAGAGCCACCCGGCACGCGGGTATTGTCGCGCGCGTTGAGGGTAGGCCCGTAAGCCGAGTTTTCGTTCGAAGAGCCCATGGCAAATTCGTCGCAGTTAAGGCGGCCGATGATAATGGCACCGGCGTCGACCAGTTTCTGGACGGCTGTGGCCGAGTAGGGCGAACGGTAGCTTTCGAGCATGTTGGAGGCGGCCGATACGAAATGCCCTTCGTAGCAAAGAACGTCTTTAATGCCTACCACCACCCCGTGCAGGGGGCGGAGCGGACGGCCGGCGTTCAGTTCGGCATCGAGTGCCTCGGCGCGGGCCAGGGCTTCTTCGCCAAAGGTTTCGATATAGGCGTTCAGGTGTTTTTGCCGGTCGATTTCCGCCAAATAAAACTCCACTACGGCTTTGCAGGTAGTGGAGTGGTCGGATAATGCGGTATGAAAAGTCTCTATAGACGCAAATACAAACAAACCAGTCAGTTTCTACTTAAGGTTGAGATTGAGAAGGCGTTTTAGGGGTGTCTTTTTCACGCATGCCCTGTTCGATTTCATCTTTCACGTTGTTCTTGGCATCGTTGAATTCGCGGATGCCGCGGCCCAGGCCACGCATCAGTTCGGGTATTTTGCGGCCACCAAACAGGAGCAATACAACCAGGATGATCAGGATCCACTCACTACCACCGGGCATGGAGATCATCAGTAGGGAATTAGCTGTTAACATGCTAAATAGATTTTGAGTTGATAAAGGTAGGGAAAAGTCAAAAGTCAAAAATCAAAAGTCAAAAATGGGGCTTTGGGGCGGGTTTAACGGGTGTTTTACGAGGGGAAATGAAAAAGCCGCCTGTCGGCGGCTTGGGATTATTTGGCGGCAACTGCCATTTTCTTTTCTTTGATCCGGGCGCGCTTACCGCTGCGTTCGCGCAGGAAGTAGAGCTTGGCACGGCGAACCTTACCGGTTTTGCTCACCACGATCGAGTCGATATTGGGTGAATACAGGGGGAAGGTTCTTTCCACGCCTACGCCGTCAGATATCTTGCGTACGGTGAAAGTTTGGGTGGTACCCTGGCCCTGGCGTTTGATAACATCGCCTTTGAAGCTCTGGATACGCTCTTTGTTACCTTCAACGATCTTATAGTTAACGGTAACATTGTCACCGGCTTTGAAGGTCGGAAACTCTCTTTTGGGGGTCAGTTGCTCGTGAACAAATGCTACAGCGTTCATGATGATCGATTTTTAACGGACGGCAAAGGTAGGGGAAAAAGTCAAAAGTCAAAAATCAAAAGTAAAAAAAGGTTTGCACCCGTCGGGAATTCCCGACGGGTGAGTTTTTGTAACAATTGATATGTAGAGGGATTACTCCGACCGCAGGCTCTTGACGGGATTGGCGAGGGCGGCTTTGACGGCCTGCACACTGACCGTAGCCAGGGCGATCAGCAGGCCGGTAAGGCCGGCCAGGACGAAGACCCACCAGCCTATATGGATGCGGTAAGCGAAGTCTTCCAGCCACCTGGTCATAAGCAGCCACGCCAGCGGCGTCGCAATAAACATGGCAATAACTACCAGTTTCAGCAGGTCCCGCGCCAGAAGGAGCACGATGGCGTTGACGCCGCTGCCCAGTACCTTCCTGATGCCGATCTCTTTGCGGCGTTGTGCAGCAGTAAAAGTGATGAGCCCGAACAAACCCAGGCAGGCAATGGCGACCGTCAGCAGCGTAAAGCCGATCAGCAGCTTGCCCTGCGTTTTTTCGGCCTGGTACTGCCGCGCGAAATTTTCGTCAAGAAAATGGTATTCGAAAGGATTTTCCGCATCAAACTTTTTGAAGACGGCGCCTACCTGGTGGAGGCCGGCCGATACATTATGTGCATTGAGGCGCACATATATATTGTCTTTGTCGCCGCTTTCTGTGGCCATCATCGCGATCATCGGTTCAACCTTGTACTGCAGCGAATAGATATTGAAATCTTTCATTACGCCGGCCACTTCATATACCAGCGGCTTGCCATCGGGGTCAACACCTATCTGGATCTTCTTTCCAACAGACGACACCCATCCGTTCTTTGCAGCAAGGGTTTCGTTGATTAATACTTTACTGCTTTTATCGGTGGGCATGTCTTTGGAGAAATTGCGCCCCTCTTTCATTTTTATCTGCAGGGTGTTTATGAAGTCTTCGTCCACCGACAATACATTTGCCGCCTGGTCTTTGTCGCTGATGTCGCCGTTGGCCGTTTCGGGCCGGAAGTCTCTTTTCCCGATATTGTTGTTCCCGATGGGGTTTCCGGCTACGGCCGCGCTTTCGATCAGCGGACTGCGCAACAATGCATCCTTTATCTGCTGAACATCGTTTCTGGCGTTGAGGTTGTTCAGGTGATAGGTCAGTACCTGGTCTTTGTTGAAGCCCAGGTCTTTATTGCCGAGGTACCTTAATTGCTGATAGATAATAAAGCAGGCCGCCATCATGGTAATGGTAACCACAAACTGAAAAACCACCAGCGATTGCCGGAACCGAAGGTTGCCCTGGTGGCCGCCGGTTTGGCCTTTTAACGCCGGGATCAGCTTAAAACCCGACAGAAAGAATGCGGGATACAAGCCGCTCAGCATTCCCGCGGTCAGCGTGAAGGCTGCTGTAAAACCGATGGTTTGCCAGGTATCAGGCTCCCAGGCGAAAGCCTCTTTGCCGATGAACGAAAGGAACCAGGGCATCGATAACCTGATCAGGAACATCGAAACGACGGCGGCAAGAAAAGTAACAACGATCGATTCTGCCAGGAACATGGTCATCAACTGCCACCGGGCCGATCCGTTTACTTTTCGTACGCCGATCTCTTTTACACGAAGCGATGACCGGGCGGTGGAAAGGTTCATGTAATTGATAGAAGCGATAAGAAGTATTAAGGCGGCGATCAACGAAAAGCCGATTACATAGCGTATGTTTCCGTTGGGAACGATTTCATATTCGAGATTGGAATGCAGATGTATGGCTGTGAGTGGCTGCAGCTCCAGCCGGTAGTTTGCCTGACCGGCCACTTTTTCCAGTGCTGCCTTGATATTCTTTTCGTAAAAGGCGGGCAGCTTTGCGTTCACCGAGGCAATGGCTGATCCCTTCTTCAGCAATACATAGGTATACAGGTAAGCGTTTCCCCAGGCTTGTTCCTGGTTAGGCGGCATGCGCCGGATGGCGCTGAAACTGAAATGAGAATTCACCGGCACATCTTTGATGACGCCGGTAACGATATTGTTATCGTTGTTGTTGAACAGGAGTGTCTTGCCTATGGCCGCGGATGGATCGCCGAATATTTTCGTTGCGAGCGATTGGGTAACCACAATGGAATGCAACTGGTCGAGCGCGTGGACGTTTCCGTAGATAAACGGAAAATCAAAGACCTGGAAAAAGCTGCTGTCGGCAAAGAATACATCGTTGGCTTTGATGTGTTTTCCTTCATAGCTGATGGTGCCGCCGCCTTCCGCATCGAGCCGTACCGCTTCTTCCACTTCGGGAAAACTGCTTTTGACCGCCTGTGCAAAAGGAGGTGAAGTAAGCGCCAGGTGAAAGCTGCCGCCATTCCATTCGGCGTGTTGCGCCAACCTGAAAATCCGGTCCGCGTGCTGGTGATACCGGTCGTAGCTGCGTTCATTACCCACATACAGCATGATCAGCCAGCAGGCGGCAAGGCCGATGGCCAGCCCACCGATATTGATGATCGAAAATGTTTTATTGCGGATCAGGTTCCGCCAGGCGGTTTTGAAGTAGTGCAGGAGCATGTTATTTTAAGTCAAAAGTCAAAAATAAAAAGCCAAAAAGGGTCGCTGTGGGTGCGGGGCGCTTATTCAGACCGCAGGCTTTTTACCGGGTTGGCGCCGGCGGCTTTAAGGGCCTGGAAGCTGATGGTAAACAGGGCAATCGCTGTTACCAGGAAAGCCGCGCCGGCAAAAACCCAGGCATGCAGGCTGACGCGGTAGGGAAAGTTTTCCAGCCATTTGTTACCCGCCATCCAGGCAATGGGCGAAGCAATCACCAGGGCGATCAGTACCAGCCAAAGGAAGTCGCGGCTCAGGATGGTTACCAGGTGATTGGTCGACGCGCCGAGCACTTTGCGAACACCGATCTCCTTTACGCGTTTTTCGGCCGACAAAACAGACAACCCGAACAACCCGATGCTGGAAATAAAGATGGTCAGGATCGATCCGAAAAGAATGATCTGCTTCCATTTCGCGATATCATCATAGGCCCGGCGGTTGGCCTCGTCTTTGAACACATAGTCGTAAGGACTAACCGGGTAAAACGACTGGAAGGTTTTGCGAATCCATTTCAGGCTTTCGGCCTGGGTGCCTGGTTTTATTTTGATATATATAGTCGCCGTATTCATTATCAGGTTTCATAGTGAACAACTGCGGGCCGATTTTCTCGTTCAGGTTCAGGAAATGATAGTCTTTTACCACGCCTATTACCTGGTAAATTTCATTGTTGTTGTAAAAGAAATTCACGGTTTCGCCGATCGGGTTTTTCCAGCCTGCTTTTTTGACAAAGGATTCGTTCACGATCACCGATTGCCTTGCATCCGACGGATGGCCTGCAGAAAAATTCCTGCCTGCCACCAGTGGTATCTTCAACAGCGGGATATAGGCGTCATCAACCGTTTCATAAGCAAAACCCAGGGAGGAGTCGTTGGCTATCTTGGCGCCGGTGAAAGAATATCCGCCATTTTTGGCTGCCGCGGCCAGGATATTGGACGACTTCTTCAGTTCATTCACAAAGATGGCTGCTTCGGGATGCGATATCCGGTTTTTTTTGATGATCACCACATTGCTGTCGTCGTATCCCAACGGCTGGTTGGTCAGGTAATTGAACTGGTAAAAAATCGTGAGGGTGCCGATGATCAAAAAAGAGGCGAGGCTGAACTGAAGCACGACAAGCGATTTCTGTAAATAATTTTTCCCGCCGATACTAAACCGGCTGTATAAGGTTTGTATAGGATTGTATCCTGATAAAACAAGTGCCGGATAGAAGCCGGCCAGTAATCCGGTGGCGAAATACAATCCGATAAACGCAAGCACCAGTTTCGCGTCAAACAGGTAGGAAAAGAACAACGCTTTATTGGCCAGTGTGTTGAACAGCGGAAGAACGGTTTTGGTTACTATGATTGCCAGTATAAAAGCGATGCTGCAAAGGATGAATGATTCGCCGAGAAACTGGCCGATCAGTTGTTGCCGACTGCCGCCGACCACCTTGCGGATCCCTATTTCTTTGGCTCTTTTAACCGAGCGGGCTACCGTGAGGTTGATAAAATTGATGCAGGCGATGAGTAGTACGAACAGCGCAATGCCCGATAAAATATAGCCGTACATTGGATTACTGGCGTTAACCAGTCCGTTTTGTGCGGGCAGTTCGGTATTGAGGTGCATGTCGGTAAAGGGCTGCAGGTAGTAGTTGCCCATCACACCCACGTCCCCGTATCTTTCCTGCAGCGCCTTAAAAGCCGGACCTGCATCCTGCTCATAAAAGCGCTGCATCTGGTCAGCTACCAGGGCGGGTTGGGCGTCGCGACGCAATACCACAAACGTGTTAAGAAAAAAGCTAAACCAGTTTTCACCGTTGTTGGCATCTGCTTCCGATTCGCGGAACGGCAACAGCATATCAAAACGGATGGAAGAGTTTTGCGGACATGTTTTGGAAACCGCCGATACGGTGTACGCTTTAAAAACACTATCGGTTTTTACCAGGATGGTCTTGCCCAGCGCATCAACGGTGCCGAAATGTTTTTTAGCGGCGTCTTCACTGATAACCACGCTGGATGGGTTGTTTAAACAGGAGGCAGGATTTCCCGCCACGAGGGGAAAATTGAACACGCGCAAAAACGGCGAATCAACATACAGCAGCGCCTGGTTCTGTACTTCATTTCCCAGTTTGATTTCCTCTGTTCCGCTTTGTATGCGTACAAAATCGGCGATCCCCGGAGCCGCCTGGCTGAACCGCGGGCCCTGCAAATAGCCGGTATGTGAACTCTTGCGTTCTTCTCCGTTGAATTTCGCCTTTGAAACGATCCGGTAGATATGATCTCCGTTGGCATGGAACCGGTCAAAACTGGCTTCATCTTTCACATACAGCGTAATCAGCATCGCACAGGCCAGCCCGATGGTAAGGCCTGCAATATTGATGAACGAATACACCCGGTTGCGCAGGAGGTTCCGCCAGGCGGTTTTGAAATAGTTCCGGAACATAAAACGGTATTTCCCTTTTTGCCTCCATCGTAATGCCAAATAGCTAAGTACATAACAACCAGTCGAATGCGTTGATAGAGACCCTGTATAAATAGTACGGTTTTGATACAGTGGTGTGCGGTTATAAAGTCAAAAGGGCCACTGGCGGGGGGCTACCAGCCGGGGTGCCATTTCTTTCCACCCGACGGGAGTACCCGACGGGAAATGCGGACGGGAGTACCCGACGGGTATTCCCGACGGGTGGAAGAGGCGGGCGCAAAAAAGGCCGCTGCCCGTGGTGTTTACTCCACTTGCAGCGACCTTTTTGGTTTTGCCTTTGCGCATCAGCGCGCCACATTCACCGCGCGTTTTTCGCGGATCACGGTAACGCGGATCTGGCCGGGGAAGGTCATTTCGGTTTGTATTTTCTGGGCGATCTCGAAGCTCAGGCGATCGCTGTCGGCGTCGCTCACTTTATCGGCTTCCACAATCACGCGCAGCTCGCGGCCCGCCTGGATGGCATAGGCTTTTTCCACCCCCTGGTAACTCATGGCCATATTCTCCAGGTCTTTGATGCGCTGCAGGTATTGCTGCATGATCTCGCGGCGGGCACCGGGGCGGGCGCCGGAAATGGCGTCGCAGGCCTGCACGATGGGGGAGATCACGTATTGCATTTCCATTTCGTCGTGGTGCGCACCGATGGCATTCACCACCGCCGGGTTCTCGCCGTATTTCTCGGCCAGCTTGGCGCCCAGCAGGGCATG
>JASGFZ010000035.1:0-17078 GCA_047605345.1 Flavihumibacter sp. | reverse complement strand
CACTTTTTCCAGGAACAGCTCATAGCTGGCGCCATCGTGCAGGTCTTCGCCGGGGTGGATTTCATAACAGAGATCCACACCCGACGCATCGAAGGCGTCGAGGATGGGTTTCCAGCGGCGGGCCAGCTCGGTAAAGCCGGTTTCCACCAGCCCGGCGGGGCGTTGCGGCCAGGGATACACCGTTTGCCACAGGAGCGCGCCGCTGAAAGTGGCATGCGCCTGCAGCCCGAGGTTTTCAGAGGCTTTGGCGGCCCATTTCAACTGCTGGACAGCCCATTCCGATTTCGCTTTCAGGTCGCCTTTTAAGGCGGCGGGGGCAAATCCGTCAAACAGTTCATTATAAGCCGGATGGGCCGCTACAAGCTGCCCCTGCAGGTGGGTGCTGAGCTCGGTGATCTGGAGACCGGTATCGTTTACTTTTCCTTTCAGCTCGTCGGCATAGGTCTTGCTTTCGGCGGCCAGCTGGAGGTTGATGCAACGTTCATCCCAGGTTGGGATCTGTACACCTTTAAAGCCGAGGGCTTCGGCCCAGAGGCAGATCGATTCGAGGTTGTTGAAGGGGGCTTTGTCGCCCAGGAACTGGGCCAGGAATATGCCTGGCCCTTTCAGTGTTGTCATTCAGTCGTTTTTAATGGTTCAAACAGTAAAGGGCATCCATTTTTCATCGGATGCGCTGCTTTTTACAACATGCTCAATAAACTGCATGCCCCTGATGCCATCGTCTATACCAGGAAAATCAAGCCATTCTTCGCGCGGCTCTTTTCCTTCGAGGCGGGCCCGCAGGGTACGGGCAAAATTCATATACAAATTGGCAAATGCTTCGAGGTAGCCCTCGGGGTGGCCGGCCGGGGTCCGCACACCTGTTTTTGCATAAGAGCTTAGATACGGTTGATTGAAACGCAGCGTCTGGCGCGGCTGGTTGAGCAGCTTCAGCTCCAGGCTGTTGGCTATTTCCTGCGTCCAGGTCAGCCCGCCTTTTTCGCCATATACCGCCACCTGTACATTGTTCTCTTCACCGGCGGCGATCTGGCTGGCATAGAGCAGCCCGTTCACGCCGTTGCTGAGCTTCAGCAGCACCATGCCGTCGTCGTCGAGGCGGCGGCCCGGCACAAAAGTGCGCAGCTCGGCGCAGAGGTGGGTCATTTTTTCGCCGGTAACATATTCGGCCATATTGAAGGCATGGGTGCCGATATCGCCCATACAGCCGGCAATGCCGCTGCGGGCCGGGTCGGTGCGCCATTGCGCCTGCTTGTCGTCGGTCGCTTCTTCAAGATCGCTGAGCCAGCCCTGGGTGTATTGTACATACACTTTGCGGATCTTGCCCAGCCGCCCCTGCTTTACCAGCTGCCTGGCTTCCTTGATCATGGGATACCCCGTGTAGGTATGCGTGAGGCAGAAGAGGAGACCCGATTGATCGACGATCTTTTTCAGCTCATAGGCTTCGGCGCTGTTCAGGGTGGCCGGTTTGTCGAGCACCACGTGAAAGCCGTTCTCGAGGGCCATTTTCGCCGGACCAAAATGCATATGGTTCGGGGTTACGATGGCTACGAAATCCATGCGGTCGCCTTCGGGCAGCGCTTTTTCGGCCAGTATCATTTCTTCGTAGTTGCCGTACACCCGGTGCGGCGGCAGGTAAAGTGCTGCGCCGCTGGCCTTCGATTTTTCAGGCGTGCTGGAGAAAGCACCGCAAACCAGTTCTATTTCCTCATCCATCAGCGCCGCTATACGGTGAACGGCGCCGATAAAAGCGCCCAGTCCGCCGCCGACCATTCCCATTCTTAGTTTCCGGCTCATACTATTTATTAAAGCTGATACACTCTTTAAGTTCCCTCTCCGTATAGGCGAGGTTATATTGTTTCAATACATCGTCGGGAACGCCGTTCCACTGGTTGGGCTGGTTGCCGACATAACCGATGTCTTTCACCCCGATCTCAGAGGTATAAAAGCCGGTGCAGGTGAGGTCGCGCATCAGGTTGAAGAAACTGACGCCCGGCTTCATCTCCGGGTTTGCTTTTAAGGGATAGGCGATCTGGTCTACCACCGTCATGCGGTCGCCTGGTGCGCAATCCTTGAACGCTTTCCCATAGGTGCGTAAACAATATAGATCCAGCCAGCGCAAGCCGCCGCGCAGGGGGGTCTGGTGCTCGGGCATGTCTTTCACGATGAACTCGATGAACTCGGGCACCTTGGCGTCGGAAGCGCTGCCGCTCACCTCGTCTTTGGGTATAATGATATCGGCCAGCAGGGTGATGGTGGCCATTTCTTCGGGTGAAAAGAATTTGGTGCTGCTGATCGATTCAAAATGCGCTTTCTCTTCGGGCATGCGATCGGGCCCCTCAGGTGGATTGGCAGGGGGCCTGGCTTCCGCTTTTTTCTCCGGTTCCTTACAGGCATCAAGAAGCATACCGGTGGAAAGGGAACCGAGCGCGATGGCTTTGAGTGATTTTCTTCTGTCCATAAGGAATTAAAGGTTGTTCTTTTTAAGTTGATCGATGATGTATTCGCTGGCCCGCATGGAAAGCGCCATGATGGTCCAGGTGATGTTCTTGTCGGCCTGCGATACAAAGGCGGCGCCGTCTACCACAAAAAGGTTTTTGCAGTCATGGGCCTGGTTGAATTTGTTGAGCGCCGAGTCTTTGGGATCAGCACCCATGCGGGCGGTGCCGGCTTCGTGGATGATCTTGCCGGGTACATGCAGGCCGTAATTGGTCTCTTTGGTATCGTCGCCGCCCCAGGTAACAATGGCGCCCATATTATGCAGTATCTCCTTGAAGGTCTCCTTCATGTGTTTGGCCTGGTTGATCTCATGCTCGCTCCATTTCACATTGAATTTGAGCACGGGAATGCCGTATTTGTCTACCTTATCGGGGTCGATCAGCGCTGTGTTGTGCCTGAAGGCAATCGCTTCACCGCGGCCGGCCATACCTACGCCGGCGCCATAAAAATAACGCTGGTCTTCTTTAAGCGAGGCGCCATAGCCGCCGGCTTCTTTTTTCTTGCCGTTCACAAGGAACTTTCCGTTCAGGCTCTGGATGCCCATGCCGAAGCCATAGGCAGGCTGGCCCATGCCGCCCCAGTATTCAATATGGTAACCGCGCGGGAAATCCAGCTTTTTATTGTCGAGCCACCAGGGCGAATACACGTGCATGCCGCCTACACCGTCTTCGTTGTAGCGTTTCCGGCCCATCATCTGGGGCAGGATGCCGCCGATATCGGCGCCGGTGGAATCGTGCAGGTAACGGCCCACCACATCGCTGCTGTTGGCGAGGCCGTTCGGGTGGCGGGGCGATTTGGAATTCAGCAGCAGGCGCGACGATTCGCAGGCCGAGGCTGCCAGGATCACCACCTTGCCGTTCACCTGGTATTCCATCATATCTTCTTTATTGACGTAGGAAATGCCGGTGGCTTTTCCTTCCTTATCGGTCATCACTTCGCGCGCCATGGCATTGGCGATCACGTCTACATTACCGGTGGCGATGGCCGGCTTCACGAGCACGCTGGAGCTGGAGAAGTCGGCATATACCTGGCAGGAGCGGCCGCACTGGGCGCAGAAGAAACAGGAGCCCCGTTCGTCGTTGATCTTTTTGGTGAGGATCGACAGGCGGGAGGGGATTACTTTCACGCCCGACTGGGTGGCGGCATTTTTGATCATGAGCTCGTGCAGGCGGGGGCGGGGCGGCGGTAAAAAGATACCGTCGGGTTCGTTCTCGAGGCCTTCAACGGTGCCGAAAATGCCAACCAGCTGGTCAACTTTATCGTAATAAGGCTTTACATCGTCGTATGTGATGGGCCAGTTTTCGCCGAGCCCGTCGATGCTTTTGCGCTGAAAATCTTTGGGGCCGAACCGCAGGGAAATGCGCCCCCAGTGGTTGGTCCTTCCGCCCAGCATACGGGCGCGGAACCAGTCCCATTCGGTGCCGGCGGCCTTGGAATAGGGTTCGCCGTCAATATCCCATCCCCAGTAACAGGCGTCGAAATCGCCGAAGGGGCGGAAACGGGTGGCAGCACCGCGGCGGGGTGAATGCCAGGGCTGCTTGAGCTGGGTCACATTTTTTGCAGGATCGAACAGGGGTCCGGCCTCCAGCAGGCACACCTTGATACCTGCTTTGGCAAGCGTGTAGGCGGCCATTCCGCCACCAGCGCCGGAACCGACAATAATGACATCGTAAACTACAGCGCTTTTTTTGATCTGAAGATCTCCCATTTGCCGGATTTGAGTTTTGTTTGGAGTAAGAAGGCTAAATTAATTGATAAACTACTTCAAAGTCGGTTAAAAAAATACAATTCGCTGACGATTTTTTATATATTTTTCGGTATAAGAACGATTATGCGTCTAAAATACACCGTGAAACCCATACATTTATAACTGTTCTCCGGAATTAAACCACCGATATGCAAGCCAACATCAACCGTAACCAACTGTTCGTAGCCAGTTGCCTTTCCCTTTTGGTCACTTCTCTCTCTTTCGGTATCCGCGCCGGCATTCTGAATCGCCTGGGCGTCGATTTCCATCTCAACGCATCGCAACTGGCTTCCATTGCCGCCACGGCCTTTTGGGGTTTCCCGCTGGCTGTAGTGATCGGGGGTATGGTGGTTGACGTAATCGGTATGAAAAAGCTGATGATGGCGGCCTTTGTATTTCACCTGGCCGGTATCATACTTACCATCTTTGCCGGTGGTTTCTGGTCGTTGTTCCTCTCGACCCTCCTGATCGGCATTGCCAACGGAACTGTGGAAGCTGCCTGTAATCCGCTGGTGGCTACTTTGTATCCCGAGAAAAAAACTACCAAGCTCAATCACTTCCATCTCTGGTTTCCGGGCGGGATCGTGGTAGGTACGCTGATCGTATTCTTCTTCGATAAGTTGGGTATCAGTTGGCAGGTGCAGGTGGCGATGATGATCATCCCGACTTTATTGTACGGATACCTGTTTTCGAGACTACAATTCCCCGTTACCGAGCGGGTGGCGTCGGGCGTATCCACTGCCGATATGTATAAAGCCGTTGGCACGCCGCTGTTCATATTCATGTTTATATGCATGTTCGGCACTGCTATCACTGAACTGTTCACGGGCCAGTGGGTAGGGGTGCTGCTTAATAATGTAACCGATAACCCGATATTGATCCTGACCATTACCACCGGGGTAATGGTGCTGGGCCGCGGATTGGCCGAGCCGGTGATTCACCGTTTTTCACCCGCAGGTGTATTGCTCGGATCGGCGATTCTTGCAGCCGTCGGTATCTACCTGCTGAGCACCGTGTCTGGCGGTATGATTTATGTGGCGGCGCTGATTTTTGGTATCGGCTGCTGTTATTTCTGGCCCACCATGATCGGGTTTGTGGCAGAGAACCTACCGAAAACGGGCGCTTTGGGCCTGAACCTGATGGGCGGGGCCGGGATGTTTGCCGTCTCTATCTATACCATGTTCATGGGGGGCTTCTATGACAAAAAGATAGCGGGTCAGTTGCCCGACGGGGCCGACCTGGATGTGTATCGCTCTGCAGCGCCGGGCACGGAAGAAGCGGCCGCTTATGCCAAAGCCCAGTTGACGGCAGGTCCCGATGTACTGCAGGCAACCGCCGTTATTCCCGTAATCCTCGTTATTGCATTTGCCGGACTGGTACTATACATGCGCAACCGAAAGAAAGTGGCTTTAGCCTAGCATATGAAAAAAAACGCCAACAGCCGCAGAAAAATGGTGAAGCAATTGCTTGCCGCCGGTGCGGGAATAGCCATGGCCCCGGGTGGATTCGCCTTCTCCAAACCAAAAACGACTAATAACATGAGTGCCGCGCTGAAAGGCAATATCAATCATGCAGTATGCCGGTGGACTTATGAGTTCCTGCCGCTGGACGAACTTTGTAAGGAAGCAAAAGCCATTGGTATCAGCGGCATCGACCTGGTGGGTCCGAAAGATTTCGATACCCTGAAAAAATACGGGCTGTATTCATCCATGTGCAATGGCGCCGAGATCAACCTGGTGGACGGGTATGCGCATACTGAATTTCATGATACCCTGACGAAGAATTATGCTGAAATGATTCCCATTGTTGCCAAAGCAGGGTATAAGAACCTGATCTGCTTTAGCGGCAGCCGCCGGGGACTGGACGATGAAACCGGGCTGAACAACTGCGTTACCGGGTTGAAAAAAGTGATCGGCCTGGCCGAAAAACACGGCGTGGTGCTGCAGATGGAACTGCTGAACAGCCGGGTAGACCATAAGGATTATATGTGCGACCGGTCGGCCTGGGGCATTGAGTTGTGCAAGCGGCTCGGCTCGGAGCATTTCAAGCTGCTGTTCGATATTTACCACATGCAGATCGATGAGGGCGATATCATCCGCTCCATTCAGAACAACCATGCCTATTTCGGGCATTACCATACCGGGGGTAACCCGGGCCGGCATGAGATCAATGAATCGCAGGAGCTGTATTACCCGGCCATTATGAAGGCCATTGTAAAAACAGGTTTTAAAGGATATGTGGCACAGGAGTTCATCCCCGCTGCCGAAGATAAAATCGCTTCGCTGCGCAGTGCCATTCAACTTTGTGACGTATAAACACCCATAACACAACAGAAACGACAATTATGGCTGACAACATCTATGACGCAATTGTGGTTGGTTCGGGCATCAGCGGCGGCTGGGCGGCAAAAGAACTGACTGAAAAAGGATTGAAAGTGATCATGCTTGAGCGGGGCAGAAACGTAGAGCACCTGAAAGACTACGTGAATGCCAACAAACACCCCTGGGATTTCCCGCACCGGGGCGGGCGAACGCAGCAGATGATCAAGGACCATCCTGTGCTGAAAAGAGATTACCCCCTGCAAGAAACCAACCTTGATTTCTGGGTAAACGAAAAAGAATGTCCTTATACCGAAGTAAAGCGGTTCGACTGGTTCCGCGGTTACCATGTAGGCGGCCGTTCGCTCACCTGGGGGCGCCAGAGCTATCGCCACAGTGATCTCGATTTTGAAGGCAATGCCAAGGAAGGCGTGGGTGTTGACTGGCCCATCCGTTATAAAGACCTGGCTCCCTGGTACAGCTATGCCGAGAAATTTGCCGGTGTAAACGGCGCCAAAGAAGGCCTTGCGCAATTGCCCGACGGCGATTTTTTGCCGGCGATGGAAATGAACTGCGTGGAGAAAGACGTCCGCAAGCGGTTCGATGAACACTACAAGGGCAAGCGATCTTTTATCATGGGACGCAGCGCCAACCTTACCGCACCCATCAACGGCCGTAACCAGTGCCAGTACCGCAACAAATGCTGGCTGGGCTGCCCCTTCGGCGCCTATTTCAGCACCCAGTCGGCCACCCTGCCGGCGGCGATGGCTACCAAAAACCTCACCCTTCGTCCGTTCAGCATTGTAACCAAAGTGCTGTATGACAAAGACACGAAAAAGGCAAAAGGGGTGGAAGTGCTTGACGCTGAAACGAACCAAACGTACGAATACTACGCGAAGATCGTATTCCTGAATGCCTCGGCATTGAACAGCACCTGGATACTGCTGAACTCGGCCACCGATATCTGGCCCGACGGGCTGGGCAGCAGCAGCGATGCGCTGGGCCGCAACCTGATGGACCATCACCTGGGTGTGGGTGCCGGCGGTATAGTGGAAGGTTATGAAGACAAATACTATTTCGGTCGCCGTCCCAACGGTATTTATATTCCCCGTTACCAGAATCTGCCCTGGGTGCCCGAGTCCAAGCGCGATTACCTTCGCGGGTTTGGCTACCAGGGTGCCGCGAGCCGCACCGGCTGGAGCCGTGAGGTCGCCGAGCTGAGCATCGGCGCTGAACTCAAGGAAGCCCTGCAGGAGCCCGGTGTTTGGACAATGGGTATGGGCGGCTTCGGTGAGATACTGCCTGACCCGAGCAACCGGGTTACGCTTGATAAAACCAAAAAAGACAAGTGGGGGCTGAATGTGCTGGCGATCGACTGCGAGCTGAAAGAAAATGAAAAGAAGATGCGGGTTGATATGATGAACGATGCAGCCGAAATGCTCGAGGCCTGCGGCGTCAAGCATGTTCAAAAAAGAGACGGCGACGGTACCCCCGGTCGCGGTATCCACGAAATGGGTACGGCACGGATGGGCCGCGATCCGAAAACATCGGTGCTCAACGGCTGGAACCAGGTTTGGGACGCGAAGAATGTATTCGTTACCGACGGGGCCTGTATGACATCAGCCGCCTGCGTGAATCCTTCGCTGACCTATATGGCGCTGACGGCGCGGGCAGCAGATTACGCCGTGAAGGAACTGAAAAAACAAAACCTGTAACGTACACTACTAACCGAAAAATAATTCTTTATGAAAAGAAGAGAAGCGGTAACCGGCCTGGCGGTGATCATTGGCGGGAGCATGGTAGGCTCCAGCCTGTTCCTGACCAGTTGTAAAACCGAAGAAAAAAAGCAGGCGGGCGGGCCTGTAGCGCTGACGGCCGACGATGTGGCCCTGCTGGACGAAGTAGCGGAAACCATTATTCCCACTACCGATACGCCTGGCGCCAAAGCCGCCGGTGTGGGTGCTTTTATGAAAGTGATGGTAACCGATTGTTACACCGACGACGATCAGAAAGTGTTTATCGAAGGCATCACCAAGCTGGGCGAAGCCAGCCATAAGCAATTCAGCAAAGGCTTTATGGATCTGGATGCCGGCCAGAAGAAAACCCTGCTGACGGCCCTCGACAAGGAGATGAAAGATTACCAGGCCAGCAAAAAAGACACAGACCCCAAGCACTATTTCAAAATGATGAAAGACCTGACCGTGCAGGGCTATTTCACTTCCGAAATAGGCGCTACCAAGGCCCTGCGTTATGTGGCGGTGCCGGGTAAATTTGAGGGCTGCATGCCTTATAAGAAGGGTGATAAGGCGTGGGCAACCTGATAAAAAGTCAGAAGGCAAAAATCAAAAGTCAAAAAGGGTCGCTGACGGTCGTGATTACTTCACAGTCAGCGACCCTTTTTTATGCCCGTCGGGATTTCCCGACGGGTGTGCCAGGCGGGCGTGCGGTATGCCTGCATCCGCGGTGGCCCTTTTTGACTTTTGATTGTTGACTTCCTACATCGTATGCGTCGGCGTGAAGCCATCCTGCGTGGGGGCAGGGGTGTAGTCTTCTACGATCAGTTCCTCAATGGTTTTTTGCCCTTTTTTGCGGCGATTGGCTTTTTCGATCCAGCCATCGAAAATGGCGTAGATAACCGGTACGATAACGAGGGTCAGGAAGAGCGAGCTGACCAGGCCGCCGATGATCACCCAGGCCAAACCGTTTTTCCATTCGGCACCGGGGCCGGAAGCGATGGCGATCGGCAGCATACCGAATACCATGGCAATGGTGGTCATCAGGATGGGACGTAAACGGGCGTGGTTGGCCTGTACCAGCGCATTGAACGTGGTTTCCCCTTCGGCCTTGCGGTGGTTGGCGAAGTCTACGATCATGATCGCGTTTTTACATACCAGGCCAATCAGCATGATCACCCCGAGAATCGTAAAGATGTTCAGCGAGTTATTGGTCAACCCCAATGCCAGGAAGGCGCCGATGAACGACAGGGGTACCGAAAACAGCACCACGAAGGGATATACAAAGCTGTCGTACAGGCTGACCATAACGAGGTACACCAGCAGGATGGCCGCCAGCAATGCCACACCCAGGGTTCCGAATCCTTCCGACTGGTTTTCCATATCACCCCCCCAGAGATAGCTCACCCCCACGGGGCGTGGTAGTTGGGAGAAAGCAGCCTCCCATTCGGCGGCAATGGTACCTGAAGGGCGGCCCACTGATTGTCCCTGAACGGTTACCGACGGGCTCTTGTCCCTTCTTTCCAGTATGCTGGGGCCCGACGATTCGGTAATGGTGGCAAACTGCGACAGCTTTACCTGCTGCCCGCGGTCGTTTGTGAATTCCAGGTTGCGAACGTCGTCTATATTAGACCGTGAGAAGCTGCCGTAACGGATATTGATGTCGTACTCGTATTCGCCCGCGCGGAATTTACCATCGGTATTTCCGTTAAAGGCGGTTTGCATGGTGAGCCCCACGGTTTGCAGGTTGAGACCCAGCGCCGCCATCTTGTCGCGATCCACCTGTACATTGATCTCCGGGTTGCCCGCTTCAACGGTCAGTTTGGTTTCTGTGGCACCGGGTATCTTATTCAGCAGGTCCAGCGCCTGTTGGGCGAACACCATGGCACTGTCGAGTTCCGAGGCGGTCACCACCAGCGCCAGCGGCGCCTGGTCGGCCGTACCCAGCATACCCACCGGCGTGGTCTTTACTTTTACGCCTACCAGTTCGTTCTGCAGCTCGCGTTTGATCTTTGCTGCATATACATAGCTGTCGTCGGCCCTTTTCTTTTTGTCAACCAGCTTTACATCGATCTCGGCCTTATAAGCAGTGCTTTGTGTATTACCGAAACCCTCACTGGTTTGGCCTACCGTCGTGATCATATCCACGATCTCTTTTTTACCGCGCAGGAAATTTTCCGTTTTCTGTGTGGCCTGGTTGGTCTGTTCTATGGAAGCGTCTTTCGGCAGCTCCAATTGTACCAGGAACTCGCCACGGTCGCTTTTGGAAAAGAATTCCGCACCCACATAGCCGGCAGCCACGATATAGATGGAAGCCACGAACAGCACCGAAACAATTCCCAGGGTAATCTTTTTGTGCTTCAGGCTCCAGGTAAGAATACCCGATATCCAATGGGTGAATTTATCGAGCCCGCGTTCAAAAGACAGGATGATGCGTCCGAAGAAGTTCTTTCCTTCGATGTGCTCCAGTTTCCCGAAACGCGACGACAGCCAGGGTACAATGGTAAACGACGATAACAGTGAGAGCAGGGTAGACATGATCACCGTTACGCAGAACTGTTTGATGATATTCGATACCAGGCCCGTACTGAGCGCGATGGGCAGGAACACTACCACGATCACGAGGGTGATGGCGGTTACCGTGAAGCCGATCTCTTTGGTGCCGTCCAGCGAAGCGCGCACCCGGTTCTTACCCATTTCCATGTGCCGGTAAATATTCTCCAGCACCACGATGGCATCGTCGACCAGGATACCCACCACCAGTGAAAGACCCAGCAGGCTCATCAGGTTGAGGGTATAGCCGAACAGGGCCATGCCGATAAAGGTGGCGATGAGTGAAGCGGGGATGGACACCATCACGATAACGGCATTGCGAAGGCTGTGCAAAAAGAACAGCATCACAAAAGCCACCAGCACCACGGCCAGCAACAGGTCATGCACCACCGAATCGGCGGCTTCACGCGTAAACTCGGTGCTGTCGCTCGCCGTATCGAGCTTCAGCGTTATGGGTGCCTAATCTTTTTCCAGGCGAACGATCTGCTTTTTGATGTCTTCACTTACGGCAACGGCATTGGCGTCAGACTGTTTGATGATCTGTATCGCGATGGCGCTTTTCTGGTTAACGCGGGCGATCTTTTCCACTTCTTTTTTACCGTCCTGCACATCGGCCACATCGCCCAAACGTACCTGTATGCCGTTGCGCGACAGCAATACCAGGTTGCGCAGCTCATCCACTGTTTTGTATTTACCCGATAAGCGAATAAGGATCGCCTGCTCGCGCGTTTGTAGCTTACCGGTAGGAAAGTCGAGGTTGGAGCTGAGAATCGCCTGCTGCACCTGCGGAACCGATAAGCCGAAGGCCTTGATCCGCGCCCCGTCGAGCTCTACCTGTATCTCCCTTTGTTCGCCGCCTACCAGGTTCACCTGGGCAACGCCATTCACACGCGAAAGCACCGGCGCGATTTTTTTATCGATCAGGTCGTAAAACGAAATTTCATCGAGGGTCGACGAGCCTGACAAGGTTACGATCGGCAGGTCGCTCAGTGAAAATTTATTCAGCGAAGGCGGATCGACATCGTTGGGAAGGTCTTTAAGAATAGCGTTGATGCGGCGCTGCGCGTCGTTGAGCGCATAGTCGGCATCGGCTGTGCTGGTCAGGCTGATCATCACCAGCGACAGGTTTTCCAGCGATTTCGATTCCAGCTTCTTGATGTTTTCGAGCGAAGCCACAGCGTCTTCCACTTTTTTCGTGACGGTGTTTTCCACCTCGCTGGGAGAGGCGCCGGGGTAAACAGTAGATACCGTTACAATATTGGTATCGAATTTCGGGATCAGCTCGTACCCGAGCTGCGTATAGCTGAAAAGCCCGCCCAGGATCAGGATCGTGAAAAGCACGATCACGAGGCTGGGCCGTTTAATGGATATTTCTGCGAGTTTCATGCTGTTTGTTTAACGGATAATGGTAACTGCATTTCCTTCTGCCAGGTTGATCTGGCCGCTGGTGATAACGATATCGCCTTCTTTCAGGCCTTCAAGCACTTCCACCTTATCGCCGACGATGCGGCCGGCAGTCAGCTTTTGCAGGTGTGCGGTACCGTTAGTAACTACAAATACCTGGTTGCTGTTAACACTGCCGATGAAGGCGGTACGGGGTACCATGGTCACCGGCTGCTGTTTGGCGAAGTCAAAAACAGCGGTGCCGTACATGCCGGCGCGCAGCACATTGCCGGGGTTGGCCGTTACCACGATCTCTACGGGGAAGTTCAGCGCTTCACTGGCCTGAACGCCAATGAAAGACACTTTGCCGCTGAATGTTTTATCGGGAAATACGCTGGCTTTTACAGTTACGGGCCTGCCTACCGACAGCTGGGCCACCTGGTCTTCGTTCACATTGACTTTCAGCTTGAGGCGCGACACGTTTACGATCTGAAAAAGCTCGGTACCGGGAGCAACCACCGATCCCGGCTCTATTTTCCGGGCATTCACAATACCGTCGATGCTGGAGCGGATGGCGGCATCAGACAGGTTGATCTGCGAAGCCTCCAGCTTGGAAACGGCATTGTCGAGTGCCAGCCGGGCCTGGTCGAGCTGCTGTTTGGTAACACCGCCTGTTTTAAAGGCGTTCTCGTACCGGTCGTAGTCTGCTTTGGCCGAGGCATAGCTGTTCCGCGCGCTTTGCAGGTCAACATTGAGCTGGTCTACCCGGATGGTAGCCAGCACCTGGCCTTTGCGTACATAATCGCCTTCGTCCACCAGCACTTTCACCACCCGACCGCTTTTTTCAGCAGAGAAAGCCAGTTGCTGCCAGGGTTCGAAATTACCGTTGGCAATTACATTCAGCGCCGGAATACTTTTTTGTACGGTATCGACCCGTACGGCAACGGTAGCATTCGTTTGGGCCACGATCGCTGTTTTTTCTTCTGCCGCGGCCTTGTTCTTTTTCAGCATGAAAGCAATTAGGGCAATGCTGCCGGCCACCAGGGCAAGGATGATGAAGGTTCTGAGCGTCTTATTCATGAGTAGATTAGTTTAAGAGTGATTTGAGTTTGCCTTGTGATTTGATGACCTGCAGTTCGGCCAGCCGGTAGTCGAGCAGGGCCGCCGCATAGTTGTTGCGGGAAGTGGTCAGGGCATTTTCGGCATCGAGCAGGTCGGTCAGCGAGGCGAGGCCCTGGTTATAGTTGTTTTTTGTATTCTCGAACACTTCCTGTGCGAGATCGATATCCCTTTCCTGGTTTTGCAGGGTGATAACGGCATTGCGCAATTGTGTTTTGGCATTTTCAAAAGCCAGGTTGAGCGAAAGCTCCTTGTCGCGCAGGTCTTCCTGTATTTTTTTGATATCTACTTCGGCCTGGCGGATGCGGGCGCGGTTGCCGAAACCGGTAAAGAGCGGCACTTTCAGGTTGAGCCCGACCGAAGCATAGTCGAACCAGTTAACACCCTGGGAAGCGCCTTTGAAAACCGGGAACTTGTTGCCGAGCCCCTGGTAGCCATAGTTTCCGCTGAGGCTGAGCGAAGGGTAGTTGGCAGACTTCACATTTTCTTTCTGATACACCAGTAGCTGCTCCTGCTTTTTGAGCAGCTGGTATTCAATGCGCTGTTTGGCGTCGGGTGTTTCGGCCAGCAGGCTGAGATCGGGCCGGATGCTTTGTTCGCCCATAGTGGGCAGGTGGATGCTGTCGGTGATATTCATGCCCATCAGGAACTTGAGGGTATTGGCCTGTATCTGTACCCCGTTCAGCAACTGCTGGCGCTGCGCCTGGAGATTGGCGATATTGACGCGCGTGCGGTCGAGGTCTATCTTTTTAGCAAGCCCGTTTTGGAACATGCCATAGATCACCTGGAACACCCGCTGCGAGTTGGCGATATTGCTGTCGATCACCGCCAGCTTCTGCTGCTGCACCATTACCTGGTAATAGTTGTTGGCCACCTGTTCGATGAGCTGTTCATCGGTGACGCCGCCAAGAACCTGGTAGTATTCGCGGGTGGTTTTTGCCGCTTTCAGTGCGGTGAACACCGATTTATCAAATATGTTTTGGGAAAGCGAAATGGCAGTATTGGCATTCCATTTCTGGCCAAAGGCCACCAGCAGCGATTGTCCTGGTTGCCCCGCCAGTTCGCCCGGCAGCGCCACCATTTGCAACAGGGGATTATAGGTCAGTGAACCGGCGCCGCTAACTTGTGGCAGGGCTCTCGACCGGACTTCTTCGATCTGGTAGTTGGCGTTTTCTTCGCTGAGCCGGCTTTGCGGATATCGGCTTTGTTGGTAAGTGCAAATTGCAGGGCCTGTTTGAGCGATAACGACGAATCGTTCTGCTGGGCGCCGGCGGTAACCGGTAACAGGTAGAGTGCCGGCAGCAAGATCCAGGCGATCAATGGATGATACGACTTCATTATAGAGGATTGTTTGTAAACAGAATGGGTTGAACGGTTCTCCAGTCGATGTCCCGGAGCTTCTCGTCCAGTTGTTGTACGGCAGCGGGAGAGATGATGCCATACAAAAAAAGGTAAACCGACTGCCGGAAGATCTCGTCTTTCGAATAGTCGTTGACCAGCGCGGCGGCCTGTTCAAAATCCGACTGTACATGGTGCTGCCAGATGCTGATGACCAGGGCGGGGTGGAGGCTGCTGCGGAAAACCCCTTCGCTGATGCCTTTTTCCAATAACGACTGCAGCCGCGCGCTGAGGGCGCCTTGCAGGTGGTTTTGCAATTCGATCCATTGCAGGGGATAGTGGCGGCGGAGGTCATTGAAAAAGACCGGGCTCACGGTTTTGCAGAAGCTGATCACGTTGGAAATAAATCCCAGCAGCTTGTCGATGCTGTTTGCCGTCAGCTCATCCCAGGGCGCCATCTTGTTTTCGTATTCGGCAGCCACCCATTCGCATACTTTCTCCACCAGGTCCTGCCGGCTGGGGTAGAAGCGGTACAGCGTTTTTTTGGAAATACCCGTGGCCGCCGCAAGGTCGTCCATCGTAAAACGCTGGATGCCTTCTTTGATGAAAACCCGGCGCGTGGTATCGATAATAGCTTCTTCCATATATTTTCGACTATTTTAGTCAGAAAGTCAAAATTAATTCGACTTTTTGACTTTTCGTATGAATTGGTCGAAAATATTGTTAAAATAATGTGAAAGCAGCCGGCCCGATTAAGACCTGCCCGCGTCATTCCCGCCCCGATTTTCTTACAATAATTTAATTACCAATTATCTATATATAGAAACACAGAAAACGCCGGGAAGGCTATTGGTTCCCGGCCTATCCTTTCGTTTACGCCGTGTTTTTCGGCTGGAATAGTCGTACCTTGAGGAATGGATCAAATCGACCAGAAATGACGAATGGTCAACCACATACGATTGCAGAAAACGCGCCCGTAACAGACCCTATCCGGCAGGATATTCTACACGGTGCAAGGGAGCTTTTTATCCATTTCGGGTTCCGGAAAACCACCATGGAAGATATTGCCCGGAAGATCGGCAAGTCGAAAAGCGCCCTCTATTATTATTTCAAGACCAAGGAAGAGATTTTTGACGCCATGGCGCAGGAAGACATGGAACGGCAGTTCCAGGCCGCGCGGGAAAACATGCAGCAGGAAAAAACGGCCCAGGGGCGTTTCAGGGCTTTTGTGGTAACCATGTTCCAGCACCTGTGTGAGCGCACCGAAGAGTTTTCGGTGTTTCGTGCCGAAGTCATTGAAAACCCGCTGCTGGTATTGCGCCTGGCGCGTAAGAACGACGCCACTTTTGAAGAGATACTCAGGCAGCTGCTGGCAGAAGGCATGCAGCAAGGTGAAACGAGGGAGTTGTCGCCCGGGGAAATCGATATCTGGGCAAAAGCCGTCAATGCCGCACTCAGGGGCATCGGGTCGCGCCTGTTCCTGGGCGACGACGGCGGCAAATTGAAACAGCACCTGGCTTTTATCGCTGATTCCTTATTTGCGGGCATCGCCCGGATAAAAACATAAAGGCCAGCTTTTCAGCCGGCCTTTTATTCATTGTACTATTGCTATGTTCAAAACAGCGTTGTCGGTGTTTCAGGCGATGCCGGCGGCGCATCCGTCGGCGTAACCGGTGTTTCGGCCGGTGCTGCTGCGGGCGATTTTTTACGGGGCGCTGCTTTTTTGGCGGCTTTCTTCACTGCTTTTTTCGGCGCTGCTTTCTTAGCCGCCTTTTTGGGTGCAGCTTTTTTCACTGCCTTTTTGGGCGCTGCTTTCTTGGCGGCTTTTTTTACAGCTTTCTTGGGTGCGGCTTTTTTAGCGGCCTTTTTGGGAGCAGCCTTTTTCGGGGCTGCTTTCTTGGCCGCTTTTTTAGGTGCGGCTTTTTTCACTGCCTTTTTGGCCGGTGCTTTTTTGGCGGCCTTTTTCTTGGTGGGCATGTTATGGGTGATTTAATGAGTAAGAAATAATAAGTTGTGTCGTATAGGTAATAAATTTACTGTGCTTGGTATTAACTACCAATTTGTCAGGAATATTTTTTACAGGATATTGACATGCTTTCCACAACCTGCGGCGCTTTGGCCGCCGGCCCCTGTTTTCCGATTGGGAAAAACACCCTTTAAAATTCCCCGTTCTTTCCTACCTTTGCGCTCCAAATTGACCCAAATGGCAGATTTAAAGTATCAAAGGAACTTCGGTATTGCGGCGCACATTGATGCCGGCAAGACCACAACTACGGAGCGTATTCTCCGTTATACAGGCATGATCCACCGGACAGGTGAGGTGCATGATGGCGCCGCCACTACCGACTGGATGGAGCAGGAAAAGGAGCGAGGTATCACCATTACCTCTGC
>JASGFZ010000034.1:0-17164 GCA_047605345.1 Flavihumibacter sp. | reverse complement strand
TGAAAAGGACGCCTGGCACAGGGGGGGCTATAAAAAATCACCGAGCCATGTAGAGGCGTTTGGTGCCGATGGCAAAAGCCTTGGAGTCGTTTTTGAAACGGCCAGTCCGTTTGAAACACCCTTGCGGATGGAAAGGCTGATAAATTGGGTCACGGAAACCTCTTCTGAAAAGAAACTGCACCCCTTATTAATGGTGGCCGTTTTTGTAGTGGAGTTCCTGGCCATTCATCCATTTCAGGATGGAAACGGCCGGTTGTCGCGCGTGCTGACCACCTATCTTCTGTTAAAATATGGCTATCTCTATGTTCCTTACAGCTCACTCGAAGCGGTTATCGAACAAAGCAAAGAAGGCTATTATTTATCGTTGCGGCAAACGCAGGGAACATTACAATCGGATACCCCCAGCTGGCAGCCCTGGGTCTTGTTTTTCCTGCGGGCCTTACAAAAGCAAAAACAGCGTCTTGAAGTGAAGCTGGAACGGGAAAGGCTCTTGATGAAGCAGTTGCCGGAACTGTCGTTGCAAATTCTTGAACTTGCCAGATCGAGAGGGCGTGTCACCGTCAGGGAAATTGTTACCATCACCAGCGCTAACCGCAATACGGTTAAAAAGCATGTTGAGGCACTGGCTGAAAAAAATTATTTACAACAGGAGGGGTCAGGTAAGGGAACATGGTATGCGTTGACGGGGAACGGCAGATAAAATAGGTTTCTTCGGTTAAGCCCAATACCCCCATTCACAGATATTTATTGCATATGCAACTTTTCAGCCTGTAAAGTTGTCTGAATGATGGTTCCCCTAAACCTTAACCCCTAAACCCTTTGAACCAGCAGGCTGGTAGCAATACCAGCTTTTTACATTAAAGTGCGTACTTCTGAAAGCAATGTGCCCGGCCGGTTAATTACCGGCCTTTTTATTTGGCCTGCCCGGTCCTATCTTAGCCCCCAATAATCAAGGAGATGCGAAACAGTTTCTTTTTTGCTGCCGCGTTGCTGGCCTGCAGCAGTCTTTCTGGTCAATCGTCGCCGCCGCCGCTTATTACCGGCGATTTTGCCGACCCCAGTATCATCAGATCCGGTAACGACTATTTCGCCGTGGGCACTTCTTCAGAATGGGCACCACATTTCCCCGTGTACCACTCTACCGACCTGCGGTCGTGGCAGCAAACGGGTTATATCTTTGATAAGGCGCCCGATTGGACCGTGGGATCGTTCTGGGCGCCGGAATACTACCGCATCGGCAACAAGCTCCTGTTTTACTATACGGCGCGCCGCAAGTCTGACAACAAATCCTGCCTGGGCGTGGCGACTTCCGATTACCCGGACAGGGGGTTTGCCGATCACGGCGTACTGATCGACCATGGAACGGAAGCCATCGACGCCTTCGTATTTGACGACGACGGCCAGCTGTATATCTCTTTCAAAGCCTATGGGCTCGACAAGCGGCCGATTGAGCTGCTGGCATACAAGTTGTCGGCCGACGGACTGCACCTGGAGGGCGAGCCGTTTATGCTGCTGCGCGACGATGAAAAAAAGGGTATGGAAGGGCAAAGCATGTTGAAAAGGAACGGCTATTACTATCTTTTCTATTCGGCGGGCGGCTGCTGTGGCGCGGGGTGCAGCTACAATGTACAGGTGGCGCGCAGCAGGAACCTCGCCGGGCCCTACGAAAAATATGAGGGCAATCCCATTTTGGCAGGATATGACAACTGGCAATGCACCGGCCACGGCACGTTTGTCAGCACACCCGAAAACGCGGTGTACTACCTGCACCATGCGTACGATAAAGCAGGCACGGTTTATACCGGCCGGCAGGGCATGCTGTCGGCGCTTGCCTGGAACGACGAAACCAACTGGCCCCGGTTGCTCGCGCCCGCCACTACAGGAAACCAACCGGCCGGTATTGCCGACGAGTTTGATGCGGCAACGCCTGCTATTTACTGGCAGTGGGACTGGCGGCACAGCACAGCACAGGTGCAGCAAAAAAACGGCCGGCTCAGCCTGGCGGGCATCAGCAAAAGCGATAACCAGGCGGGTACCGTGCTAACGGTGCGCCCCGCGCAACCGGCATTCAAGGTGCAAACTGCCATGCCGGCCGCATCTCCGGCACTGACCGGCCTGGCCTATTACGGCGATGCAACTGCCGCGATCGGCTTCGGGGTTGAAAAAAACAAACTGATCGTTTGGCAGATAAAAAACAAGGAACGGAAACAGCTGGCAACACGTTCCCTGCCGGGCGAAAAAGCCGAGCTGCAAATACAGGTGACCGCCGAACACAAGGCCCTGTTCAAATACAGGCTGCCGGGAAAAGCCTGGCAGAACATGCCCCTGGAACCGGTACCGGTCGATTTTCTGCCGCAATGGGACCGAAGCCCGCGACCAGGCCTGCACACCCATGCCACAACGAGAAACCCGGCAACATTTGACTATTTCAGCCTGGTGTATGAATAGCCCCGTTCAGCAGGTCGGGTGGTTGGATGCGAATGAGCTGCACGTGGAACTCGTCCATAGGCGCATACCCAAAGTCATAACAGAAATGGAAACAGAGCCCGCGGTCGTCGATATGCGACTCTGTATGAAACTGGAAATGAAACCCCGAAGCGAGTAAAATATCCTTGCTCGCAATAACCTGGTCTTCTTCGGGCGACATCAGACGCCGCAGGATCTGCCGGTTTTGCAGCAGCAGCCGGTTCACGGTGTTCACGGGATTTGCCGCGTCCGTTTTGTGGTGGTAATGCCAGGCGGCCCGGCAATTGTCGTCGCAGAATTTTTTGGAAGCGCGGCCCTTCAGCAACAGCCCGCAGTTCAAACATGCTTTGCTCATTTTTTTTGAATCAAATCTATCGGCGAAGAAATCCGCAAACAAGGGTGAAATCACGGGACTTTCCGTATTAAACGGAGATCATCCGGTAACAGCGACCCGCGAGCCGGATGTTTGCTGAAAACAAAACGTATGAGCACAAACAAAATCATGTTGGAAGGGTTCCTGGGTGCAGATCCCGAGATCAGGATTACGGCAAGCAACCGGAAATGCGCGCGGCTCAGCCTCGCCACCAGCAACGAGTACAGGAACGGGCAGGGAGAGCCCATGAAAGAAACACAATGGCACCAGCTGATCGCCTGGGGAAAACTGGCCGACCAGGCAGAGATTTTCGGAAAGGGCGACAAAATACAGGTGACCGGCAGGCTGGGATACCGGTCTTATGAAGACAGAAGCGGGGCGAAACGGTATGTAGCCGAGATCACGGTGCTGGAAATTGCTGAAAACAAAACCAGGGTATCCGTAGATTTAGGGGCAGAGAATGAACACTGATACAGACAACCGGTTATTTGATCTTGCCTCCAGGCTGGTCATGCATGCCGACCAGCATCTTTTCCTGACCGGAAAGGCGGGTACGGGAAAAACGACTTTTTTACAGCATATCAGGCGAAACAGCCGGAAAAAAATGATGGTGGTGGCGCCCACGGGCGTCGCCGCCATCAATGCCGGCGGGGTTACCGCGCACAGTTTTTTTCAATTGCCCATGGGCGCTTTTGTACCCGGCACCGGGCTGCCCGAAAGCGGCCTGCAATTGTTTCACAACAAGCAGACCCTGCTGGGCAACCTCCGGCTGGCCGACTCAAAACAGGAGCTGATCGAAGAGCTGGAACTGTTGGTGATCGACGAGGTGAGCATGCTCCGCGCCGACATGCTTGATGCCATCGATGCGATTTTAAGGCATGTGCGCCGGAAGCCCCGAACCGCTTTCGGCGGCGTCCAGATGCTGCTGATCGGCGACCTGTTTCAGCTGCCGCCGGTAGTGCAGGAGGCCGAATGGCAATTCCTGGGCAGTTATTATAACAGCCCGTTCTTTTTTGACGCCCAGGTATTCAAAGAATGCGCGCTGCTGCAGCTTGAATTGCAGAAAATCTACCGGCAAAAGGATGCGGTATTTATCGACGTTCTCAATAAGCTCAGGCATGGTACGGCAGCTGCCGGCGACCTCGCCTTATTGAACAGCCGGCTGCAATTTACCGGGCCGGCAGTATCGCCCTCACCCATCGTGCTTACCACCCACGTGCGGCGGGCGGAGGCGATCAATAAAAAAGCACTGGCCGACCTGCCCGGGCCGGTTACCGAATACCCGTCGGCAACCACGGGCGATTTCAATGAGAAATCATACCCGGCAGATGCAGTGCTTGAGCTGAAGCCCGGCGCACAGGTGATGATCATTCGCAACGACCGCGCCGAAGAGCGCCGGTATTACAACGGGAAGATCGGCCAGGTGGTATCGCTTTCGGCAGAAACGGTAGAGATATCGTTTCCCGACCACGAAGACAATATTTTGCTGGAAAAGGAAACCTGGCGCAACCTGCGTTTCCGTTTCAATGCGGGCAGTGATGAAATCGAGGAAGAAGAAGTGGGGAGCTTTACCCAATTCCCCCTAAGGCTGGCCTGGGCGATTACCATTCATAAAAGCCAGGGCCTTACGTTTTCGTCGGCCGTTATCGATGCGGGAGCGGCTTTTGCCGCCGGGCAGGTATATGTGGCGCTGTCGCGCTTAACTACCCTCGACGGGCTGTACCTGCGCACGCCCATTACTGCCGATGTAATAAAAACAGATCCGCGGGTAACCGCGTTTGCGGGCCACACGGCAGCCGATGACGATAATATGGAGGCCGCGCTGGCAAAAGCGGAGCAGGAATACCTGCTCAACAATATCCTTGCGCCCTTTCGCATGGGTCACCTGCACGAAATGGCGGAAAAATGGCGGCAGCAGCTAACCGCCAAAAAAACCGGCAGCCAGGAAGAAAAACTGGCCTTTGCGGCGCACCTGCTGGAATGTACCGGCCAGTTGCAGTCGGTATCACAAAAAACGGTGGGCTATTTACAGGGCCTGCAGGAAAAAGCAGCCGCCGAAGGTTTCCGTTTTTTGCGGGAAAGAACCCAGGCCGGATCGGCTTATTTCTGCCAGCAAATCACCCGGCTTGTCGACGAGCTGGATACACATGCCCGGCTGATGCATGTCAGAAAAAAACAGCATAAATATTTACAGGCGCTGGCGGCCGTAAAAAAGACCCTGGTAAAAAAAACAAACGAACTGCAGCTGGCGGCCCGGATAACCGAAGGGCTTGCCGACGGATTACCCATTGCCGAACTTTTGTTGTGGCTGCAACCCGCGCGCGCGCCCGGCGATGCCGCCTTACAGCTGGAAAGCCAGTCGGCGCTTACGGATGCCTGGGAGATTGACAGCAGCCCGTCGGCGGCACGGCCGCCTTCGGGAAAAAAAACCGCAAAATCTGCCGCAAAAACGGTTGCAGACGCCGGCTCCGATAAAAAACCACGGCCCGAAAAAGGCGAAAGCACCCGGATTTCGCTGAGCCTGTTTTTGGCCGGCAAATCGATTGCCGAAGTGGCTACCGAAAGGCAGATGGCTTTTTCCACCATTGCCAACCACCTGGTGGAATGTGTGGGGGCGGGAACGCTTCCGCTCGATAAGCTGGTTGAGCAGGAAAAGAGTGTACTGATCAGGCAGGCCATACAGCAGGCGGAAAGCCGGCAGCTGGGCCTGCTGAAAAGTATGCTGGACGATTCCATTGCTTTCCATGAAATAAAAGCCGTGCTGCTGGCAGATGGTTAATTAATGAACATCCCCGTAAGGCCGCGCCGCCTACATTTGAAAAAAGGCCGTCATGACCAGACCACTCCGTATTATACTCGCCTGCGCGCTCCTTTTATCTGTTCCGGGCGCCCGCGTGAATGCACAGGTATTGCCGCTGCGGGAGCAGGCCGGCGTGATCAATAAAGTACTGAAAGAACGGTTTGACAAACTGCTGCCCGGGCTGATGGACAGCACCGGCATCGACATGTGGGTGCTGATCTCGCGCGAGTACAATGAAGACCCGGTATTGAAAACCATGCTGCCGGCCGAATGGCTGTCGGCGCGCCGAAGAACCATCCTCGTGTTTTTCCGCAAAGGAAATGCGCTGGAAAAGCTGGCCATTGCCCGTTACAATGTAGGTGACCAGATAAAAGCCGCCTGGGATATGGAAAAGTTCCCCGATCAGTGGGACGCGCTGGTAAATGTTATCCAGACCCGCGCACCCCAGAAAATCGGCATCAATACCTGCGAGCACCAGGCGCATGCCGATGGCCTTGATTATACAGACTACAGGCTGTTCATGGAAAAGCTGCCGGCTTCATTAAAAAGCAGGGTGGTGTCGGCCGAAAACCTGGCCATCCGCTGGCTGGAAACGCGCACCGGGATGGAAATGAGCTACTATCCGCAACTGGTTAATCTGTCGCATAAGATCATTGCCGAAGGCTTTTCCGAAAAGGTGATCACCCCCGGCATTACCAGCACCGACGACCTGGTATGGTGGTACCGCGACAAGATCCGAAGTCTGGGCCTCGACACCTGGTTCCAGCCGTCGGTCGATATCCAGCGCAAGGGCGAACCGGGAAACATCATCCTGCCCGGCGACCTCCTGCACGTTGATTTCGGCATCAGCTACCTGCGGCTGCAAACCGATATCCAGCAACATGCTTATGTATTGCAGCCGGGCGAAAAAGAAGTGCCGGCCTTTCTGGCCAGGGCATTTGCGCAGGGAAACCGGCTGCAGGATATCCTCACCGGTCATTTTGCTTACGGCAAAACCGGAAACCAGGTTTTGAAAGCCTCGCTGGAGCAGGCAAAAAAAGAAGGATTAACGCCTTCCATTTATACCCATCCGATCGGCTTTCACGGCCATGCGGCCGGCCCGTCCATCGGTATGTGGGATATGCAGGACGGCGTGCCCGGCGCCGGCGATTATCCCCTGCATTACCATACTGCCTATTCGATAGAGCTCAATTGCACCGTACCCCTGCCCGAATGGAACAAAAACATCCGGATTATGTTAGAAGAAGACGGCTTTTTCAATGAAAAAGGATTTCGTTATATTGATGGCAGGCAAAGAGAAATCTACCCCGTGCCCCGCCCAGCCACCCAAATAGAAAACTAAAGGACGTGATATGGATTATAAGGATTACCGGAAACACCTCGATGCATTGATGGCAGAAAATAAAACAACGGGCCCCAACCAGGACGACTGGCTGGTGGATTACGCGAGGCTCAATATTCAACGCATGAAACGCTGGGAAAATACCTGGCAGCCCGATGAAAAACAGGAAGAGCTGCTGCTTTCGATCGAAACGCCCATGACCTGGCTTACCCTTACAGAAGGCTGGTGCGGAGATGCCGCCCAGATTATTCCCATCATCGACAAGCTGGCGCAGGTAAATCCCCTGATTGAGCACAAGCTGCTGCTGCGGGATGAGAACCCGGCGCTGATGGATAAATTCCTGACCGACGGCGCCCGCGCCATTCCCAAAACCGTGTTCATTGATACGGAAACGCAAAAAATATATGGCAGCTGGGGTCCGCGACCCCGGCCCGCACGGGAATTACTGAAAACCCTGATGGAAAAGAAAGAGTTGCCCAAAGAAGCGGTCTATTCACAACTGCACGCCTGGTATGCCCGCGACAAGGGCAACCATACGGCCCGCGAGTTTTTACAGCACCTGCACGAAGCCCTTGTCAGGAGAGAAGCTGGTACGCCAATAGGCTCATAACATAGGCCAGCACAGTCATGTAAGCCAGCTGGATCAGGGGCCATTTCCAGCTGCGGGTTTCCCGTTTAACAATGGCCAGGGTGCTCATGCACTGCATGGCCAGCAGGTAAAAAATCATCAGTGAAACACCGCTGGCAAGGGTATATACCGGTGTGCCGTCGTCTCTTTTGGCCTGCTGCATTTTTTCGCGCAGCAGCAATTCGTCGTTGTTTTCGTCGTCTTCCACACTGTACAGGGTGGCCATGGTGCCTACAAATACCTCGCGGGCAGCAAAAGAAGTGATCAGCGCAATGCCGATCTTCCAGTCATAGCCAAGGGGGCGGATAACCGGCTCTATTGACCTGCCGAGGATGCCTGCATAAGAATTGGCCAGTTTGGCCGATCCGAATTCTTTTTCGATATCGCTGCGCTTTTCTGCGACCTCTTCGGGAGAAAGCACCGCCGTGGCTGTGTTGGCGGCGCTGTATTCGTCGTCAAAGTTTTTCAGCTTCGTTTCAAACGCCGCGTCAACCGCTTCCATTTTTGCAGCGGGGCCGTAGCTGCTCAGTACCCACAATACCATGCTGATGACCATGATCACCCGGCCGGCGTCCACTACAAAGATCTTTGCTTTCTGCACCATGGTCGTAAGCACATTGTTCCACCGCGGACCGCGGTACATGGGCAGCTCGAGAATGAAAAAACTTTTCTCTTTTGTTTTCAGGAACCATTTGGCCACCCACGAAACGGCCATGGCCATGATAATGCCGAAAAGGTAAAGACCCATCATAACGAGGCCGGGCAGGCTGATGAACCCGGCGATTCTTTTATCGGGAATAACCAGGGCAATCAGGATGGTGTACACCGGCAAACGCGCGCTGCAGCTCATCAGGGGCGTAACCAGGATGGTGAGCAGGCGTTCTTTGGTGTTCTCGATATTCCGCGCACTCATGATGGCGGGTACGGCACAGGCGAAAGCGCTGATCATCGGCATAACGCTTTTACCGTTCAACCCCACTTTTCGCATGAGCTTGTCTGTGAGAAAACTGATGCGGGCCATATAGCCCGTGTCTTCCAGTATGGTGGTAAGCCCGAACAGGATCATGATCTGCGGTACAAAAACAACGATACCGCCAATACCGGCCACCACTCCGTTCACGAGCATATCGGCCCACCAGGTGGCAGGCAACACATTGGTGAGCCAGGTGCTGAAGGCGCCGAATCCCCATTCGATAAAATCCATCGGGTATTGCGCCAGCAGGAAAACAGACTGGAACAGCAGGAACAATACGCCCAGCAAAATCACATATCCCCCTACCCGGTGGATCAGGATATTATCCAGCTTTTCGGTAAAAAGACTTTTTTGCAGCGGATCGGGCTCTACCACCGTTTGCTGCATGATGCCCTTGATGCGGTTATAACGCTGCAGGATCTCTTCGGCCTGTGTTTTGGTGGGGTTAAATTGGTTGTTCTTTTCCGTCGCTTCTATATCGGACTGCAACTGATCGGGCAGGGCAAAACTTTCATGGTTGATCAGGAGGTGGATGGCTTTGTAATCGCTCAGGTCGTTCCCCACCAGCGTTTTGACCTGGTCTACCGCTGCACCGGCAAGTTCTTTGCTTGAAATGAAATCGCGTGCAGGCGGCTGGTATTGGTGCAGGGCCGTGGCGGCCATGGCTTTTTTCAGTTGGGGGATGCCTTTGTTCTTGCGCGGGTTCACGACCACTACGGGTACGCCCAGCTCGCGCTCCAGCCCGTCGGTATCGATCTCTATGCCTTTGCTGCGCGCCAGGTCCATCATGGTCAGCGCCACCACCACCGGAATTTTCAGGTCGATGATCTGCGAAACGAAAAGCAGGTTGCGTTTCAGGTTGGCGGCATCGGCCAGCAGCACCAGCACATCGATCTTGACATCCGGGTCCTGCTCCATCAACACGCGGTAAGTGACCCATTCATCGCCCCGTTTGGGATAGAGACTGTAAGTGCCGGGCAGGTCAATGATGGTAGCGCTCAACTGGTCGGAGAGCTGGGAAACCCCGGTTTTTTTGTCGACGGTAACGCCGGGAAAATTGCCCACTTTCTGGTTCAGACCAGTCAGCGCGTTGAAGAGCGAGCTTTTACCACTATTCGGATTCCCGACCAGTCCAACTTGAATCATGCATTCGATCTTGTAGAATGGCAAATGTATTGGAGTTGCAGCAAGATGTTTTACGATTTCGGGAACTAGGCGTTTTGCACATGAAAGTGGTGCAGGATGCGGTGAACGACCGGCGCCAGCAGTAACCCGATATTGGTGATAAAAATAACGCCGCAGAACAGCGCATACACAGATGAAAACAGTTTGGCGTTGCTGTTGTGCATATCAACCACCGGGCCCATACCGCCCAGCAGCATGGATGCATTGTGGAGCGAATCGATCCAGCTGCTGCCATTGATGCCGTGAAAACCGACCACACCGATCAGCAGGCTGACTGCGAGCAGTGCCGCGCTTAAAAACAGGTTAAAGGCAAGGCGTTTCATAAAACGCCCGCGGCTGATCAGGGGTTGGTTGGCTTTTTCGTACATGGCAGAAGTGTTGAATCAGGTGGCCGGCACCAGCTTCCCGTTGCCGAACACCGGCACTACGGGCGCCGTATCGGCGGTGAGGCAGTAGCGGATGTCTTTTTCCAGCCCGTAGCCGCTGAGCCGGTGGTAATGCGATGCGTTGTGTGCTTTCATGCATTCGAAAAGGTCGCCCCCGGCACACAGATAAAGCGATTCTGCCAGTTGCGAAGAATCGCAGTTGATGGCGAAAGAGGGGCGAATCCGGTTGATGACAGCACCGGCGAAGAGGGTGTCTTCCAGGTTCACCCGGTCTTTCCAGGCGGCGCAGGCCAGCACCACGTTGCGCTTTTGCGCCAGCAGGAAATCACAAACGGCCGACAGGTTCGGAAAAGACCCGGTGATAACGGTGGGGGCGCCGTTGGCCAATGCCATGTGCAGCAGCCGGGTGCCATTGGTAGTGGTCAGCACCAGGGTTTTGCCCCCGATGAAAGCGCGCGGGTATTCAAAGGGTGAGTTGCCGTACGAAAGGCCATCCGCCACTTTCCCATCCCGTTCACCGGCAGTAATGCCGCCTGTTTGCGCACCGATTTCGATGCACCGGGGCACAGAATCGACCGGGATTACGGCGGCGGCGCCATTGTGCAGGGCGGTGGCGATGGTAGACGTGGCGCGAAGCACATCGATGATCACCACGATGCTGTCGGTCAGGTCGTACAAATGCAAAAGAGCGGGCGACAGGGAGGTGAATAGTTGGGGTTGCTTGCTCATGGGCAGCAAAAATACGGGTTATCGAACTAGTCGAGATAGCGCTTCCATTGCTCCGATTCGGCCAGCTGCCGGATGTGTTCGTTCCGGGTTTCGAGCAGGCGGGTCATGTATTTGCGCAGGTAGAGTTTGTCGAACAGCCTGCCCATCAGCCCATACGGCATTTCGTAGCTGAAATAATCAATCAGCAGGGTACCGTTCTCAACCGGTTTGAAATGGTGCTCGTGCCGCATGCTGCGAAAATCACCTTCCATCATTTCGTCGGTGAACTGTTCGTTCTGCTTCATGGCGGTGATCTTCGATTTCAGCAGCCGTTGCTTGCCCAGGTGTTTGGCGCGCCAGGTAACGGTTTCGTTGAGGCCGATCAGGCCCATACGGGTGCCGGCAACAGCCTCTTCGCCCGTATGACGCAGTGATTTCTTATGCACTTCAATGCTTCTGCTCAGGTCAAAAACGCGGGCAGGCGGTGCTTTGATAAAAGTGGTCAGGTGAATCGTAGGCATAGGAGATGGAATAAGTGGCTGCTGGTGCGGGGTTGGTTCAGGCAAAGGGCATTTTGGTGACGGTGGCTTTGAGCTTTTTGTCACGTACCGCAATCCTGATCTCCGCGCCCGGTTGCGCATGGCTGATCTCCACATAACCCATGCCAATGGCTTTGCCGAGCGAAGGCGCCTGGGTGCCGCTGGTTACCTTGCCGATCACCCGGCCGTTTTCCTCTTCGATCAGGTAATCGTGGCGGGGAATGCCCTTGTCGACCATTTCAAAACCAACCAGTTTGCGGCCAACGCCGGCTGCTTTCTGGGCGGCGAGGATTTCGCTGGCGGTAAATGGCGGCTTGGTGAATTTGGTGATCCAGCCCAGGCCTGCTTCCAGTGGCGACGTGCTGTCGTCGATATCGTTGCCGTACAGGCAATAACCCATTTCGAGGCGAAGGGTATCGCGGGCGCCGAGCCCGATGGGTTTGATACCGGCGGCTTTACCGGCTTCAAAAATCGCCTCCCAGATCCTGTCGGCAGCGCCATCGGCGTCTTCAAAATAAATTTCGATGCCGCCGGCGCCTGTATAACCGGTGGCGCTCATCAGCACGTTTTTTACACCGGCAAAGCGCCTTTTACAAAGTGTAGTATTTGAGGTTGAGGATGTCTGCGCCGGTGAGCGGCTGCAGGATCTTGCAGGCATTTGGTCCCTGGATGGCCAGCAGGCAGGTTTTGTCGGAAATATTGTGCATTTCCACGCTCCTGTTGTTGAAGCGGCTGATCCAGTTCCAGTCTTTTTCAATATTACTGGCGTTTACCACCAGCATGTACACTTGGTTTTCTTCAATGCAGTAAACGATCAGGTCGTCTATGATCCCGCCTTCTTCATTGGTCAGGGCGCTGTATTGTGCTTTTCCCGCTGTAAGCCTGGATGCATCATTGGTGGTGAGGCGCTGGATCAGCTCCAGCGCATCGGGACCTTTCAGGATGAATTCGCCCATATGGCTTACGTCAAATACGCCGGCATTGGTACGAACGGCGATGTGTTCGTCGTTAATACCGGAATAGGAAATAGGCATATTGTAGCCGGCGAATGGTGCCATTTTTGCACCCAGGGCGATGTGTTTGGCGGTAAATGCGGTGTTTTTCATATTGCTCTTGAAACACGAAAATAGTTAATAGGTTAAATTTGAAGGGAATATATCCGAAGAAGTGCTGAAATGGTTAAATTTGCACATATGTTTTTGTTGGCGTCAGACCTGGATGGAACGTTTTTAGGCGGTGATCGCCGGGAGCAGGAGCGGTTATACCGGTTGATTGTGAAGAACCCGGCCGTAACCCTGGTTTTTGTAACCGGGCGGGGAATGGGAACGGTTATGCCCCTGCTCGAAGACCCGTTCATACCCCAGCCGCATTATATCATCGCCGATGTGGGTGCAACCGTAGTGGATGGCAGCAGCCTGGAACCGATTGAACCCCTGCATACAGAAATCGAAAAAAGATGGCCGGGGTCGGATGCGGTGAAGGAAAAGATGGCCGGGATCGGCGGATTGCGCCTGCAGCCCGTGCCCATGGGCCGGCGGGTTTCTTATTTTCTGGACCCGGGTATTGATATCACGGAGATAGAAGACCGCGCGGGGTCGATCGGGTGTGATGTGATCTTTTCTGCCGGCCGGTACATCGATGTATTGCCGGGCGGCGTGAACAAGGGCGTTACCTTAAAACACTTAATGGAAATGCTGCACGTACCCGACGACGAGGTGCTGGTGGCCGGCGATACGCTGAACGACCTTTCCCTGTTCCAGACCGGTTATCGCGGGGTGGTGGTAGGCGGTGCAGAGCCGCAGCTGATCGAGGCAACTGCGGGGCAAAGCCAGGTTTTCCAGGCAGAGCGCCTGGGCGCCGGCGGCATATTGCAGGCACTACATCATTACAATACCATTCCTGACGGCATATAGTACCAGTCCCACGCGACTGTTCACTTTCAGCTTCCGGAAAAGTTGTTCGCGGTAGCTGTCAACGCTACGCGGACTCATATCAGCTTCCCCCGATTTCACGATAAGTCAGTTCAGAGCAGGCCAGCGCCACAAAAGTCCTTTCACTGGCGGTGAGCACCACGGCGTTATTGCGCAGCGAAGCAAACCGGTAAGGATGTACGGCGAACCCGTTGTCGCATATTTCCTGCAGGCATTGCTGCAGGGCCCTTGGTTCCGCACCTTTGGAAAGATAACCGTGTGCGCCGGTTTTCAGCAATTGAATCACCGCCTCCTCGCTTTCAACCATGCTGAGGATGAGCACCCTGGTGGCCGGCTGGTGGAGGCGGATCCATTCCAGCGTTTCAATCCGTTCATGTGCGGCATGCTGATATCGGTTATCACGATATCGGGCGAAGACCGTTTTCCACCGCACTGATATATTGTTTCCCGTTGTCAACGGCGCCCGTCACTTCAAACTCTCCAAAGCTGTTGACAATGCGGGCCAGTCCCTCGCGGAACAAAATATGATCATCAATCAGCGCAATGGTGGTTTTTTTATCGCTCATGGCACACAGGAACAGGTTCGCCGAAACTTCGTGGGCCTGCAGAAGATACGCAAAGGTAGTGAGAGTACCGGGCAGCCACAAAAAATCCCCGGATACCACTCCGGGGACGTTCCAACTTCAACCCCGCCAACCTTTCAGGCGGCGGCCGGGCTGTTTACCTGTTACAAATAGTTGCTGAGAAACAGGAGCGGAGAAACATCGGCAGAAACCGACACGGTTTTTTTACCGCCGGAATCGCTTTCCGTATCATTGTCCGCTCCTTTTTTTGTTTTCTCTTTTATTTCAGGGGATTTGTTTTTATCGGTGGCCGGGCGGCTTTCGCCTTCGATCTGAACGCCGTTGTCGTTGATCCTGATTTTGAAGCGGCCTTCTTTTAATTCAGCGGGATCGAGGTCGGTGGTGCGGGTGAGTCCGTCGCGGGTCATCACATACTCTACATCGCTCGACCAGCGGTAGGTATTTTCCCCGTCGTCGTTATCCCACTCCACATTGAATCCACGGCGGCGGTTGGCGTTGATGGTGAACCATTCGAACTCTTCCAGGCTGCGGCTGAGCTGAATTTTTTTGCCGATGGGCACTTCCACTACAATCATCACCTGCTGGTTGCGGAATTTATCGTTACGGGTAATGGCGAAGCCTTTGGGTAACTCGATCACGCTGTCTTTTTGCTGCACGGGAAAATAGATGCGCTGTGCCAGCTCTTTGGCTTTGGCGTTGGTGTTGCTGCGGCTGAAGCGGACCGAATAAAGATGGAAGAGAGCGTCTTTGCTCTTCACCACGTTTACGCGAATGGTTTTCAGCATGAGGCTGTCGTGGTTCACCCCGAAGAAGGGTGCGTCTATATCCCATCCGAAAAAGTCGCCGTCGCTGTAATTGTAATAACGGGTGCCGGGCCCCACCGATTCGAGGTAAAACTTATTGGCGGCAGGCTGGGTGATCTGGATTTGCTCTTCCACGCCGGCCCTGTTTTTAAAGTTGCGGAAGAATGCGCTGAGCAGGGTAACGGCGCTGATCAGGCCGATGATCCAGAGGCTGGCGAAAGCATATCCCAGGTAGCGGTTGGGGCTCCTCACGCCCATGATGCGGCGAACCAGCCAGGTGATAAGGGCAACGATGGGTACACCCAGGAAAAGTATCATGCTCAGCCAGGCAAACGTGTTTTGCCAGAAGCCCTCGAGGAAGAAATCTTTTATGGGGAAAACAGCCATCCCGCCGAACAGGATACCCAGCAGCACCCCGAACAGGGCGAGGGCAATGATGGCGGCGATGAACAGGAAAAAGGCTTTGAACAGGATGCCGATCACATTACCGATACCCGATCCCGCATGGCCGGCGGCGCGGCCGAAAGCGGTAGTATATTTTCCGGACTGGCTGCCAAACTGCTGGGCGGTTTCCTTCACTTCGTTGCCCCAGTTTTGGGCGCGTGACTTAAAGCTCTGCAGGTCTCCCTTTACGGTATCGCGAATGGAGTTCAGGTCAATGCGCTCACCTTTCATCTCCAGCTTTTGGGCGGCGGTGCTGGCATAAGGCACGGCAATCCACAGCACCACGTACACGATGAAGAGGGTGGAGCCCAGGCCGGAGCTGATGAAAGCGGGGGCCAAAACTCCAGTCCCAGTTCCAGTTCCAGAACAGCGCGTTGAAGCTGCCGCCGATGATACCCAATACCAGGGGCAGGGCGAAGATCAGGCGGGGTATCCAGGTCTGGATGTCGAAGTAGGAGGCGAGACCGCCGCAAACGCCGGCAATTACTTTATCGTCGGGGTTTCTGTACAGGCGTTTGGTGATATTGGAAGTCATCGATTCGGAAGGAACGATGATCCACAGCAGGATATAGATCCAGAAAAGGGCGCCGAAAAGAAGCACGAAGAGGATACGGATGATAACGGGGTCGAGGCCGAGATAATTGGCCAGGCCGCTGCATACGCCCCCGATGATCTTATCGTCTGCATTGCGGCTGAAGCGGTTGCGGCGGTAAAACTGCTTTCCCTCATATGGTGGAACACCGCTTCGCTCCTGGTTGGCCGACTGGCTGTGCTGCGACTGGTAGGCGTTATTGGGTTGGCCTCCCAGGTCGGCATCGGCGGCTTCAAAATCTTCGGGGCGGCCCATATTGGCGATAATGGCGTTTACGTCGTCATCGGTGATACAGGTGGCGCCTTTTTTCAGCCGGTCGGAAAAAAGCTCGGCGATACGGCTTTCGATGTCGTTGAGGATTTCATTCCTGCCCTCTTCGTTCGCAAAATAGGCGCGGAGGCTCTCGGTATATTGCTTCAGCAGTTCGTAAGCGGTCTCCTCGATGGGGATCACCCGGCCCTGGAAGTTTATATTGATGACCTTTTTCATGATTGATCGGTATTAGCAGGTTGAAGTTTAGTTGGTGGTTGGTTGCTCGGGCGAATTGGGTAGTGAGTCCTGTTTGCTGGTCAGGGCTTTGACGCCGTTGGCCAGCTCTATCCAGGTGGCTTCGAGTTCCTGGTAGAAGGCTTTTCCCTTTTCGGTGAGGGAGAAATATTTGCGCGGCGGCCCGGAATTGCTTTCGACCCAACGATAGGTGAGCATATCGGCGTTTTTGAGCCGCGTGAGCAGCGGGTAGAGGGTGCCTTCCAGGATCTGGAGGTTGGCGGCCCGCATCTCGTCGACGATATCACTCGGATAGGCTTCACCGCGGCGGATAATGGAGAGAATACAGAATTCCAGTATCCCCTTCCGCATCTGGCTTTGTGTGTTTTCGATATTCATAACACGCTGGGTTTAATGGGTCGGCGGCAGCGGCGGACAAGGCTCCGGATAAGGATGAGAAGATGCTGCTGCCGCCGACCCGTGAATTCCTTTTACAATACGAATATAGGGAGTTTTAAGTACTATGCAAACTAAAGTACCTATTTATTTTCAGTAATTTTTATAAAACAATAACTGGTTTAGACTAAAATGCAGTTCCAGAAAGGATTTCAGCCCGTTCGCCGTTGGCAGAACTTTTTTATGCCATTGGATAAACGGTAAAAAATAGCAGGTGAGCGGTACCGGCTGCCTGTCGCCCGACAGGAAATCCCGTCGGGCGACAAGTTTATTCCTTCACGCCGGTATTGCTGGCGGGTTTGGGGTAATTGATGTCGCGGCGGTCGAGCATCCGGCTGGCGGGATACACTTCATTGGCGGTATTGCCGTCGTAGAGCCGGCCATTCTTCATGACACGGTACACGCTATTGGTATGGCGGATGTTCTCCAACGGGTTTTTGTCAAGTATCAGCAGGTCGGCCAGCTTGC
>JASGFZ010000033.1:0-17226 GCA_047605345.1 Flavihumibacter sp. | reverse complement strand
AGCTGGCGAAAGTGTACCTCGCTGTGAAGCGCAAGCTGAAAGTGGGTGATAAGATGGCCGGTCGCCACGGTAACAAGGGCATTGTTGCGAAGATCGTTCGTGCCGAAGACATGCCTTTCCTGGAAGACGGCACCCCGGTTGATATTGTGCTGAATCCGCTGGGTGTACCCAGCCGTATGAACCTGGGCCAGATCTATGAAACGGTGCTGGGCTGGGCAGGTGAGAAGCTGGGTGTGAAATTCGCTACCCCGATCTTCGACGGTGCCAGCGTGGAAGAGATCGAGCAATACTGTGCAAAAGCCGGTATTCCGATGATGGGCCATACGCACCTGTATGATGGAGAAACCGGCGACCGGTTCCACCAGAAAGCTACCGTGGGTATCATCTATATGATCAAGCTGCACCACATGGTTGACGATAAGATGCACGCGCGTTCTATCGGACCCTACTCGCTCATCACGCAGCAGCCGCTGGGTGGTAAGGCGCAGTTCGGTGGCCAGCGTTTCGGTGAAATGGAAGTGTGGGCGCTGGAAGCGTACGGAGCTTCCAACATTTTGCAGGAATTGCTCACCATCAAGTCAGATGATATCATCGGCCGCGCCAAGACCTACGAAGCCATCGTTAAGGGTGACAATATCCCCCGTGCCGGTGTGCCTGAATCCTTCAACGTGTTGATCCACGAACTGAGGGGTCTGGGTCTGGACCTCAAATTCGATTGAGTTAGTAAGTAGAAAATAGAAAAAACCGCCTTAGGGCGGTTTTTTTGTTTGAGGTTTGAGGTGGCTGCCACCTCAAACCTCAAACAAAAAAACCATCCCTCATCTCACCAACATCACCGTTCCCTTTTTCATTTGCTCTTTTTTAAACAGCCGGAACCGGCATACCCATACATAAGTGTCGGGCGGTTGGGGCTCATTATTGATGCGGCCGTCCCATCCCAGATAGGATTTGTTGCTGTCGAAAACCTGCTGGCCGTAACGGTTATAAACGGAGAATCGGAAATTCCGGGGACTGCCCATGAAAATCGGCCGGAAAACATCGTTTTTCCCGTCGCCATTGGGCGAAAATGCATTCGGTATGTAAAAGTATTCGGGACAGAGGGAATCGATCACTTGTATCTGCATGGTGGCCACGCAGGTATTGGTATCGGTGACCGTCAGGGTATAGACACCCGGATCTTCGACTTCGGTAGTAGGGGTGGTGGCGCCGGTACTCCAGGCATATCGAACGAATGGGCGTGAAGCCGCCAGCGTATCGAAATCGTAATAGCATTTTACCCTTGCGGCGGGCAAAAAATCAGTCACGATCTGCGGTGGTATCCGGAAAGAGAGCTGACCCGGATCGCCGGCGTCGTCGCATAAATTCAGGTAGGTATTGCCGTCGGAGCCGACCCGTGAATAAATAGTAAGCGGCGTTTCCCGTGGCAGTTTGCCCGCCAGGTGAATGGTCACTTCGCGCGTATATCCGTTACCGTAAGTGCAGTTAAGCGGTGTTACGCCCGTGACGGGAACGTAGGGATCGGTATAAAAGTCGGATCCGTCGGCTGCGATCGAGCTACAGCGGATAGGCATGGAAAAGCCGATCGTAACCGAGCTGTCGCTGCAGCTTTTAACCGTGCGGTTCATCACCGGGGGCTGGCTACCCTCAAAAATGGCTGTCGATGCGCTGAAATCGATGGTAAAGCCCGAACTGGGACCTCCGCTTACATAGTTGCCGAAATTATTGATCATGATAAGGAAGGTCTGCCCCGCGCGTGCATCGATGGGTCGGAGAAACGGATCACCGAAATGATCGGATTGCACATAATTGGATTTGCCCTCGGGCCGTATTCCCGTTACACCGCCGGGGTTGCTGCCGGGAAAATTGTTGTTGAAGTTGCAGCGTACCACCAGGTTCTTGTTTAGCTTTTCGCACGACCTGCCGGTAATATCAAAAACGGCAAAATCATAGTCGTCGTCGGGATTAATGGGAATTATGTCGAAGGCAAGGATACCGGTGCCGGCAATCTTTACTTCCATCCACATAGAATTGGACTCTTCGCCACCGCAGGGCGTAGTGCCGAAATCATTTTTCGCGCCTGGTCCTGTATAGCTAAAAGGTGTGGTAAAACTGTTACCGCAGAGATAAAGCGCATTGCAGGCGTCCTGCTCGGGTTGCAGGGGAGGCAGCTCCTGCGCCGATGCGGCCAGCGATAAAAGCAGGGCCAGCAGCATTACTGCGCTGCTGACAGCTGCATGTACCCGATGGAACGGGATGGTGGGCAATATATCCGGATTACCGTTGGCAGGCGAATGCATAAATAACTGAGCCTCTAATTTAATGCCGCGTTGCATTTTAACACGTAAAAATGCTAATCTTCCATGAACCTGGCGGCATCTGCCGGGGGCTGCCAGGGGGAATGTGGCTCGAAGTATTGCCATAGCAGGGCCGAGATGCGGCGGGTGAGCGCCCAGGCTTCATTGTTCATTTTCCAAGTGGTATCTGCATTGTTTTTGGTGCCGATATAAAACACATAGTCGCCATGCGGCGCATTTACCATCACCAGTTCCGACCGCGATGCATCTACCATACCCTGTTTGGAAGCGGTTTGTACATAGGGCGGCACCTGCGACAGTGCATAATCGTCGTAATAAATATGTGTCATCAGCCGGTACATCTTATCGCAGGCCGCGGGCGTTACTATTTGCTGCTTTCGGATAAGCAGCAGGAGCCGCGCCATTTCCCGTGGTGTGGTTTGTCCCCAGCCGTATGCCTCCCTGTTGCTCTCACGGCCAGGGGTACGCGAATTCACCCTTGTTTTTTCAAAGCCATACCTGGCCAGCACCTCATTGATCTGTTGCCCGCCGCCGGCCAGGGCCTGGCTCCACAACGAGGTGGTGTTGTCGCTATAGCTGATCATCAGCGAAGCCAGCACGCTGAGATCCGTTTCAGTACTGTCTTTAAAATATTGCATCAGCCCCGAACCCCCGTATTGCAGGCTGTCGTTATACACAAGCGGCTGGTGATAGGTCAGCGCTCCTTTGCTGATCTTGTCGAAAAGGCCCACCAGGATCGGCACCTTTACGATGCTGGCCGTAGGGAAGAGGGTGTCGGCATTGATGGCCGCCTCTTTGTTTTTGCCGGCGTGGTACACGTAAACACCGATGTCGCCTTTGAAATCACTGATCAGCCCGCGCAGCTTTTCCTCCAGCTTTTTATCTGTTTTCGGTTGTGCGTTGGCGTTGGTGAACGCCAGAACGGCTGTTATAACGGTTAGTAGCAGACGAAGCATATGCTTTAATAATTATTGATCGCGGCGCAGGTTTTGGCCGCTGCGGCGCCCGGTATGTTTTCCTTCGGCCAGCACTGGTTCTCCATTCACCAGCACATACCTGATGCCAGTTGAATATTGGTGTGGTTTTTCATAGGTGGCATGGTCGCTGATGGTGGCCGGGTCAAACACGAGGATATCGGCTGCAAAGCCTTCATGAATTTGCCCGCGGTTCTTCAGGTGGAATTTTGCAGCCGCCAGCGAGGTCATCCGCCTGATCGCTTCTTCCAGCGAAACTACTTTTTCTTCGCGCACGTATTTCCCTAAAATCCTTGCATTGCTGCCATAACCTCTTGGGTGCGGCATGCCTTTACCCGGTACGGGAATGCCGGCGTCGGCGCCTGCCATGCAGAAGGGGTAGCGCATGATGTATTTCACATCGCCTTCATCCATGCCGTGGTACACCATTTGTGCGCCGCCTTTGGCGATCATATCGAGAATGGTTTCTGCTTCGGCATCCGGCTTTCTTTTGCGCCCCAGCGATGCGTTGATATCGGTAATGCTTTTGCCGTTGTAGCTGCTGTCGGCGGGATAGCTGGCCACTACGGCAAAACTGTAATCCGTGTATTTGTAACTATACAGCTGTTCGAGCATTTCTTTTTTGATTTGAGCGCGCACCATGGGGTTATTGAGTCTTGCTAACAGAGAGTCGTTACCACCGGCAAAAACCCATTCCGGCAAGCGAACGTCGAGGTCGGTAGAGCTGGCGGTATAGGGATACTGGTCGATGGTGACATCATACCCCTTCAGCCGCGCATCCATGATCATTTGCAGGGTTTCTTTGGAACGGCCCCAGTTGGCGCGGCCGCTTACTTTAAAATGTGAAATCTGAACCGGTATGCCGGCAGTGATACCGATATTGATTGCTTCGCTGATGGCGTCGGCCACTTTTGCTTCTTCATTGCGGATATGCGAAGCATATACCCCGTTTTGCAGGGCTGCCCGTTTGGCGAGGGCAGCAACCTCATCGGTTTGCGCAAAGGCGCCTGGAATATAGATCAGGCCGGTGCTGAAGCCCACGGCGCCGGCCTGCATGGCGGCGTCTACCAGGCCTTCCATCTGTTTCAGTTCGGCGGCAGTGGGCGCGCGGTTCTCTTTTTTCATTACTGCTTCCCTTACCGTATTATGTCCATAGAGCGTCGCGATATTGATGGAGGTTTTCAGCGAATCGGTGCGATGGAAAAAAGCGGCAATGTCTTGTTCCGATTCGCCGCAGTTGCCGGTGATCACCGTGGTGACGCCGTCGTAGATATAGTTATCCGCCGTAGGCGTATTGATAATGCCTGATTCAATATGCCCGTGCACGTCGATGAAACCCGGTGCCACGGCCAATCCCGCGGCGTCGATTGTGGTGCCGGCGGTTGACTCACTGAGCCGGCCGATACGGGCGATGCGGCCATTGCTGATACCGATATCGGCGCGGTACCAGGCATTGCCGGTTCCGTCGTAGATGGTGCCGTTTTTGATGAGCACATCAAACTGTGCGGAAGCGATAAACGGAAAGAACACCCATAAAAAACAGGCGCGGCGAGTAAACATTCGTGATGATTTCTTTAAACTTAGGTATTTTCAGGGTATGAAACCGATCTTATTATTAATAGCTGCTTTTTCAGCCGGTATTGCCGGCGCCCAGACCAAAAGACCGATTGCCCCTTCCGATGTTTACCGCCTGCAGGAGCCCTCGGATATTTCTGCGTCGCCCGACGGTAACTGGGTATTGTATTCCATCAGCAAAGTGAATGCTGTCAAAGACAGGAAGTTGTCCAACTGGTGGATGATGAGCTGGGACGGAAAAGAGACCGTGCAACTCAGTTCCGATGACGCCGATATGTCGTCGGCTAAATGGAGCCCCGATGGGAAATACATTTCGTTTACTGCTACCCGTGGTGATGACAAATACAGCCAGCTCTATTTGATGGATCGTCGCGGCGGCGAAGGCATTAAGGTAACCAGCATAAAAGGCAATATCACAGATTATAACTGGTCGCCCGACGGCAGCCGTGTGGCGATGGTGATCGGGGATCCCGATTTCAGCGATACGGCTTCCACCAAAGTGCGCAAGCCATATGTGATTGACCGCTATCGTTTCAAGCAAGACTACCGGGGCTATCTCGACAGTCTGCACCAGCATTTATATATATTCACGGTGGCGACCCGCCAACTCGATACCCTTACACGGGGCATCTATGATGAGTTGAACCCCGTGTTCTCGCCCGACAGCAAAAAGATATGTTTTGTCAGCAACCGCACCGAAGAGCCGGACAGGAATGAAAACTCCGATCTGTTTGTAATTGATGTCAGCGGTGGTCCGCTTAACAAGCTCACTACCTGGGCCGGGAGCGACGGCAATCCTGTGTGGAGTCCCGACGGGAAATGGATCGCCTATACACAAAGCAGCAGCGACGAAACGTTTACCATGTTCGGCCAGAGCATCGTGGCGTTGCTGCCGGCCGGCGGCGGCACACCGAAGTTGCTGAGCGCTTCGCTCGATCGCCCCGTGCGCGAGATAAAGTGGAGCGCCGACGGCAAGTCTCTTTATTTCCTGGTAGAAGATGATCGTGAGGTGCAGGTGGCTTCGGCCGATATCGCTACGGGTAAAATCACGGTGATTAATAAGGGGCCGAAGAGCTTTTCGGAACTGGAGCCCAACAAAGCGAAAAATGCGTGGCTGACCACCATGACCGACCCGCGTACGCCCCTGGAGATATATGCGCTGGAAAACGGAAAGTTACGGCAGCTGACGCACCTGCAGGATGCTTTTCTCGCCCCGCTGGAATTGCCGGTGGTGGAGGGATTCAAATCGACCAGCAAAGACGGAACCGAAGTGTCTGGTATATTGTACCGGCCGGCCGATGCCCTACAGAAGAAATTGCCGCTGGTACTCTTTATTCATGGCGGACCGGTAGGGCAGGACAGGTTCGGTTTCGATATGACCCGCCTGATTTATTCCGCCGCGGGTTATGCGGTGGCAGCGGTGAACTACCGGGGCAGCAATGGCCGGGGACTGGCGTTTATCCGTTCGATTTACAGCGATTGGGGCAAGAAAGAAGTGGTTGATATCGTAGGCGCTGCTGATTACCTGATAGCCAAAGGCATTGCCGATGAAAACAGGATGGGCATTGCCGGCTGGAGCTATGGCGGTATTTCGACGAACTATACCATCGCCACCGACAACAGGTTTAAAGCAGCGGTGAGCGGTGCAGGCAGCTCCCTGCAGCTTACCATGTATGGCACCGACCAGTATGTGAATCAATACGAGAAAGAGCTGGGCTATCCCTGGAAAAATCCCGAAAAATGGCTCGCTGTTTCTTATCCTTTCTTCAAGGCCGATAAGATAAAAACACCCACGTTGTTCATGGCCAGCCAGAATGATTTCAATGTGCCGGTGGCCGGCGCCGAGCAGATGTACCAGGCGCTGAAAACGCTGGGTGTGCCCACCGAGCTGGTGATCTACCCGAAGCAGTTTCACGGTATTTCGGTGCCGAGTTACCAGGTGGATCGTTTGCAGCGGCATATCGACTGGTTCAACAAGTACCTGAAGTAGCAGCAAGCGGCAAGGCACCGGGTCGGCTGGAATTAGTTAACTTAGTAGTCTCATAGCGGTTATGCTGGGGAAATGTATTGCCATGAAAACCCTGGTAAAAACTAAGAGCGTATATGACAAACCGGCGCCGGACGACGGTTGCCGGGTATTGGTAGACCGGCTTTGGCCGCGGGGTATGACCCGCGAAGCCGTTGTCCCTTTCGTGGAAGCACACCGGAAAGACAAGCTGATCACCTTATTGTATGCCGCAAAAGACCACGAACACAACCAGGCCATGGTGCTGCAGGGGTATTTACAGCCTGCTTTCGATAAACTAAAAAGCAAGGAGTGAATGAGGCCGGCATGATAGATAAAAAGCCCGATATCTGTTTCGCGGTGGTGCATCAGGGAAAGGAATATCGGGTGCGGGTTTACCGCGGGCAATATTATTCACTCATGACGCTGATAGCCGACTATCTCGGTATGTATGGCTTTGGGTTATGCTGCGGTATGGGAAGTTGCGGCACCTGCCTGGTGAGTATCAGTGGAAACAATACCGCCGTGAAAAGACATGGTTTGTCGTGTGAAATGCAGGTAAACGATGAGCTGGCAAATGTGGTGGTGACGGTTCCCGATAATATTTAGCTGCGCTGTTGATCAGCATTCTGCATAGGCGCTGGCGAACACGCCGTTTACGGCAATGATATTGCTGACGGCAATCCTTTGCCCATTGTCTAGTTCGATAGAAGAAGCCTCGCTACTGTTGTGCAGGTTCCGTATATACCCGCCCGCGGTTGAGTCCGTTGTCGTCTACCAGCAATGACACTTCCCTGTTTTCCCTGAAGCAGGAGATCAGCATAGCCAGAAATGTTTCGTGCTCGTTGAGGGTAAGTCTGCAATCCATGGTTGAATACTCGTTTTGCTCCGGCATTAAAGGTAGGTTATCTGAAGAGATCGGGAAAGGGCGAATGCCTAAAAGTGAGCGAAATGGGTGTTTACACCCTTTCTAAAACAGGCGATAGCGTTTTATATAGTTTTGGCTGCATGAACAAGGAAAGCCAAAACCTGGAGTGGAAGGAGTCGTGGCGGGATGAATACCTGAAATGGATTTGCGGCTTTGCGAATGCGCAGGGAGGTAAGATCGTTATTGGTATTAATGACGATGGTAAAGTAATTGGTGTAAATGAGCCGGACAAACTGCTTCAGGATATCCCCAATAAAGTAAAAGACATCCTGGGTATAGTAGTTGACGTCAATCTAAAAAAGAAAGCAGGAAAAAACTGCGTTGAAATCAAAGTAGATGCCCAACCTTACCCCGTGAGTTTGCGGGGACAATACTATCATAGAACAGGAAGTATCAAGCATGAGTTGAAAGGTGGTGCGCTCGACAGGTTCCTTTTACTTAAACAAGGGAAACGTTGGGATGCGATGCCGGTTCCGGATGTAGGTATATCACAGCTGGAGCGCAAAGCATTTTCTTTTTTTCGAAAGAAGGCAACGCAGAGTAATCGATTAACACCCGGTGTTCTGAAAGAGTCTGGCGCGCAACTTCTTGAAAAATTAAAACTGGTAGAAGGGAAACAGCTAAAACGGGCTGCCGTTCTTTTGTTTCATCCTGATCCGGAGAAATATATATGCGGGGCATTTATCAAGATCGGATTTTTCAAAAGCAATGCCGATTTACTGTATTATGATACTGTACACGGGAACCTGTTTGAACAGGTAGAAAGAACAATGGATCTTTTGCTTACCAAATATTCCAGGGCGTCTATCGGCTATGAGGGTATCACGCGCGTAGAAACCTATCCTTTTCCCGAACAGGCTATGCGGGAAGTGGTATTGAATGCTGTTATACACAAAGATTATAGCAGTGGTGTGCCGGTGCAAATCAGCGTGTATGAAAATAAGATTGTGGTGTGGAACGATGGCCAGTTACCAGACAACTGGACGGTTGATAAATTAATTGATAAACATCCCTCAGTGCCGTATAATCCTGATGTGGCGGCTGCATTTTTCAGGGCTGGTTATATAGAGTCTTGGGGGCGGGGAATAGCAAAAATTGCAGACACCTGCCAGTCGTCGGGTTTGCCAATGCCGGTGTTCACTACCGAGTTTAACGGGCTGATGGTAGCTTTTGAGTTCCCCGACGTTTCTGAAAAAACGTCGGGGAAAACGTCGGGGAAAACGTCGGGGAAAACGTCGGGGAAAACGTCGGGGAAAATCATGGATATTATTCGTGAAAATCCGTCGGTTACTATTCCGGCACTTTCGAAAATGATCCGGGTATCGGAGCGTTCCATAGAGCGGGGTATTCAAAAGCTGCAGGCTGAAGAGCGTCTGCAGCGGGTGGGCGCAGCCAAGGGTGGTTACTGGAAAATAACAGAATAACATGAAGGGTTCCGGTTGGCTGCATTATCATAATGTCAATACAACCGATTATGGTAACCGGTACTATAACAACCACGATGATTTTCTCCAGTCCGTCTATACCCGGAGCTCCAAGGAAACGGATACCAAAATTATTCCCGTGCAGGTTGTACGAAAGACCAGTTCAAGGCAGGGTTGCGATACGAACACACCACCAGCCATTTAAACAGCGACAAACAACAAAATGTCGTGAACAGGAAATACGGAAGCCTGTTCACGAATGCTTTCTGGCTGCACAGCATCAACGAGCACAATAAGATTTCATTCAGTTACAGCCTGCGTATAACACGCTCCAGGTTCAACGATCTGGCGCCCTCTATGATTTTCGCCGATCCCAATTCGTTTATTACAGGCAATCGGGTATTGCAATAAAACCGAGGGATATTATTTGTACAAATGTAAGAACGGAAGCTAACGGGTATCATTAACCCGCAGGGTTGTTATTCTGTTATTCCCTGTAAATACCGGGAAATACAAGAGTGAGACCCGCGCGGGGTTGATGGTGAACTTCCCGGAAAACCTGGTTTGCAACGGAACGGTAAACAGATGTTTGCCGGCCTCCATTTTTTCTACATAGATCAACAGCTTTTCTTTCCGGTATTCTCGGTATTCGCTGAAGCGGTTGTAATTTTTGTTGTCGTAGCTGCAACCTGCCGGGATGGGTATTTCCAGTTCTATGAATTCTGCTTCTTTTCGTGCGGTGATCTCGACCTGGAGCGCTATTTTTTCGCCGACCGGAACCAGCCAGTTGTCTTTTTCTCCCCAGCTGCGGGTCCCCTGCTGAATACTGGTGACTATGTTGAATAAGGAATCCCGTTTGGGTGGATCGGTCTCCCATCTCTGCTGGCTGAAACCCGCAAACACCAGACCGGCACCTGTTTTCGTTATCGTGATGTCGGCTGCAGGCGGCAGCTCCCATTGTTGCGGAAACTGGTCAATCGTTTTGCCGTTGATGCTGAGCGTAGCCGGCTGCCTGTTTGCATAGTCGTTTTCCAGCGCATCTTCCAGTAATACATGGGTGATCTCTGCCTGCTCAACGGTATTAAGGTAGTAAGGCGTTTTCTTTTCGGTTAGCAGGTACTGCTTCAGCCTGGGCAGGTATTGCTTGTATGTGTCGCTGTGGCGAATCACTTTTGCGGCAATGACCATCGTGGCGTTGATATTGTTTTGCCAGTGCCAGCCCGTAGTGCCCCAGTAGATGGAGCCGGTATAGTTTTCCTTTCTTTTCTTCCAGAGCTTCGCTATTTCCTTTTCATACGATAGCCCCGTATTTTGTTTGATCCGAACGAACTGCCATTGCTGGTGAACAGATAAGCTGTCAAAGGGAAGGCTGTCGAGCGCAAATTGGTAGGGGTACAGGTGTTTGCTTTCGCTCAGGCAAAGAAGGGCTTCCAGTTTTTCTGCGCGCGGTAATTGAGAGAGTTGATTTTGCAGGTATATATTGCCTTCGCGGATGGCCCTTTTGGTGGTTTCCGTGCTATCGGTATAGCGAAGTGCCTGCAATACTTTAGTGGTAATATAGATGTTCGCATTACCCAACCCCCACCAACTCCAGCCGCCGTTGTACAATTGGTTTTCGAAGAGCCGCTGCTGCAGTTTGTCGATCTGCTTCTGGTACTTGAAAGGCTGCTTTGTTTTGTTTTTGATATCGCGCATCATGAGGAGACCCCACATCTTGTTGGCAGTCTGTTCCATGCAGGCCTGCGGATATTTGCGTAATTGTTCCAACTCTTTTTCCAGCAGATCAACCAACTTGTTTTCGGTATAAACTGTAATGGGTATATCGTTGTACGAGGGATGGAATTGAAAGCTGGTGTCTTTGTCGAGCACAAAAAACTTACCTGTGGTTTCCAGGCTTCCTGCAGGCAATACCGGGATGGTCCGTTCTTCACCGTCAACCGTAATGCCATTGTCAACCACTTCGAACGACTGCCGGAGGGTATCAGGCGCTACCGGCGCTTTAATGTCGTATATATTGCCTGTGAAGCGCCGGGCGCTATACTAACCTTACCGGGTGTTGTTTCTTTACCGTTAAAGCGTGCGCCGACTTGCTTTTCACCGCTGGTATAGTTGATGGCTTTGCCGATCAGCGAAATACTGTCTGCCGAAACCAGGACTGAAGGCACCTGCAGGATAGCCTGCATGGGTTTGAAAATTTTGGTAACACCATGACTGCTTCCGTATTTTCCTTTTTTGCCGGCGGCGAAAACCATGTGCTGCCAGCTCGTTAGATTTTCAGGATAGCTGATAGGGATAACTGCCTTGCCCCTGCTGTCGGTAACCGTATTGGGTTTCCAGTAGGCATAGTCCCTGAATACCGTTCTTATGACCGGGCCATTGTTTTTGCCGGTGGAAATCAGGATGGCGCCGTTTGCGGCTCTCGAACCATACAAGGCGACGGCAGCGCTGCTTTTGAGTATCTCTATTGACAGGGAACTGGTATCGAGCCCGGCTGGTAATACATCAACGGGCACGCCGTCGATCAAATAAACCGGACCGGTACTGCTATTGACCGAAGATGCGCCTCTGATGATAATAGATGCATTAGCGCCGGGATCGCCCTGCACCATTACACCCGCCGCTTTGCCCTGAAGCGCAGTATTTGTAACTGATGAAATTGAGCCTGCAAGGTTTTTTTTCAGGGATAGGCCATAGCCGACTACCACCACTTCGTCAAGCCGGCTTTCACTTATCCGCAGGGCCAGGGTCTGCTGTGTTTCCTGCCCGGCCACCGCCTGAACTTTTATTTCCGTAGACTGGTATCCAACACTGCTGGCGACCAATACAAATTCTCCCGGCGGAATATTGTTCAACAAGAACCAGCCTTTGGCGTCTGTGCTGGTTACCCGCCGGGTTCCCATTATCTGTACGATGCCGCCGGTGATGGGGTCGCCCGAAATCATATCTTTTAACTGACCGCTGATGCTCGCATTGCCGGGTATAAGTTCCTGCAGCGGAGGCGTGGAATCGCGGGTTTTGTTTTCATTGATCCGCAGCTTATCCGCCAGGCGACGCGTTTCCTGCATTTGCCATTGCCAGGTATAAGCGGCATCGGTGTTATTGGCGGAAAACCGCTGCGGAAACAGCTTGTAAGCGTTGACGCCATCCGCTTTTACGACGAGACTGTCGCTGCTCCATGCTTTGTTATAATGATCTACCAGCACGACTTTATAAGCGCCCGGCAAAAGATTGTGGATGATGGTTTGCCTGCCGGACAGTACCAGGGGATTGCAAGATTCGTCTGCCGATAAAAGGATGGTATACCTGATCAGGCTGTCTGTTTGTAAAAACAATTGTAACATGCCCTTACCGGTTTCCGTTTGATAAGCGGCTGTGGAAACAATATAAGTCCCGGAACGATCTGTATCTGGCTGAAGCGCTGGCGGGAGCGACAGGTGGGCGATGGTATCGCCCATGTTCCAGGTACTGACCGGCGTTCCCAGCTTTGTTTTTCCGGGCAGCAGGCTTTTCCTTTCCAGGCGCGCCATATTCTGTGTAAGCCGGTATTGATAACCCGGCTCAAAGAGGAAGGACATATCGATTTTGCCCGCATTGAAAATATGAATGGAGTCGCCGGCCTTAAAAGGCCCGGCTATGGCGATGGGATGATTACCGGTTAGTTGGCGGTAATCGCTGGCATTCCATAGCCATGCGTCTTTTGCTTCATAGTTCATTTCCACGGCAATGAAATATTTTTCCAGTTCCTGCTTTTCTATGTACAGTAGTGTGTCGGGCATTGATTTTACCGTGATGTTTTTATGCGGGCCGCCGCCTGCATTGATGAATACATCGTGTTTGTAGTTAGGCTGCATGTAGAGGCTGTCGATCTCTATTAAGCGGTCTTTCAACCGGATAGCAGCTTTTATATAAGAAGGATAAACAGTATGGCTTTCGGGACGGCCGTCATTTTGCCAATACATTTCCACCGGTTGTTTGTTGAGCCAGCTTATATACGCCGCCAGCGGTTTTCCTTTTTCATATACATGCAGCGCGATTTCTGGCCAGGCAGACGTAATGGGTGTTTTTGTAACATAGAGAGGATCGGTGGAGAACAATCGCTGGTAATAGAACATGGTATCACAACCCAGCAGTGAGGCAAGCGCGGGAAATACGGCGGTAACGGTATCCTGCCGGATGCCGGCATCGCCGGCTTCCAGCCGGCTGATGGGGCGATACCGCCTTTGTTTCCGGTAGGTCATTTGCAGGGGCAGCGCCGGTTCCCTGAATTTGTTTTTCAATTGCAGGTTTTGCGCTGTGGCGGTTATATTGGCTTTGGCCACCGGCCGGCTTTTGTAGTCGCTCACCTCTACCAGCAGGCTGTCTTTGGCCCCCGGACTGTTACCTGCTGCCACCTGGGCGTTTACCTGTAATACTTTATACAAAGCACCCAGGTTTTCCACCCGCTGTTGTTCCTGCCCGTTGTAAAGAAACCGGGTGCGAACCTGGTACATATTTCGCCGCGACACCTGTTCTTTCCATTCGTAGCTGGCATCGGTAACCAGCCGTGTCCATACCGTGTGCTTTCCTTTCATCAGTGAAATCCATACCGGCAATTCAGCCGGATTGGAGAGGCGGAAACCAATGCTGTCACCCGCCGGCGTCAATGCCTCTACAGCCGGCGACAGTTCATCGCTTCGCAGTTCGATGCTTTCGGAAGCCAGCGAATTCCCCTTTTCATCGAGGGCGTTCACATCGTATTCGGTGGCCATCGGGTGCAGGGGAATGGTTGCGGGCAGGAGGAAGCTGGTGTCGAGGTCGAGTTCATCGCCCGAGATGCTGACCAAAGCTCTTCGCTGAACAACCGTATCGTTTTCCAGGTAGCTGATATGCAGCTTGCCGGCTGTTCTTTGCAGATCGATACGGCGTAACCGCGTGAATTGTTCCAGCGTTTCGCTGACCTGCTTTATTTCATTGCTGCTGTTGCGGAGCACAGCGGTCAGGGTGAATTTTATATCCGCTTCCGGGAACTGGTTGGCAGGGATATATATTTCTGTTGGATGATCGGTTGACAGGGTTACCTGCTTCTGCCATAATGTATCAGGCACGTAAACAGCGTTGCGGTGTATCTGGCTGATACTTTGTGTAATGGCGGTCAGCTCAACCATTCCATCGGGTATAAAAAGGTCGCTGGCGTCTTTCGCCTGGATGATTATTTTAAGGCTGTCTTTGCGAAGCCAGTTGTTCTTCTCCGGCCGCATGCTGAACTGCGTGATATTGGGCAGCTCATATTCTTCCATAGGGAAGCCCGAAGAGAAATGGCTGTATTTGGACGGGCCATCCAGGTTAAGCGTATAGCGGGTATCCACCGGCAGGCTGTCGGGCAGGGGCCAGTCCAGCACATAGCTCCCCGCACTAACGGCATGTAGCTGCCCGAGTGATACCGTTTTATAGTTGTTTTTTGACCGGTAAGAAACAGACACTTCTTTGGGCTTTGTTTCGGGCCTTCCTTTTTTATCGGTAAGCCAGGCCTTAAAACGAAGTGTGTCGTTGGATTTGTACACCGGCTTATTGAACACCACGAAGCCCTCGAAAGCTTTTTTTCTTTCCCGCCGGCTTTCCCAATAGTCAAATTGCTCTCCATTGATCACACGTTGTATGAAAGCGGGAACAGCTAAAACCTGCCGTATAACGGGCAGGCTTCGGAAGGAATGGTAGCGGTAGTAAGAATCGTCTTGCTTATTGAGCCAGGCGAAGAGGGTATCGCCGGCGCTTTCTATGCGTAATAACTTGTCAGGGCTGTTCTTCCTGAACCGGGGTAGTTCATAGCCTTTATTGACGGCATTCCACCTGAGCCGCCGGTCGTTCAGGAAAGCGCTGCCGCCGGCAGGTAATTCGCCGGTAGCGTTGAATACGTTTAATAAACGGTGTTTGCCGCTGGTAATATTACTGTACGAAAGCCGCGAAACCGTTTCCGTGCGGGCCTGTACCTGGTGTCCGTTGATGCTAACCCAGGCATAATGACCTGCGGGCAATGACTGCATGGTTTTAATGCTGTCTTTATGGCCGGCCCATACCGGGCGAAGCGCGCTGAGGTAACGGAAATTGACCTGTTTCCGTTTGATCCAGGCCTGCATGGTGTCGGCAGGTATGCGGAAAACAGCCTTGTAATAACTGGCCTGCGCGGCAGCATGGAGCTCGTTTTGGGGGAAGACCTGCGCCTGCACGCGGCTGAAACAGGCTGTCAGCAAAAGAATAAGGCAACCGGCGGTATGGGCTGTTTTCTGGTAACGCATTGCAATCAGGGTGGTTCTGGTTCCGGGCAGCAATACTGCCACTGCCGGGATAGATGCCTCCGCCGAAAAAATTACATAATAAAAACCGGATTTTTTAGCGGCCCGGCGATAGATTCAGAAGTTGCTCCTAAGCCGTGGCTGCCTTATACATCCGAAAACACCAGCGGCTTTTGATGGTTAGACAAAGCTGAATAAGGTATCAAAAAACCTCCTTTTTGGATGCATAACCCTGCTTTGAATGAAGCCGGGTGCTGGCGGGCCATCCGCTTTGATTTATTTGGTCAACAGCTTCCACCTTTGTTGCCGGTGTATGAAAAAATACTTTGCCCACCAGGTGACAATGCCCGTCATCAGGCCGGCGTAAATAATTACCTCGTCGGTGTAGCAAATCGAATGATCTCTTATTTTTTGCATTGAAATGGTGTGTCGCCAGACTTTTGTTATGCGATCCCGCTCCGACGTTTGCATGCACCTGTTTTCGTTGTCGATTTTCTCAAAGTACAGTGTATGAATACCGCCGAACGGGATAAGCCCGTAAAGAAGCATTTTTGTTGCTACCGTATCGTTTTCCTTCCAGGATGCCGGAAACTGTTCGCCAGCCGGCTTGAATTTGACCTTGCCTTTTGTAATGAACACCAGTAATGCCGACGTTTTTACCTTTTCCCAGGCAGTATAAATATCAATGGGGATGATGGAAGAAACGGTCAGTTTACGGGCTGTTACTTCTTTTCCTTCAAAAGGTATTTTTATCTTGCCGGAGGTTGCGGTCATTTTTATTCGCCTTCATTTTAAATTGCTGTGCAGCCGGTATCGGGTCTGCCTAAAATAGGGTTTTGCTGAACCTGGCAATAGCAACGATTACCGGTAAAAAGATCAATAGAAACGCCAGCGAAAACGCAAAATATTTATACACGGATCTTCCCGATATGCCGAATGGCGCCAGCAGGAGCAGGTTAACAGCAACCGCTAATAATGCTATGATAAAATTGACTGTGATGCAGATGCCGGTGTATAATACAGAGAACAAAGCGGGCTGGATAAGGATTCCGGAGATAAGCCCATACAGGGCGCCGGCCACCAAAGCCGATACCAGCAACAATACTGCATACCAGATCCCCTTTTTGAAATAATAGCCGAAATAACGGCCCCACGTTCCATGGCGGATGGCATCGAGCCGCTGCTCAGCTTTGGTTGGTTTGGGCTCCACATAGGTGACTTTACCAGTCTGCTTTTTGTAACGCGGCCACCAGATGATAAACCCGGTGATATATAGCAAAAGGGGGATGAGCCCGCCGATCAAAGCCAGTATCCGTGTTGGCATGCCGCCGAAAGTTCCGTAATGAATAGGTGTAAGCCAGGACAGATAAGTGTTGCCGATATTGGGGAAATCCGATTCACTGTTGAGCACTATTTTACCGGTGTACTGGTCAATCATCAGCATGATCCTGTTGCCGCTTTTTGAAGGGCCATCTGCTATAAGATCCAGCCGGTAAACCATTAGACTGTCTGTGGGAACGGCAATGCCCAGCAAGCGGGCCTGCGGCGTTGCCGCCGAAGCGATGCCGGCTACCGCTGTGGGGGAAAGCCTTTTGGCACCCTGTGTATAGGCGGACTGCTGACCGAAAATACCGGCAACAGACTGCGGCGACTGACCGGTAAGCATAAACAGGAAGGCAATGAAGACGGTGCTGAAGGTGATGGCAAAGCCGGTGAGAGAAAGCAGGATGATAACC
>JASGFZ010000032.1:0-17555 GCA_047605345.1 Flavihumibacter sp. | reverse complement strand
ATACGGAATCCGGGATGGCTGTAAACGCACTCGCCGTTTGCGGCGTCTTCCAGCTGAGATTCATCGATCTTCCGCCCGACCGGTTGAAATAGGAAATCGCTACAGGATAAATACCGGCTGTAAGGGTTACGGTTGAGTCGCGGTCTTGTGCGCCATGTATGCCGTCGTTGTTCACCAGGGCAGTGGCGCTGGAACTGTAGGGGCTCAGGTAAAACTTGCTGCCATCGTCTGAATTGGTCCTGAACGTATAGGAGCCGCCTGCCGGAATCCAGATATATCCTTCCCACAGGAAGGCAAAATTGTCGTCGCTCTTACGCGGCGCCAGGGTAACATTGTTCACCTGGCCCGAATCAACCACAACGGTTGTGCTGAAATCAGGCAGTTTCAGGAAGGTGCCCGAATAGTATTTGTATTTAAGCCCCTTCGTTACCGCAAAAGCCGTTACTTCATTGCTTTTCACAGACTGGTTGCCTGCCCTGTCAACCGCCACCACCGAAAACACATAGGCCGTATTCCTGGTAAGACCGGTAGCTGTGTAGGTAAGGTCGGTAACGCTGGGCATTTTCACATTGTTGACATACACATCATAATGATCAACACCTATATTGTCTGTAGCTGCCTGCCAGGCAACGGTAATGCTGGTGGAAGTAGAGCCCTGCACCGCCAGGGTCTGCGGTGCGGTGGGCGGCGTAACATCGGCGGCTGATTGTATTGTCACTTCATTCGACACTGCCGAAGCAGCGGTGGCGTTCACGGCCCGTACGACATACGAATAAGGCTGTCCGGGTGCGGTGGTGCTGTCAAGATACCCGCTGGCATCGGCGGTGGTCAGCCCGATAAAGGTATAAGGACCGCCCGGGGTGAGGCTGCGGTACACTTCAAATCCGGTTTCGTTAAAAGCAGGCGCCGCATTCTGCAACCACTGCAGCTGGATGGCTGAAGCGGGTGTTACAGTAGCCTGCAGCGAAGTGGGTGCCGGTGGCTTATTCGCGCCATTGGTCGCCCCTATCACAAAGGCTGCCGAAGACTGGCTCACGCACCCTGTTGCCGTTACCAGCTTAACATAATAGCTGCCCGCCGCAGTGGCTGTAAACGTTGATTTTACACCCAGCACGGTTGCATCGCTGCCTTTGGTCCACTGGTAATTGGCAGTGCTGTCGCCCGAAACCGTCAACAACACCTGTGTTTTACCATCGGGAGAAGGGATCACTGCCGACTGCGGATTCACCAGGCTGATCACCGGCCCTGCGGGACGCGGCACTGTTTTAACAACCACCGGCATGGGCGACCATACCGACCAGGCGCTTCCCCGCCGGAACCGGGCTGCATAAGTGCCGGCCTGCGTAACATTGAGGGTATTGGTAGTGGCGCCGGCAATGGTGGCGCCGTCTTTTGACCATTGGTACTCATCGAAGCCTGCCGTCAGGCCCAGGGTAGTGTTAACAGGATCGCCCTCGCAATATTCCGTTTTTTTGAACAATGCATACGGGTTTGCCTTGTGCGCGCGGTTGATAAAAGGAAAAAAATCTGCTTCTGTATAGGCTTCATACCAGGTATTATGCCCTGTATTGGGATATAAAGTGTATTTAAAATTGGCGCCCTGTGCAGTGGCCGCCGTATTAACAGCGTCAGCAGTGGCGGGGCGGGGGTTTTGGTCCTGCCCTCCCTGGAAAAGCCAGATAGGGGTAAACTTATACGAGTCTACCGCGGTCGCGCTGGCATTAGAAGCGGCAGCCGCACTCATGGGAATAGCCGCCGCCACGTTTTTGATGAAAGTATCTACATAGTTCCAGGCGCCTGTTCCACCGGCCGAAACACCATGAATGATAACCCTGTCTATATCCAGCTTATTGTTCGCTACCATATAATCGATGATCCGGTTGATCACCAGGAACTGCGAGTTGCCCCAGAACGTCTGGGGGTTTTGCAGGAACAATACATAACCATCAAATACACCGTCGTTCACCGCCGACAGAAATACCTGTCCGCCATTGAATATCTGGCTTTCATTATCGGAAGCCGGACCGGATTCTGACTTTCCGTGGAGCATAACCAGCAGCGGGTATTTCTTACCGTCGGCCACCCCCGGGGCATAGGTCTTCGGGTATTTCAGCCGGAAGGGAAACCCATTCAGGTAATAGGCTTTATAATCTTCTGTATTCCATGCCAGTTTACGGGTACGGGCCCATTTGCCGATAACATTATACGCGGGTACTGCCGGAGGCGTGGCGCTGTTGTATTCAACAATCGGATCGGCAGGATCCAGTACCGACTGAGCCAGCAAAGCAGAGTCGGCGGCTGTCAGCCAAATGGCAATAGAGGCGATTAGGCGTAACACAAACCTCCTGGTAGAAATAGACATGCTCAATTTTTAATAAATTACAAATGAGAAAACCGTACCTGGTGTTTCAAGGGAATGGTTTCTGGTAAGCGATATCTACGAGGCAGTGTTTAAGGAACTGATACGGAATGACCAAAAATACAACAGTAATTTGAATAATAAAATAGTAATAACACGAAAGCCGCCCTGAGAGCGGCTTTCGTGTTATTTGGGTGCTGGCAGATTATTGTTTAACCACCTTTACAGCCTTTCTGAATCCTTTGGTATCGGTAACCTGTATGAAATACAAGCCTTTTCCAATGGATTGACTTGCAATATTTACCTTGATCTGGTGTGGTCCTTTCGGCAGGTTGCCCAGGGACTGGCGGTGCGCCAGCCGGCCATTGGAACCGTATATATCAAGGGTGGCATTGTCAAGTGCCCGGTTGTTTTTCAGCGAAACCACCAGCTGGCCCGTTGTGAAGGGGTTCGGGTAGGCGCTGATGGCCGCGGCACCTGGGTCGATGGTTTCTGCTGTCGCCATCGCGAGTGCCGGCTCGCTTTCAGTACTGCTGCGGCGTAATCCGCTGTTCGGTGCATCGCCCTGGGCTTCAACAGCCAGCGCTCCGATATATCCGTACGACTGGCCGGCAGGCATCGTGACATCTATGGTTACTTCACCGGCGGCCGACGGCAATATATTGGATATCACAACCGTACGATTGTAGTTGTCAACCACCTGCAGGGTTGCCGAATAGGTGCCGTTAACCGTGTACAGTGTGGTACGGCTGTCAGTAGCCGAAGCACTCTTCCTGCTGGCGAAGAAGCTGAAGTTGTATTTCTGGGCAGGGTCAAGGCCGCTGATTTTAAAGGAGCCTGTGCGTCCTGCATCCACCCAATATACCGTTTTCGTAACCACATCGGGGTAAATACCGCTGTTATCGCCGGTAGTATAGCCGAGGTCGTTTCCGGCCGTGAAGTTTTGCGTAATGGTCAGTGTAGCACCCAGACTATTGCCTTCGTCATCATTCAGGGCCAGTGGTGCGCTTGTGGTAAGCGGATCTCTGGCCATATTGTTCCAGGGTGCGGGCGCCTGTGCGTCGGTAGAAATGCTGAAGTTAATGTAAGCCGTGTATTTCAGCGTGGTGCCGGCAACTGCAGCCGTTGTATCCGAGTTAGTGGTGCTGCCCAGCGCCGTTACTTTGTAGTAATACGAAGTGTTTGCGGCCAGCGCCTGGTCTACATACTGGGTTGTATTGGCCGGCAGCGTAGCAACCGGGTTGAAAGTACCGCCTGCGGTAGCCGAGCGCAACACCAGGTAACCGGTTTCACTGCCTGCATTGTCCACCCAGGTCAGGCCGATCTTTTGACGCGACTGTCCGGTAGCGGTGAGCGATGTGGGCGCAGCGGGTTTGTCAGTGCCTTCAAGCACATCAATTCTGATGGCATTCAGGAAGATGGCGCTGGTATTGTCTGCCGCCCTTGAAACCGTCAGCTCAAGGGTGTTATTGGCATCAGGCACCAGTTCATTCAGCTGTACATAGTTTCCGGTATTGTTTGCGCCGTTCAGGGTAACCGTATTGCCATTGATCGTGTAGTTGGTATTACGAACACCATACTGGGCCAGGCGGCTGCCGAAGAAGTAGAAAGTAAACTTCTTGCCCGCCGGCAGGTTGGTAAACCGGATAGTGCGCGGGTTGGCATCGGTTACGGTAATGCCGGTACTCATTACCAGGTCGGTAAACATACCCGAATTGTTCTCAGTAGTACCGCCATTGGTAAAGTTGGCCGTCCACGAATTAACGAGCACCATACTTGCACCTGTTGGCGTACCCACGTTGTCGTTCAGCGCGATGGTTTTCCCATTGCTGGTGGTTGCTGCGAGGTTGTTGTAGGGCAATCCTTCATTGGTGGCAGGTGCATTGTTCAGGTTGATCCAGATAGACCGGCTGCTGGCAGATGTTACCTGTAACGTAAAGGCCGTTGTATCACCGCCGCCAAACTGGTCGGTTACAATTACTTTCAGGGCATAGTCACCTGTCTGATCGCTGGCAGGGCTCAGTACAATGGTACCGGAACCGTTGCCATTATCAGTGAAGCTGCCGAAAGCAGGCAGGTTAAGTGCCGTGAAGGTCAATGTTTCACCGGGGCTGTCGGTCGCCGTGAAGCTGATTGTTTTGGTATCACCCGCCCGCATCATTATGTTGGCAATCGTCGATATTACCGGCGGCATATTGGCTACCGACACAGTGGCTGTGTCGCTGTTGGTTCCGCCAATGGTATTAACTGCCACCACATAATAAGCGTAGCTGTGGTTGCCGGCAACGGTGCTGTCTGCATAGCCCGAAGCATTGGCAGGCAGGGTCTTCAGCAGGCTGAAAGGTCCTGCTGCATTGTCTTGTGAACGATACACATCGTAGCGGCTTTCGTTATAAGCCAGGTCTGTCCAGCTCAGCACCACTGCCTGGGGCTCGCTGGCAGCGGCAAGATGACCCGGTTTGGTGGGTGCTCCATTATCAGGCAGTTGGGCAATGATTTCCATTGCGCCGATATAGATACCCGGGTTCGGGTTATTGATCGGGTTTACCCGGTCAATACTGATCACCAGCTTGCCGTTGGCATCGGGTGTAAGCCCGTACAAAGTGGCTGTATTATTGGTGTTGTTGGTAGGATTCAGGTCGGTCGAAACACCGTTTACTGTGTACCGAACGCCTCTGAAAGTATTGGTTGCGTCATTTTTGCTGGCGAAGAATACCAGGTTATATACAAAGCCCTGGCTCAACCCGTTCAGCTCCATGGTTTGGGTAGCCGTGGGGTTCATGCTCCATACTGTTGATATTACCTTATCAACATACACACCGCTGTTATTGCCGGTAGATTTTCCGGTAGTGGTGGCTGCCCATGCGCCGCTGTTCACTGTAAGGCCAACAGAAGTTATATTGCCTTTGTCGTCTTTCAGGCTGCTGAACAGATCACCCGCAACCGGTGCACGATTGGTATTGTTCCATACACCTGCCTGTGCGTTGCCGGTATTGGCATTAAAGTTCAGGTAGATATGGTAACCCGGATCAACGTCATTCACTGTAACGATGAATACGCTGGAGTCGGTACCACCCTGCCCGTCATTTACATAAATGGTAACCGGATAAGTGCCTGCATGGTTGTAATAGGGATTCAGTGTAACCTGCAGGGAACCGGCAACCGGCTCTGATACGGTGGCAAAAGAAGGCAGCTTGGCGGTGTTCCAGGTAATTGTGCTGCCGGCGTCTTCGTCGGTGGCAACCAGGGTAAAGCTATGGCTGCTGCCCTCATCAACCGATACCGTTGCAGGCGCGGGCTGGCTGATCACCGGCAGATGGTTATCATCCACCCTGATCTGGAAGCTGATGGTATCGGCACCTCCCTGCGGATCGGTTGCTATCACTTTAACCGGATACACACCCAGTGAACCGGCATTTGGGGCCAGCGACAGGGTGGCTGCATTGCTTCCGCTGCCGCTGAGTGTAGCAAAGTCAGGTAAACCAATACCTGTGAACACCAGGGCGTCACCGTCTCCGTCTGTTGCCTGCACCGAAATGGTTTTGGTATCAGAAGAGCGCAACACAATATCGGCTACAGACTGCAGCACGGGACGGCTGTTGGCCGTAGTAACAGTGGCTACATCAGAAAAAGCTGAATTGCCACCTACATTGGCCGCTCTGACCCGGTAATAGTACGTGGTATGACCATTGAGCGAACTATCGGTATATCCGTAACTGCTGGTAGCAGCAGAACCGGCTATCGACGCAAGGTCACTGAAGGCGATACCGTCGGCAGAACGCTGCAGCTGGTAGGTAATACCATTGGCAGCGGTTCCGGTCCATGACAATACCGCTACATGCGGACTAACGCCATTCACCGTCAACGCCGTGGGGCTGTTGGGAACAGCCGGCGGATTAGCCGTTGTTGCACTGGCAACAGCGCTGAAATCGGAGGCGCCGTTTGATCCCAGTGCCTTTATTTTAAAATAATAGGTGGTCGATGCGGTAAGCGAAGAATCCGCAAACGATACCACATTCGCTCCCACCGTGCCGGCTATCTGGTAACCACTGTTGGCCGAGGTAGAACGGTATATTTCAAAACCTGTTTCATCGGCGCTGTTATCGGTCCAGCTCAGGTTAATGGTATTATAAGAAGCCGCAACTGCTGCCAGGTTGGCAGGCAGGCCGGGAACACCACCCACCGGCGGCAAATAGCTGGTAAAGGCCGAATCGGGAATGCTGACATAGTTGCCATTGGTTTGCGGCGTTTTCCAGCTTACTTCCATCACCTCACCACCCGTTTTCTCAAAGAAAGTAATCGAAATCGGGTACACACCGGCAGTAAGGCTAACCGTTCCTTCACGATACTGCGTACCGTGCAAACCATCGTTGTCAGCCAGCGGGGTCGCCGATGATGAATAGGCACTCAGGTACAGCCGGCTGCCATCGTCTGAATTGGTACGGAAGGTATAGCTGCCGCTAACCGGGATTTTGATATACCCTTCCCAGAGGAAAGCAAAGTAGTCGTCCTGCTGACGGGGTGCCAGGGTTACGTTGTTCACGTTACCAGCAGCAACGGGGGTCAGGGCAGTGAAATTGGGCAGGGCATCATAAGAACCCTGATAGTATTTGTAGCTGAGGCCGGTAGTATAGGCATAGGCTGTCAGCTGGCTACTTCTGATAGATGGGTTTCCCGCAAGATCGTAGGCGATCACGTAAAAATTATAAGGCTGGTTCGCTGTAAGGCCGGTAGCAGTATAGCTGTTGGTCGTAGTGCTGCCGATCTTGGCATTACCCATATAAATATCATACCTCAAAATACCAGACGCGTCGGTGGACGGATCCCACAGCAGCGAGATGCTGGATTGTGTTGAACCGCTGCTTCGCAGTGCACCCGGTGCCGTGGGTGGGGTATTGTCGACCGTGGTGGTGGCGCTGGCCTGGTTGGAAACCGCGCTGGCGCCGGTGGCATTGATAGCCCTTACCACATAATAATAACTGGTATTCGGTACCAGGTTGTTATCGGTAAAGCTGGTTTGATCAGCGCCCGTAACACCAACATACTGGTAACCGCTGCCGGCTGTTGTGCTGCGGTACACTTCAAAACCTGTTTCGTTGTTAACAGGCACCGCTGCCTGTTGCCAGCTCAGGTTGATACTGATAGACGAAGCAGCTACAGCCTGCAGGCTGGTGGCGGCATCCGGCTTGTTGGGGCCGTCGGCATTTACAATCACTACCGGTGCAGAAGCAACACTCAGGCAACCTGCTTCATTCGACACGCGGGCAGTATAGCTGCCGGCAGCTGACACTGTCAGGTTTTTGGAAGTGTCGATAGCGGTGCTGCCGTCGTTGAAATACCACCTGTACGCATTACCGCCGGCACTGGGTACCGACATAGAAAGGCTGGTCTTGCCATCGGGCGAGGGAAGCACTTTCGATTGGTTACCTGAAACGGTGATAGCCACCGCGGACGGCGATGCCAGCCGCGAGATAACTACCGGCGTGGGCGACCAGTCAGACCAGTTAGAGCCGCGCTTGAACCGGGCAGTATAGCTGCCGGTTTCAGTAACCACAATGCTGTTACCCGTAGCGCCGCTTATCAACTGGTCGTCTTTCCGCCATTCGTAACCATCAAAACCAGGCATAAGGCCCAGCGTGGTGTTAATGGCATCTTCCTGGCAATAGGTTGTTTTGCCGAATAAGGCATAGGGGTTGGCTTTGTGCGCGCGCATCATAAACGGGAAAAAGTCCGGTTCAACATACGCGTTGTACCAGGTTCCGTGCGCAGTTTCAGGGTAAAGCGAATAAGTAATATTACCCCCTTTTGCCCTGATGGCATTTACGCAAGAATTTGCCACAGAAGGCAGCGGATTCTGGTCAAGCCCTCCCTGGAATGTCCAGACAGGAGTATATTTATAGCCGTCTATTTTGTCGCTGGTTACATTGTTGATGTTTTGTGCACTCATCGGCAAAGCGGCCGCAACGTATTTGCCATGCTCGATGAGATAAGACCAGCAGCCGGAGCCGCCGGCCGACAGACCATGTACGCTCACACGGTCTACATCCAGCTTACTGGTGGCGACCATGTAGTCAATGAACCTGTCCATGATGTCGTACTGTGCCGAGCCCCAATAGCCGCTCTGGCTTTGCATGAACAGCACAAAACCGTCAAAAAGGCCATTGTCCACTGCGTTGCGGTGGGCTTCGCCACCGTTATACAGCTGGTACTCGTTGTCGTAAATGGTGCCTTTCTCCCCTATCCCATGGAACATGACGATCATGGGATATTTCTTCCCGTCATTTACGCCATACTGGAAATTTTTGGGGAACTTCAGCCTGAACACAGATCCGTTGAGGTAATAACATTTGTAGGAATCTGTATTCCACGCCAGCCGCGGCGTTCTCACCCATTTACCAACCGTATTATACGCCGGCTTGGTGGGCAGATTTGCCGCATCGTAATTGATCACCGGGTCGTTGGGATTCAGTACCGATTGGGCCTGAACAGATGATCCAAACAAAAACACCAGTGCACAGAACAGGGCAATAATTCTGTTGCAGAATTTTTGTAAATCTACGGTCATACAAGATAATTTGTAAGTTATCCGGCATTGAATTCAATGCCTTCGGGTAATTCTCAGGACTGGCGGGGGTAATTCAGGGAGAAGTTGGATTTAGGGGTGTGGTGCGATCTATCCGGCAGGCGCCGCCTTGTATGTAAAGCGGTTGTTGAAATGCCATAGGATGCCTCGCCAGAACGACGCCAGGTGGGTCGATTGACGAGCCATACAATAACGCAACGTATTCTTCGGTATTGTGAATAACGAAAAATAACCGGCGAATACCAGGAAAGCAGCACCTGGCATAAATCGCCGCATGAATAAAATCCTGTTTCTTGTAAGATAGTAGGTTTTCAGGGGGCTTTCTTTCCCTGTACTCATCGACTCTTTGTGGTAAATAAGGGCCGCGGGCTGGTAATAGATTTTAAATCCGGCTTTTTTGATACGCTCCGACCAGTCGAGCTCTTCGTAATACAGAAAATAGTCCTCTACCATGGGACCCACTTTTTCTATAACTGCCCGCGATACCAGCATGGCACCGCCGTGGGCATAATGGGTTTCGGTAAGCTGATCGTACTGGCCTTTGTCTTCTTCCTGCGCGCCAACCATGCCGTTCCGGCCGGTCAGTATATTCACCTTATTGTAGCCGGCGTATTCGATAACGCCCTTGTGGAAGAAGTAATGGAACTTGGGGCACACAACACCCGCTTCCGGGTACTGGCGGAATACATCCAGCAGCGATTCGAGCAGGTTCGGCGTAACTTCGGTGTCGTTATTGACAATAAAAAAATAATCTCCCTTCGCTACATGGATACCGGCATTGTTACCTGCAGCAAAACCCTGGTTGCTGTTATTCTGGATAAACACAGCACCAGGGTATTCTGCCGCCACCATTTCTGCGGGTGACATTTTGGATGCATTATCTATAACAATGACCTCTGTATTCGGATAGGTCAGGTCGCGCTTGAGTGACCGCAAAAAGTCACGGGTCACCTCAGCATTGTTGTAGTTGAGGGTAATAATAGAGATTAAAGGGTAGGAGTACGCAGCCATAGCTGGATATAATTAAACATTTTCTTTCTGGAACAACGCCAGCGGCGTTTTTGCCATGATCCAGAGATCGGTGGCAAAACTGTGGCGGTGCGCATATTCAATATCGAGGCTGATGCGCTCTTCCACCGACATTTCACCCTGGCCTCTTTTCTTCACCTGCCACAGACCGGTAATACCAGCCGGCGCCAGGAAACGCTGGGCAAATTCGTCGGTTGTAAGCGTAACAGCTTCATACAGGGGCAGTGGGCGGTTGCCTACCAGCGACATATCACCGCGCAGCACATTGATCAGCTGCGGCAACTCATCCAGGCTGGTATTTCTCAGGAAATTTCCTACACGTGTAATACGCGGGTCGTTCTTCAGTTTAAAGAAAACCGGACCCTTGCCATTGTCTGTCTGGTACTGGTTCTGCTTCAGGAGCTCGCTCACTTTTTTATCAGCTTCAACCACCATGGTCCTGAACTTCAGAAAATCAAATACCTTATAGCCACGGCCTGCTCTTTTTGAAATATAGAAGATAGGGCCTTTCGATTCAATGCGGATGGCAAGCGCGATCAGCAGCATGATCGGTGACAGCAACAGGAGCAGCAAACCCGAAGCCAGGATATCAACGAGGCGTTTCAGCGGGTGAATCCGGTTCGACTTCAGCAGCTGGTCCATTTGAAAAAAGTCAAGCACACTGTGCGAGGTGGATTTTTTCTCCTGGTATTTTTTTACTTTCTTCAGCAGGGCTGCTCTCTTATGTATCTTATTACCTACTGTAGATATATCCACCACATCGTCAAAAATGGCGATCACATCCTGTTGAATGCTGCAGGTATCATTTTCTGAAAAAGGGAAGTGAAGGAATAAAGGAATGGTGGCGAAATCAGCGTTTGATTTCAACAGCATTTTTACCTTTACCAGGTCCTCAAGGGTAGGCTCTTCACCAAATACGATGAGTTCGGGAATTCCTTTACCGGCAGTGGCCAGCTTCTGGAAAAGACCGGTCATCTTATCTACACTATCAACGGCATAACCCGACGGATAGGTTGAAATAAGTGCATTCAGCGCCTCATTGCTTTTTCCTACGAAAAAGAATTCGGAATGAAGGGGCTTTTTATTTTCAGTTGCACTGTCTGAAATCGTAAAATGTGCATACTGATTGCGGTTAGTTACCGGATAAGTGTTTTTTGATCTTGTTGTTGAGAAGTCCATGCAGTCGATTTTAACTTGTTTCAAACTTTGCTTGTACTCGTTTTTTTAATGGCAGTCAAAGGGGTCTTAAAAAAAATCAGCACAAAAACAATGCGTTCAATTATTTTTTACTTTTTTTTATCTGACAAAAGCTAGACTTAGGTAAAGGTCTAAAAGATGTCAGCTGGCAGAAATTAACTGAAAACCCTTAGTGAGTCGGCCAATTAATGACGTGTAAGCAATCGTAGCTTCATATTCTACAACCCGTGATTCGATTATTTTCATATACGGAATTATTTACGGCTGGGCTTGGCGTAATTTTTCGTAGAATATTCGATCCGGCAAGGCGTGGTATTCGTAGGAGATTGCGGCGGGCGCCGGGGTAGTGCTATAATCAGAAACAACTAGTAGTTATCACCAATTGCGAACGTGAAATTATACCAAAAACTGTTATTTGCAAACAATTCCCTACCGATTTTCGGTGAATCGGGATAAATACTTCATATCTGACGGGAAATACCCGAATCAAGCCGCCGGGATTTTTCCCATAATACCGACTGTTTGCCGTTCAGGAACTTAAAGAAGCCCAGATAAGCGGAAACATTCATGAAAAGGAAATAATACGGAACAGATAAAGCTTTGATTTTCAGATTTTTATTAGACAAAACCCAGCCCAGCACCGCAACCAGGTAAAAAAGTGCCTGCCCGATCAGCAGCCAGTCATAGATCCATCCGGCCCGCATCACCACCAGGCAAATATTACTGATCAGCAGCAGCAAAAGACCCAGCGGGGCGACCGTCCACCGGAACACCCGGTGCGACAGGTAAGAGAATGTAAGCCAGGGATTCCGGAACGGGTTCAGCAGTTTTTTCAGCCGCCCGATGGCCTGGAAGCCGCCCGCGCAGATGCGCACCTTCCGTTTTTGCTCCTCTTTCATTTCGGCAGATCCTGACTCAATGGCATAGGCGTCGGGCGCATAAGCGACCTTATAACCCTGCAGGCAAACCCGCAGCGACAATACAAAATCTTCAATAATAACATCGCCCTCGGTGGGCTGGTACAGGTTCCGGCGAATCGAAAACAACTCACCGGCCGCTCCCACCACCGAATAGATACCTGCATCAATCGACTTTAAGAGCGACTCATATTTCCAGTAAAACCCTTCTCCCGACGTAACGGCTTTGCCGGAAGCGGCCATTTCTATCTTCTTTTCGCCGGCAACGGCGCCTACCAGCGGATCCTGGAAATAACGCACCAGCGCCCTTACCGAATTGGCATTTAAAAAGGTGTTGGCGTCGCAAAACACGATCAGCGATTCGCTGATAAGCGGCACCACCCGGTTCATAGCGGCCACCTTCCCGCCACGGCGGGGCTCAAACAGGGCGTTTTCACCCAGCAGCTGTTGTGCCTTTTGGTGGGTATGATCGGTAGAGCCGTCTGATACCACAATGATGCGCAGCTTGTTGGCCGGGTAGTCGATTTCCCTCGAATTGATAATCTTCTGCTCAATAATATCCTCTTCATTGTAGGCGCAGATCACCAGTGCCACTTCCGGCAGGTCGGCATCACTTTGAAAAGGCATCGGTTTCACCGACCGGCCTTTTATCCGCACGATAATGGCGGCTAAAATGCCATAACCTACATAAGTGTAAAAAACGACGATCAGGGAAATCCAGCAAATCCATTCGAGCAGCAAATACATAGTTGTTTTTTATCAATTAACGCCGCAAAAGTAATCAACCCTGCGCCAATATGCAACACGCATTTGCCTGTTTGTAAAAAGAAGTCCTTTTATCATAAAAAAACCGCCCCTGCTGGCAGGGGCGGCGCGCAGTATATTGCTGCAAAAATTAATATCCCATATCACCCATGCCACCATGCTGGTGCGGTGCGGCAGGGGCTTCTTTGGCGGGCTTGTCGGCCACTACACATTCGGTAGTCAGCAGCATACCGGCGATAGACGCAGCATGCTCAAGTGCCACACGGCCTACTTTGGTAGGATCGATTACCCCTGATTTCAGCAGGTTCTCGAACTGCTCGGTGCGGGCGTTGAAACCGAAATCGCCTTTTCCTTCTTTGATCTTGTTGATCACTACGCTGCCTTCCAGGCCGGCGTTCTCAACAATAATGCGAAGGGGTGCTTCGAGCGAGCGGCGAACGATCTGTACGCCGAGCTTCTCGTCTTCATTGCTGCTGCGGAAGCTGTCGAGCGAAGCGATGGCGCGGATGAACGCAGTACCACCACCGGGAACAATGCCTTCTTCAACGGCAGCGCGGGTAGCATGCAGGGCATCGTCAACACGGTCTTTCTTCTCTTTCATTTCCACTTCGGTAGCGGCGCCTACATTCAGCACGGCTACACCGCCGCTCAGCTTGGCCAGGCGCTCCTGCAGCTTTTCGCGGTCGTAATCGGAAGTAGTGGTTTCGATTTGTGCCTTGATCTGGTTCACACGGGCAACGATGTCTTCTTTTTTGCCCTTGCCGCCAACCACCACGGTATTGTCTTTATCGATGGTGATGGAAGTAGCCTGGCCGAGATAGCTGAGGTCAGCGTTCTCCAGTTTAAAGCCCTGCTCTTCGCTGATCACGATACCCTTGGTGAGAATAGCGATATCCTGCAGCATTTCCTTGCGGCGGTCGCCGAAACCAGGCGCTTTCACAGCTGCCACTTTCAGGGTGCCACGCAGTTTGTTTACCACCAGCGTAGCCAGGGCTTCGCCTTCCAGGTCTTCAGCGATGATCACCAGCGGACGGCCGCCCTGTGCCACTTTCTCCAGAATGTGGAGAATATCTTTCATGGCGCTGATCTTTTTGTCGTAGATCAGGATATAGGGGTTCTGCAGCTCGGCTTCCATCTTTTCGCTGTTGGTAACGAAATAGGGAGAAATATAGCCGCGGTCGAACTGCATACCTTCCACTACTTCTACGGTAGTGTCGGTGCCTTTTGCTTCTTCAACGGTGATCACACCGTCTTTGCCCACTTTCGCCATCGCTTCGGCGATGAGCTTTCCGATTTCAGGATCGTTGTTGGCAGAGATGGTGGCAACTGCTTCAATTTTTTTGCTGTCGTTACCAACTGTCTGGCTTTGGGCCTTCAGGGCGTCGACCACTTTCTCAACGGCTTTGTCGATACCACGCTTGAGGTCCATCGGGTTGGCGCCGGCGGCAACGTTTTTCAGGCCTTCGGTGATGATCGCCTGGGCCAGTACGGTAGCGGTAGTGGTACCGTCGCCGGCCACATCGGCTGTTTTGCTGGCCACTTCTTTCACCATCTGGGCGCCCATGTTTTCGATGGGGTCTTCCAGCTCAATTTCTTTTGCAACGGTTACACCGTCTTTGGTTACGGCCGGTGCGCCGAATTTCTTCTCAATCACCACGTTACGACCTTTCGGGCCCAGGGTCACTTTCACGGCGTTGGCCAGTGTGTCAACCCCTTTTTTCATCTTATTCCGGGCATCGATATCGAAATAAATCTGCTTTGCCATATTATTTCTTTTTGAAATAGTTTATTAAAAGATTGCATTAAACAATAGCGAGTATATCGCTTTCCCGCATGATCAGGTAGTCGCCGCCATCGAGTTGCAGCTCCGTGCCGGCGTATTTGCCGTAGAGCACCGTGTCACCTACTTTAACGAGGGTGGGTTCATCTTTTTTTCCGGGTCCGGCAGCAACCACAGTTCCGCGTTGTGGCTTTTCTTTGGCAGTGTCGGGGATAATGATGCCACCTGCTGTTTTTTCTTCTGCAGGTGCCGGCTTCACAACCACCCTGTCGTGCAGAGGAGTAATGTTCAACTTCTTAGCCATATTGATTGGTTTTAATTAAGTGAAAAATTTACTGTCCGGAGATCAATTGTTCCCCGGCCGCCAAAGCTGAACGAAATACATGCCAATCCCGTTTTAAAGCCATTTTAGCAGGAACAACCGGCGCGATGGCTTTCAGCCTGACATTTTTGGCAGGTTTACCCGTCGGGTGGCACCCGACGGGTGCCACCCGACGGGTGGAATATGCCAATTTTACCATAGGCGCTGACAGCGGAAAGTATTAGCTTTGCCGGCTCAACAAAGTTCTTGCAGGTATGATCAGCAGACGTATCATCCGGGTTAAAGTGATGCAAACCCTTTATTCGCTGGACACAATGGAGGGTTCGGGCAATCCCGGGGAGCCTGTCAGGTTACTGAACAAACATTTCGACCAAACCCGCCAGTTACTGGCCTATACCCTTTTCTTCCTGACCGAGGTGCTCCGGTACGCCGAAACCGATGCCCGCAACCGGGCCTCCAAACACCTGCCCAGCCCCGAAGACCTGTCTGTCAATATCAAGCTGGCGGGCAATACCCTGCTCTGGAAAATGCTGGAAGACAAATCCCTGCAAGGCGTTATCGACGATGATAAACTGAGCCGCTATCTCGACAAAGAGCTGGTTCGGAAAATCTACCTCGAGCTGCAGCAGTCTGAAATCTACCAGACCTATATACGCCGGGAAAGCCGCGATCCCAAAGAGGAAAAAGCCATTGTAGAGCACATCTATACCGTGGGCATGATGAGCAACGAGGCCTTCACCAGCCACCTGGAAGAAAACTTCAGCAACTGGGACGACGACTGTGAAATGGTACACCAACTGGTGCAGCAATACCTGCACAAGCCCGGCAGCTTCGATTTCACCCGGCTGGTCAGCGACGATAAAGCCGCTTTCGCCCGCGACCTGCTCAACACGGTTATCAGCAAAAGAGAGCAAACCCTGGAGCTGATCAAACCCAAGCTCAAAAACTGGGATCCCGAGCGGATCGCCACCCTCGACATGATCCTGATGCAAATGGGCGTTTGCGAGTTTTTATACTTCGAAACCATTCCGCCTAAAGTAACCATTAACGAGTACATCGATCTTGCCAAGGAATACAGCACCCCGCAAAGCGGACAATTCGTCAATGGTATACTCGACAATATTCATAAAGACCTGCAACGCGAAGAGCGCCTGCATAAAGTAAGCTTCAAAAAATAACCATGAAGAAAATACTCATCGGCGCATGCCTCGCCGCTAGCACGTTTGCCTGCACTACCGGCCCCGAGCGGCAGCATGAACAGGCGACCAACAGCCCGGTAAACCCCGCAATGGCTGCATCGGCAACTCCTGTAGACAGCAGCAATTTCACCCGCATCAGCTGGGAGCAAACGACGGTCGACTACGGTACAATAAAAGAAGGCAGCAACCTCGATGTGGCCTTTAATTTTACCAATACGGGAGATAAGCCGCTCATCATTGAATCGGTTCATCCCGCCTGCGGCTGCACGGCGGCCGAACCACCCAAAGAACCCATCCTGCCCGGCAAAACCGGCGTAATCAGGGCCACCTTCAACTCGAACGGCCGTTTGGGCATCAACAACAAATCAATCGTGGTCAAAGCCAATACCCTTGGCAGCATGGCCCATGAACTACACTTCCGCGTAGAAGTGGAAAAACCATAAATCTTTACAATTAATAGCTCATGAACAATTTAATGCTTTTACAGGCCCCTGCCGGCGGCGGTATGCTGCAACTGGTTTTATTAGGAGGCATGATCCTCGTTTTCTGGCTTTTTATGATCCGCCCCCAGGCCAAAAAAGCCAAACTCGCCAAACAGTTCCAGGAAAATATGCAGAAGGGCGACCGCATCGTTACCATTGCCGGCATTCACGGCAAGGTGAACAAAGTGAACGACGACGGCACCCTCGAAATGGAAGTAAGCCCCGGCTCCTATATGAAGATTGAAAAATCTGCCATTTCGCTCGAATGGACGCAGAACGTGAATAAAACAGCGGCTGCACTCACCGAGAAAAAATAATATGCTGCGCATCGGCATAACCGGTGGAATCGGTAGCGGTAAATCAGTGGTTGCCCGGGTTTTTGAAAACCTGGGCATTCCTGTTTATAATGCCGACAATGCCGCCAAAATTTTGATGGAAACCGACCCTTCATTAAGGGAAAAAATCACCGCCCTTTTCGGCAGCGAGGCCTATGAGAACAACCGGCTGAACCGCGCCTTTATTGCTGCCCGGGTTTTCAACAACCAGGAAAAGCTGGAAGCCCTGAATGCGGCAGTGCATCCCGTGGTGATCCGGTATGGCGAAGAATGGTTCAACCGGCAATCGGCTCCCTATGCCATTAAAGAAGCCGCTCTTTTTTTTGAAACCGGCACTGCCGCACAGCTGGACAAAGTCATTGGCGTGTATGCGCCTCCGACACTGCGGCTCCGGCGTGTGATGCAGCGCGACGGGCTGACCCGCGAGCAGATCAAAAGCCGCATGGATAAGCAGATCGACGAATCACTCAAAATGCGGTTGTGCGACCACGTTATACTGAACGATGACCAGCATTTGGTAATACCGCAGGTGCTGGCGCTGGATGCGTTGTTTAGGGGGTTGTGAGCTGGGGGCAGGCTGGTTCACG
>JASGFZ010000031.1:0-17694 GCA_047605345.1 Flavihumibacter sp. | reverse complement strand
TCACGCTGATGCAGCAGGTGAAGGGAAAACCCTTGTAATTCTTGAAAGAGGGTGTGGCGCCATGATCCACGATAAATTTCTCGGCAAAGGCATCTACCTCAAGGGTAGTGATACCGGGCCTGAGGATGGCTGCAACAGCCGCCAGCGTTTTGCTGACCAGCAGCGCACTTTCGCGCATTGTCTCTACTTCTGTAGTGGTTTTATAATGGATCATTTTGAAAAAATCAAACATATTTAGCTTGCCGCCGCCGGATGGGCCCGGCGCTCGCAAAGTTACGAAGCGCGGGGGAGAATGCAAGGAGGGTATCGCGGTCTGTTTCCCACAGAGCACACAGAGGAACAGCGATATTATATGGGAGCGATTTGTTTCCGGAATAGCAGCACACGCAACTATTTGTGAAGTATGTTTACTTCAAAAGCATTTCTCTGTTCCTTCGTGCGCTCTCTGGGAAACCCTGTTATCGCCGGGAACCGGTACCTGTCTATACTGGATGCTGCTCTGCCGCCGCAAAAAAAGCGGGTGATTGCTCACCCGCTTCCGTATCATTCACTGCGCGAAACCGCAGCGTCATTTCATTAAATGGGCGAGCTGCTCATCGCCTGGCGGCCCTGGATACGGCCGCTCTTCATCAACCCGTCGTATTGACGCATCAGCAACTGGGTCTCAATCTGCTGGAGGGTATCAAGAATAACACCCACCATGATCAGCAGGGAAGTACCGCCGTAGAACGACGCAAAACCCTGTGTAATATTCAGGCGTTGGGCAAAGCCGGGCATAATACCTACAATAGCCAGCAGAATCGCGCCGGGAAGGGTTATACGATCCATTACAGAACCGATATAATCTGCCGTCGGCTGACCGGGCTTAACACCGGGAATGAACCCGTTATTGCGCTTCAGGTCTTCGGCTATCTGTTTGGGGTTGAATATCAGGGCGGTGTAGAGGAAGGTGAAAGCAATTACAATCACTGCATAGATCACCATATGCCAGGCATCACGGGGATCGGAAAATATCTTCGCAATACCCTGACCTGATTCAAAACTGGTGTAAGAGAACAGCGTGGGCAGGAACATGATCGCCTGGGCGAAGATGATCGGCATTACACCGGCGCCATTCACTTTCAGCGGCAGGAACTGGCGGGCGCCGCCAAACTGCTTGTTACCGATGATCTGCTTGGCATATTGAACGGGGATTTTGCGAACGCCCTGTACCAATACGATCAGCCCCATAATAATGGCCACGAGTACGGCTATCTCAATGATGAACAGCAGGAGACCGCCACCGCCGCGGTTGCTTTTGGCCGCCCATTCCTGGATGGCCGACTGCGGCAGGCGGGCAAGGATACCCACCATGATGATGAGCGAAGTACCGTTACCCAATCCCTTATCGGTGATCTTTTCGCCCAGCCACATCACAAACAGCGTACCTGCTGTCAGGATGATGGTAGTCGAGAGCCAGAAATAGGCTGCATAGCTGTCGAGCAACGCAGCGCCGTTCACCTGCTTGATATAGGCAACGTAGGCGCCGGCCTGAACAGCCGTAACGATCACGGTTAAATAACGGGTCCACTGGTTGATCTTTTTCCGGCCGCTCTCCCCTTCTTTCTGCACCTTCTGCATGCTGGGAACCAGGATGGTCATCAGCTGCATAAAGATGGAAGCCGAGATATAGGGCATGATACCGAGGGCGAAAATAGAGGCCTGCGAAAAGGCGCCGCCGGCAAATGCGTCGATCAGGCCGAGGGCGCCTGATTTGGCGCTGGCCAAATTGATCTTATTGGGATCGATACCGGGCAGCACGATGTGCGCGCCGACACGGTAAATGAGAATCAGCAGCAAGGTCGTTATGATCTTGTTCCGCAACTCCTCAATGCTCCAGATATTCCTGAGCGTTTGAAAAAATTTCTTCACGGGTTTTCTGACTTTAAATGAGCCTTACTAAAAAAGGACGCAGGTGATGCGTCCGGCAAGTTACTGAAAATTACTTCACGAGCTCAAGGCTTCCGCCGGCCGCTTCAATGGCTTGTTTTGCCTTGGCGCTGGCAGCGTTCACTTTGAAGCTGAGCTTGGATTTCAGTTCACCCGTGGCGAGCAGTTTCACATTGTCGTACTGGGCGATGAGGCCGTTGATATAGAGGCTTTCGAGGCTAAACTCGGTCAGGCTGTATTTCTCTACCAGCTGGTCTACCTGGCCGAGGTTAAACACTTTGTATTCAACCCGGTTGAAATTGGTGAAACCACGCTTGGGGATACGGCGCTGGATAGGCATCTGACCGCCTTCATGGGCTCTTTTGCTGGAATAACCGGCGCGGCTTTGTCCGCCTTTGTTACCTTTTGTGGAAGTACCACCTTTACCGGATGCTTCACCACGGCCTAACCGTTTTTGCTTGTGCGTTGCGCCTTCTGCGGGCTTGATGTTGTGCAGGTTCATTGTGTAGATTTTTACTTACGGGAAATCTTCCCTCGCGAAAAAGGTTGTGGTATAAACCACAAACCAATTATATTTCTTCCACCTTTACCAGGTGCTCCACGGTTCTCACCATACCGAGAATCTGCGGAGTGGCTTCCACTTCTTTGGAAGCATTCATTTTTTTCAGACCCAGGGCGATCAGGGTAGCCTTCTGGCGCTCGGGGCGGTCGATGGCACTTTTCACCTGGGTGATCTTGATCTTTTTCATGATTATTCTTTAGAAGTGGTTATCCGTTGAAAACTTTCTTCAGTCCCACGTTGCGGGTCTTGGCAACCTGTACGGGCTCACGCAGGGTGGCCAGCGCTTTAAAGGTGGCTTTAACCACGTTATGGGGGTTGGCTGAACCGAGGCTCTTGGCCAGTACGTCGGTAATGCCGGCGCTTTCCAGCACAGCGCGCATGCTGCCTCCGGCGATCACACCGGTACCGTGTGCGGCGGGCTTGATCAGCACTTTAGCAGCGCCTTCCTTTGCCAGCTGGTCATGCGGAATAGTACCATGCATCACCGGCACCTTGATCAGGTTTTTCTTGGCATCTTCAATGCCTTTGGTGATGGCTTCCTGTACTTCTTTCGCCTTACCCAGCCCATGACCTACCACACCAGATTCATTACCCACTACCACCAGGGCAGAGAAGCTGAAAGCACGACCGCCCTTGGTTGTTTTTACCACGCGGTTGATGGCTACCACTTTCTCTTTCAGTTCGAGGTCACCGGCCTTTACTTTGTTTAACGTTACTTTTGACATCTATCGCAAAAATTAAGTTGTATTAGAATGTTTGGGTTCGGGCGATTAGAATTGTAATCCGCCTTCACGGGCGCCGTCAGCAACTGCTTTCACACGACCATGGTACAGGCTGCTGCCGCGGTCAAAAACCACTTCTTTCAAGCCCAGCTCGGTTGCTTTGCGGGCGATGGTGCCACCCACCAGCTTGCCTTGTTCTGATTTGGTCACTTTCTGCGCAACGATGTCTTTGTCGCGGGTGGAAGCTGCTGCCAGCGTAACACCGTTTTCATCGTCGATCAGCTGAACATAGGTTTCAGCATTGCTGCGGAAAACAGACAGCCGGGGCTTTGCAGCCGAACCGTTCACTTTCTTGCGAACGCGGTACTTGATCTTCTGCTTCCTGATTGCTTTTGGGTTCATTGTTGTCTATTTATATTTTCCGATACTGCCGGAAAAACAATTAATAGTTTATGGTGTGTGGTTTCGGGTTTATGGTTGGGGTCCTAACCAGAAACCACAAACCATAAACTATAAACCATATTTACTTACCAGCGCTCTTACCAGCTTTCTTCCTTACCACTTCACCTACAAAGCGAACACCTTTGCCTTTGTACGGCTCGGGCTTGCGGAGGCTGCGCAGTTTGGCTGCTACCTGGCCCAGGAGTTGCTTGTCGCTGGATTCGAGAATGATTTTCGGGTTCTGTCCTTTTTCGGTAAGGGTAGCCACTTTCAGCTCTTTGGGAACTTCGAAAACGATGTTGTGTGAATAACCGAGCGCCAGGTCGAGCGTGTTACCGGTATTGGCGGCTTTGAAACCCACACCTACCAGTTCCATCTCGGCTTTAAAACCATCGGTCACCCCTTTTACCTGGTTGGCCAGCAATGCACGGTACAAACCGTGCAGGGCGCGGTGGCGGATCTGGTCGGTGGGGCGAGATATCCTGATCTCATTGTTCTCTACTGCGATCGTGATATCGCGGTCGATCGCCTGTTTCAATTCACCTTTGGGGCCTTTTACAGTAACCACATTGTCTTTACCCACAGTAATCGTAACACCTGCAGGCACTGTAACCGGTTTTTTACCTATACGAGACATAACTAAAATTGTTTCTTGTTTATAGTTTATTGTTTATGGTTCCCTGTCAGCCGGCATAGGACGGCTTAATGGGTTGGCAAGCCAGGCTTAGTGTATATAGCAGAGTACTTCTCCGCCTACATTTTGTGCTTTCGCTTCTTTGTCTGTCATCACTCCTTTGGAAGTAGACAGGATGGCAATACCCAAACCGTTCTTTACACGGGTGATGTCGGCAGGTTTGGCGTATTGACGCAGACCGGGACGGCTTACGCGCTCCAGGCTCTGGATAGCGGGCAGCTTGGTGTTCGGGTCATACTTCAGGGCGATCTTGATCAGCCCCTGTTTGTTGTCGTCTTCGAATTTGTACTTCAGGATATAACCTTTGTCGTACAGGATCTCGGTGATACGCTTTTTCAGGTTGGAAGCCGGGATCTCAACGATACGGTGGCCAGCCATCTGCGCGTTACGTACGCGGGTTAAAAAATCTGCTATAGGATCAGTAACCATTGTTGTGCTTTGTTGTCTTTTAATAATTGTTTACAATGCGATATCCTACCTGATATCTACACCGGAAATTACCAGCTTGCTTTTTTCACGCCGGGAATTTTACCAGCCAGGGCCATGTCTCGGAAGATCACCCTGCTCAGGCCGAAGTAACGCATATAGCCCTTCGGACGACCCGTGAGCTGGCAGCGGTTCTTCAGGCGAACAGGTGAAGCATTCCTGGGCAACGTATCCAGCGCCTGGTATTCACCGGCTGCCTTCAGCGCCGCACGCTTTTCAGCATACTTGGCCACCATTGCTTCCCTCTTTCTTTGTCTGGCTTCTACAGATTTTTTTGCCATCTTTTTTCAAATTAAAAAGTCAAAAATCAAAAGTCAAAACTGGTCGCTGCCCATGCAGGTCACCTGCCAGAAATCAAAGTCGAACCCAGGGTTTTGACTTTTGATTTTTGACTTCTGACTTATTTTATGCATTCTCAGTTTTTCTACTATTCCTGAACGGCATACCCAACTCCTTCAGCAGCTCGTACGCTTCTTCGTTGGTTTGCGCGGTGGTTACGAAAGTGATATCGAGACCCGTGATCTTGTTCACCTTGTCGATGTCGATTTCCGGGAAAATGATCTGTTCGGTAACACCCAGGGTATAGTTGCCACGGCCGTCAAATGCTTTTTCGCTGATGCCTTTGAAGTCGCGCACGCGGGGCAGGGAGATCGCGATCAAACGATCGAGAAATTCATACATATTGTTGCCACGCAGCGTTACCCGGGCGCCGATCGGCATGTTCTTCCGCAGCTTGAAGTTGGAAATATCCTTCTTCGACATGGTGGCCACGGCTTTTTGACCGGTGATCATTGTCAGCTCGTCTACAGCGATGTCGACCAGTTTCTTGTCGGCAACAGCGCCGTTCACGCCGCGGTTCAAACAGATTTTCACCAGTTTGGGCGCCTGCATAACAGTGCCATAGCTGAATTTCTTCATTAAGGCAGGTACGACTTCTTTTTTGTACTTATCTGCCAGGCGTGGTGTATATTTTACTGTGCTCATTTGATTACCTCCCCTGATTTTTTAGCAACACGAACGAGTTTACCGTTTTCACGGCTGCGCTTTACTTTGGTAGCGGCACCAGCTTTGGCATCCCACAGCATCACGTTGGAGATGCTGATCGGCGCTTCCTGCTTTACAATACCACCCTTGGTATTCTGGGCAGAAGGCTTGGTGTGCTTGGTGATGATGTTCACCCCTTCCACCACTACACGGGCTTTATCGATGATCACCTCCAGCACTTTGCGGGGCTTCTTGAGGTCTTTGTCGTCGCCGGCAATTACCACCACCGAATCGCCTTTTTTTATGCTGTATTTCGCTTTGAATCTTGTGCTCATGTTAGATTCTTGTTTGTTCTTTTTTCTGTTTTGTTACCAGCCCGTGCTCCCAATCAGGGGCGCAAAGGTACGATTATAATACTTCCGGAGCAAGAGAAATAATCTTCATATAACCCTTGTCGCGCAGTTCCCTGGCAACGGGTCCGAAAATACGTGTACCGCGGGGTTCGTCGGCATTGTTCAACAATACCACGGCATTGTCGTCGAAGCGGATATATGATCCGTCTTTCCGGCGCAATTTGTTCTTGGTACGAACAATTACCGCTTTGGTAACCGTACCTTTTTTGATACCGCCTGCAGGGATCGCATCCTTCACAGTCACCACGATCTTGTCACCGATATGGGCATAATCCTGACCGCTGTTACCCAGTACCCGGATCACCAAAACCTCTTTGGCGCCACTGTTGTCAGCTACGTTCAATCTGCTTTCTTGCTGGATCATCTCTTATAGATTTATCTAATGTTATGTAAACAGAGGGATTACTTCACTTTCTCCAGTACCTCTACCAGTCTCCAGCGCTTTGTTTTGCTGAGCGGGCGGGTTTCCATGATCTTGACGGTGTCGCCGATGCTGCACTCGTTCTTTTCGTCGTGCGCATGGAAGCTGGTCGTCTTTTTCAGGAACTTACCGTAGATGGGGTGTTTTACCTTACGTTCAACGGCAACGGTGATGGATTTTTCCATTTTGTTGCTGGTTACAACACCAATCCTTGTTTTACGCAAATTTCTTTCAGACATTGTTCAATGTTTTAACTAGGTTAGGCGGAAGCCTTTTTTTGGGTTAACGCGGTTTTCAGCCGGGCCACGTCTCTGCGGAGGCTGCGGATGCTCATGGGATTCTCCAGCGGAGTGATCGCATGGGCAAATTCCAGTTTCTTCAAACGCAGCTCGTCTTCCTGGATACGCGCCTTCAGGTCTTCTACGCTCAGTTCTTTCAGGCTGTTCACGAAATCCTTATTCTTTGCCATGGTGGAAAGTTTTAATAGTTATAGCAAACTTATGACTGCAGTTCCCTGCGGATCACGAATTTGGTTTTGATCGGCAGCTTCTGGGCAGCCAGTTCCATGGCGGCTTTCGCTACTTCCTGTGGTACACCGTCGCACTCAAAAAGGATACGGCCCGGCTTCACCACCGCCGCCCAATGGTCGGGGTTACCTTTACCTTTACCCATCCTTACTTCGGCAGGCTTGCGGGTAACGATCTTATCAGGGAAAATGCGGATCCATACATTACCTTCTCTTTTCATAGAGCGGGTCATTGCCTGGCGGGCACTTTCGATCTGGCGGTCGGTCATCCACACGGTTTCCAGGGCCTTCAATCCGAACGATCCGAATGACAGGGTTGCACCACGCTTGGCGTCGCCTTTCGCAGGCATCTTCTGCATTTTCCGGTGCTTCGTTCTTTTTGGTTGTAACATCTTATTATCCTATTAATGCGTTTGTCAAATTAGTTTCTGCTGCGTCCGCCGCGGTCTCCACCACGACCTCCGCGATCACCTCCCCGTCCGCCACGGTCTCCGCCCCGGCGGTCGCCGCGATGGTCATCTCCCCTGTGGTCGCGACGATCACTCAGTCCGGCGCCGTCTTTACCACCAATGAAATTCGGGTTCAGGTCGCGCTTGGCCAGCACTTCTCCCTTACAGATCCATACCTTGATACCGATCTTGCCATAAACGGTCAGGGCATATACGTTGGCATAGTCGATGTCCATACGAAGGGTATGCAGCGGGGTGCGGCCCTGCTTGATCTCTTCGGTACGGGCGATCTCGGCGCCACCCAAACGGCCGCTTACCTTGATCTTGATGCCTTCGGCACCCATACGCAGTGCAGAAGCGATCGCCATCTTGATAGCGCGTTTGTAGTTGATACGGTTTTCGATCTGCTTGGCAATGGTATCGCCTACGATCATGGCATCGAGTTCCGGGCGACGGATCTCGAGGATGTTGATCTGCACATCGTCTTTACCGGTCAGCTTTTTCAGCTCTTCCTTAATACGGTCAACTTCATTACCCCCTTTACCTATGATGATACCCGGTTTGGACGTGTGGATGGTAACGATCAGCTTACCCAGTGTACGCTCTATCACAATCTTGGAGATGCCTCCTTTGTTGATACGCGCCATCAGGTAGGTACGGATCTTATGATCTTCGATCAGCTTGGAAGAATAGTCTTTCTTGCTGCCGAACCAGTTGCTTTCCCATCCGCGGATGATTCCCAACCTTGCACCAATAGGATTTGTTTTCTGACCCATGTTTGGTATATTAAGTTTATTCGATTGAATTATTTGATATCTACAATAACGGTCACGTGATTGCTGCGCTTGCGTACCCGGTAACCACGGCCCTGCGGGGCGGGGCGCATCCGCTTCAGCGTTCTGCCGCCATCCACGAAAATGGTTTTTACCACCAGTTTGGTTTCATCACCACCTTCATTGGCCTGCTTCCAGTTGCTGATGGCGCTAACCACCAGCTTGCGCAGGGGCACTGCGGGATGCTTGGCATTGTGTTCCAGGATCGCCAGGGCTTTCTCTACGTCCATACCACGCACCAGGTCAGCGAGCAAACGCATCTTCCGGGGAGAGGTGGGATAATTATTCAGTTTAGCAACTGCTTCCATTGTTATTTCAGTTCTTGACCCGCCACGGCGGACCGTTATTAATTACATTTTCTTGCTTGAGTGTCCTTTGAAGTTGCGGGTAGGTGCAAATTCACCGAGCTTGTGGCCTACCATGAACTCCGTTACATAGACGGGGATGAACTTATTGCCATTGTGTACGGCGAAAGTGTGTCCCACGAAATCGGGAGAAATAGTAGAGCGGCGGCTCCAGGTTTTGATCACGCCTTTTTTGGCTTTGCCATCGGTCATGTCCAACACCTTCTTCTCCAGTTTTACGTCGATATAAGGGCCTTTTTTAATTGAACGAGCCATATCTTAGAATGGTTTGTAGTTTGTTGTTTGTGGTTTCTGGTTAGGCGAGCTTCCTGCCGTTTGAACGCTGGATGATCAGCTTGTCGGAACCTTTCGACTTTCTTGTTTTCTCTCCTTTTGCGTATTTACCGGTGCGGCTGCGCGGATGGCCACCGGAAGCGCGGCCTTCACCACCACCCATCGGGTGATCAACAGGGTTCATCGCTACACCACGGTTACGCGGGCGAATACCCTTCCACCTGTTCCTGCCGGCCTTACCCATGCTCTGCAGGCTGTGGTCGCCATTGCTGGCTTCGCCTACGGTAGCATAACAATTCACCAGCACCTTGCGGAGTTCACCACTCGGCATTTTCAATACGGCGTATTTCTCTTCCTTGCTGCTCAGCTGGGCAGAAGTACCGGCGCTGCGCGCCATCTTCGCACCCTGGCCGGGCTGCAGCTCGATATTGTGAACCACTGTACCCAAAGGCATATTCTTCAGCTGCAGTGCGTTGCCCAGTTCAGGCGCCACCGCATCGCCGCTGATCACTTCTGCACCTACCTGCAATCCCTGCGGCGCAATGATATAGCGCTTTTCACCATCCGCATAATTCAGCAAAGCGATAAAAGCGGTACGGTTCGGATCGTACTCGATGCTCGCCACCTTGGCAGGAATGTCTTTCTTATTGCGTTTGAAATCGATCACACGGTATTGCTTGGCATGACCGCCACCGATGTAGCGCATGCTTCTGCGGCCCTGGGCGTTCCGGCCACCGGTGCGTGTTTTCTTTTCCAACAGGCTCTTCTCCGGCGTGTCGGTCGTAATCTCTGCATAGGCATTACCGATTCTCCAGCGGGTGCCGGCGGTCATCGGTTTATACTTCCTTACTGGCATATTCTGTTTTTTTGCGGCTTTATCAGCGCCGTTACTTTAAACGATCAGGGTCTCCCCTTTTTGACTTTTTACTGTTGACTTTTCACTTACACCGCTCCGTAGAGATCGATTGTCTCTCCTTCTGCCACTGTTACCAGCGCTTTCTTGTAAGCGGGTTTACGGCCCTGGATAAAACCGGCTTTGGTAAAGCGGGTTTTGTTCTTTCCGGGAATCACCGATGTATTCACATCTACCACGGTTACGCCGTAGAAGGATTCGATCGCTTTCTTGATCTCCAGTTTGTTGGCCTTACGTGCCACTTTGAACGCGAAACGGCGCAGGCTCTCTTGTTGGGCATTGGCCTTTTCGGTCAGAATGGGTTTTATCAGCACTTCAGAAAGTTTCATCTGTTTGTCTTTAATGCGTTTGTGATTAGGCTTCTTCCAGTTCAGCTTCGGTAAACACTTTGGCCGCGCTTTCGCTCAGCACCAGTACCTGTGCGTTTACAATGTCGTAGGTATTTACGTCGCTCAGCAGCGTACCGTTCACCGTAGGAATATTACGCAGGCTCAGGTAGAGGTTGTCGTTTCCTTCGGGCAGCACAAACAGGGTTTTCTTGCCTTCGATGTTCAGGGCTTTCAGTGCCGACGTGAAGGTTTTTGTTTTGGGGGTCGACAGGTTAATGTCTTCCACCACTACGATGGCATTCTCTTTTGCTTTATAAGCCAGGGCGCTCATCTTGGCCAGGTCTTTCACCTTGCGGTTCAGCTTCAGGTCATAGGTACGGGGCTTGGGGCCGAAGATGGTACCACCACCCTTGTACAAAGGGTTGCGGATATTACCCTTACGGGAACCACCGGTGCCTTTCTGCTTGTGCAGCTTGCGGCTGGCGCCTTTCACTTCCATCCGGGTTTTCACTTTGTGTGTACCCTGGCGCTGGGCAGCGAGGTATTGCTTAACGGAAAGATAGATCACATGATCGTTGGGCTCGATACCGAAAATATCTTCGGGCAGTTCCAGCGTTCTACCGGTCTTCTTTCCTTCTATATTTAAAACATCTACTTGCATCTTGATTCAGATTAATGGTTTACTTCTGGATATAAACGATAGAACCGATATGGCCGGGAACGGAACCGCTCACCAGGATATAGTTTTTCTCAGCAAAAATTTTCACCACTTTCAGGCCTTTCATTTTCACGCGGTCATTACCCAGGCGGCCGGCCATGCGCATACCCTTCATTACGCGTGATGCGTCTGAAGAGTTACCCAGTGAACCGGGGGCGCGCTGACGGTCGTGCTGGCCGTGCGATGCTTCGCCCACACCAGAAAAACCATGGCGCTTCACAACACCCTGGAAACCCTTGCCTTTCGACTGGCCTACCACTTCCACTTTGTCGCCTTCGGCGAAAATGTCGGCAGTAATGGTTTCACCCAGTGCTTTTTCTATAGAGAAATCGCGGAATTCTTTTACGAAACGTTTGGCAGCAGTTTGTGCCTTGGAGAAGTGATTTGCTTCGGCTTTGGTAGTGTTCTTTTCTTTTTTGTCGCCGAAAGCGAGTTGGAGGGCATTGTACCCGTCGGTGTCTTTGGTTTTCACCTGTGTAACCACACAGGGACCAGCTTCAATGATGGTGCAGGCTGTCTGCTTGCCATCGGGACTGAAAATGCTGGTCATGCCGAGCTTTTTGCCAATAATTCCTTTCATGTAGTAACCATTTGTGCCGCATGGTTAAAAGGACATTCCTACCCGGCATCGCACACCTGCAAAAGGGTGTGATTTGCATAGAAGGATTTCAATCCCCGTTTGCCGTTGACCTTTTCTTTTCTATCAGAAGTACCAACGGTAAACAAACCCTGAACGGCTTGTTCATATTTATTTTAAAATCGCCCCCAGCGCTCTTTTGGGCTGTGGTCCAGCTTTGAGAGATGGGGATATATCTAAGAACTGTTATGCCTTGATTTCCACTTCAACACCTGAAGGAAGATCCAGCTTGCTCAGCGCATCTACCGTACGGGAAGAAGAAGTGTAGATGTCCAGCAAACGCTTGTGCGTGCTCAGTTGGAATTGCTCGCGCGCTTTTTGTTCACGTGGGGGCTGCGCAGAACAGTAAACACTTTCTTGTGGGTGGGCAAAGGAATGGGTCCTGTTACCACGGCACCTGTGCTACGAACGGTTTTAACGATCTTCTCGGCAGATTTATCCACCAGGTTGTGATCGTAAGACTGTAATTTTATTCTGATTCGCTGTGACATACGGGTTATCCCAAAAATTGAATTGGGAGTGCAAAGGTATGGGTCTTTGGTATTGCCTCCAAGATTTTATCGCAATATTTATCGGTTTTTGGCCAAAAAAACCGCCGGCAGATCTTCACCGCCAGCCAGGCGCAAAGCAGTAGCAGTACCAGGGCCGCCAGCACCGGCACCCAGAGGCTGGCCAGCGAACCGCCCAGCGCCGCCATGTTTTCGCCGGTAGCCACCGCCCCGTTTCCCGTCCCCGCCGTGGTTTTGCTGCTCAGCAGCCGCAGCAGCCCCGAACCGATCTGGATGGTGCCGGCCAGGCTGCCACCGGCCAGCAGGGCCATACCCCACCGGTACAGCGGCTCCATTTCGCCCGTAGGAAAAACGGAAAAAGCCACCAGCGTGCCGGCGCCCACCGCCAGCGGCGTGGCAATGGCATCGAGTATATTATCAATAAAAGGAATATAATAGGCCAGTATCTCCAGCACCATGGCAGTACCCAGGCAAATAATAGCCGTCCAGCTGCCCAGCCACTCCATGCCGTACTGTACCGGCAAGAGCCCCGACCGCGCAGCTACCGCCGCCACCAGCAGCGGCAGGAAAACCCTGAATCCGCAGCAGGCGCTCAGGCCTATACCCATCGCCACCGCCAGGAAGACTTCCTTCATACGGGCAAGTTAGCGATTATTATGCCCACCCGTCAGGTGGCACCCGACGGGTACGACCTGACGGGTGGAGAATGCCAGGCTACCGGGGGCCGCCGGGACATTTCTCGCGCAGGAACTCCGTATAGGTAGCCCGCAAATGCGCCGTCGTGCCCTCCCCTTCCGAGATACTGTGCGACCGGTTGGGGTAACTCATCATGCGAAACTGCTTGTTGTATTTGATCAATTCATTGAACAGCATTTCGGCATTGTTGTAATGCACGTTGTCATCGCCCGTGCCGTGGATGTACAGCAGGTTGCCCCGCAGGTTTTTGGCATAGGTGACCGGTGAGCCTTTCACAAAATCTTCGCGGTTCTCCTGCGGCAGCCCCATATACCGTTCCTGGTAAATATTGTCGTAGGTCAGCTGGTTGCCCACCGCAGCGATGGAAATACCTGTTTTGTAAATGGCCGGATACTGGAACAGCAGGTTCAGCGTGGCCGATCCGCCGCCGCTCCAGCCCCATACCGCTACCCGGCTGCTGTCTGCAAAGGGCCATTCAAGTATTTTTTTTGCGGCCATAGCCTGGTCGTGGATGTTCACGATACCGATCTTTCTATACACCGACTTACGCCAGTCCCTGCCTTTGGGTACCGGCGTACCGCGGTTGTCGATGGCAATATAGATATACCCGTCTTTGGCGAGGTCGCCGGCATACAGGTAATTATAACCTGCGCCCCAGCTGTCTTTAACCAGCTGCCCCCAGGGTTCGGTATATACAAAAAACAGCACCGGGTATTTCTTCGTAGAATCAAAATTCTGGGGTTTGGCCATCCAGCCGTCCATCGTAATGCCGTCTTCGGTGGTTACCTGGAAAAAAGACACCAGGCTGCGCTGCGGATCCGTTTTTGTCAATGCCTCGTTTACCGAAGCCGATCCGGGCAGGGGTTTGCCGTCTTTCAGGCTGATCCATTCCGTAACAGGCGGCGTATAATAATTGGAAAACTGGTGGCGGGCATACTGGGCGAAGGGTGAGATATCATAGTCGTGCGTGCCTGGCTGGTTTGCTGCGCTGACCCGCTCGGGGTTCGTTTTTCCGTCGAGGCGGCTGCGGTACAGGTAACGCTGGGTGGCGTTCTGCGGACTCGCGAGGTAATAAACAAACCCGCCTTTTTCGTCAATGCGAACAATATCCAGTATATCAACAGGCCCCTTGGTTACCAGTGTTTCTTTCTTTCCGTCGCGGCTTATGCGGTAGAGCTGGCGCCAGCCGCCTTTCTCGCTCACCCACAAAAATTCCCGGCCGCCGTTCAGCCAGTCCCAGCCGCCATCGGTATAGTCCTGGTCCCACGACGGCGTGATATCGATCCAGGCATTGTCATGCTCTTCGTAAATCGTTTGTACATCACCGGTAGCTGCCTGGCACAGCAGCAGTTTTGAATCCTGCTGCTTGCGATCGAGGTATTGAACGATGATTTCATCGCTGTTGGCCGCCCACTCCATACGCGGTGCGTAATTGCCGAGCTTTTCATCATAAGGAATGTTCATCCAGCGGGTGTTTGTACCGGCAAGATCAATCACCCCGATCTTAAACGACGACGGCGCTTCGCCGGCTACCGGGTATTCAACGGGAATCGCTACCGGGTAGATCGAATCGGTATTGTTCACCATCAGGTAGTCTTTGGTATGGTTGGCATTGATCTGCCAGAAAGCAATACGCCGGCTGTCGGGGCTCCACCGGAAACCGTCGCGGCAGAAAAACTCTTCTTCATAAGCCCAGTCGAACGTGCCGTTGATGTGCTGGCGGCTGCCGTCTTTCGTCAGTTGCGTAACAATGCCCGACAGCAGGTCTTCCACATAAACATTGTACTGGCTTACATAAGCCACTTTAGACCCGTCGGGAGAAAACTTCGCGAACATCAGGGTGGCTTCGGGAAGGTCTTTCCCGATCTGTTTAAAGCTTCCCGTTGCCCGGTCGAACACCCAGTAATCACCCTTTGTTTCATACCGCCATACGCGACGTGTATTGGCAAACAGTAACAGCTTCTGCTCATCGGCGCTGGTGCTGAAGCTTTTAACGGTCAGCGCCTTGCCGTTGGCAGCCGTTTGCAACCGGGCAGCGGTGATCACCGGTGTTTTGCTGTTGGCCGGAAGGCTTATCAGTTCGATTCCTTCTTTAGACAGGTCGAAGTAGCCGCGGCCGTCTTTGGTCCACTGCAATCCCTTTTGGGCATTGGCAGCAAAAGCCAGCAGCAACAGGGCAAAAAAGGGATACAGGTTTTTACGCAAAAGAAACATGCTGGAGATTTTTCGTTTATTGATCACCGGTAGATGATGGTTTAATCAAGTCCGCCTTTCCGCGTGGGTGATTTGGGCTCGGGCCACTTGCCGGGTTTGCCGTCTCTTCCCACGGGCAACACGATCTGTTCACGCGAGGTTTTATTCGGGTCTTCGCTGGCCATATAAGCCAGGATGGCGGCAAGTATGGCATTGCTCCGCACATCGTCGAAAACGATCTTATCGTAGGTATCGCGGTTGGTATGCCAGGTATAATTGCCATAAGACCAGCTCAGCGAGCTGAGTGAAAACGCAGGAGCGCCTGCCGCTACGAACGAAGCGAAGTCGGATCCGCCGGCGCCGGGCATACCCGGGAAGCGGGTTTCAATGGTATCGCGGATGTAGGAAGGCGCTTTCGACAGCCAGCGGCCGAGGTAATCATAGGCCTGCAGGAAACCCATACCCGACATGTTTTTCACGCGGCCGGTTCCATTGTCCTGGTTGAACACGGCCTGTATGTTCTTCACTATTTCGGGGTGGTCTTCTACGAAGGCGCGCGAGCCATTCAGGCCCTGCTCCTCACTGCCCCAGTGGCCCACGAGAATGGTTCTCTTGGGGTTGGGGTATATCTTCTTCAAAATGCGCATGGCTTCCATCATGGTCAGGGTGCCGGTACCGTTATCGGTGGCGCCGGTACCGCCATCCCATGAATCAAAATGTGCGGACAGGATCACATACTCATCGGGCTTTTCCGTACCCTTTATACTGGCGATGGTATTGAATGTTTTCACCACTCCCTGCTCTTTCGACTCCGCGCGAATGCTGAGCCTGGGGGTATGCCCCGATTCAGCAAGGCGGCACAACAGTCCGTAATCTTCCAGCGCCACATCAACGGTGGGTATCTTTTTGGCCTGTGCGCCGAATATTTTATCTACACCGAAACCATTCGACCACAAGCTGGTAACAACACCTGCGGCACCTGCTTTCTCCAACGCCAGCGCCAGGTCTTTGGCCGAATAGCCGGTTTTTTCTATGCGTTTGCGCCAGGCTTCCTGCAGCGCGGCGCGCTCTTTCTTCATGGCATCAAAACTCTCTTTGGTGGCAAACTCGGCCCAGTTGTAATCGGGCCGGCCGGTAGGCTGCGGCATGGAAGTCATCACGAATTTTCCTTTCACCGAAGGCAGCCATGCTTTAAAGGCATTGGAATCGGCCAGATCGGGCAGCAGGATGCAGTCGCCGATAACCGCTTTTCCGTTGGTAGTGCCGCTCCACGCAAGCTGGGTTCCTTCCAGCGATTTCACACGCGGCGCAATCATATCGATATGCGTAATACCACGCTCCCAACCACGCCATTCACCCCATGCTTCATTTTTCGCTTCTATACCCCACCCTTGTATTTTTCGATGGCCCAGTCGTGCGCCTGTTTCATTTGCGGTGAGCCTACCAACCGCGGACCAATAACATCCATCAGCTCATGGGCCAGCGGCTTCAGCTGCGAATTATTTTTGGCTTCATCCACTATCTGGGCGATAATAATACTGTCTTTGTTCTGGGCTGTAGCCATACCTGCCGTCAGCAGCAGCGCGAATAGAAGTAATCTGCTCTTCATGTTGTTTTAGTTGGAGAAAAGAAAATCCAAATTACAAAGAAAGCGGGAATGAGGGGGATGGTTTGGGGACAGTTTTGGTTCACGCCAGGCAGGTTTTGGTTTCACGCAAAGACCGCAAAGGAGCAAAGACGCAAAGCTCTGGAATGCGGCTTCCTGACATAACTGCATCTTGCATCAAATGGCTGGTTTTGTTTCTCACAGAGGCCACAGAGGAACAGAGATATTGTGGCGGGCGAATCTTGTCGCATACCAGTTACCCGTCGGGAATACCCGACGGGTATAATTCCTTTGCGTCTTTGCTCCTTTGCGGTCTTTGCGTGAAACCAAAACCTGCCTGGCGTGAACCAAACCTCATCCGGCGTGAACCAAAACCCCATCTGGCGCGAACCCTCTCATACAGGAAGGCTGCATCTATGCGGCGGGCCAAACAACCAACCATTCTCCGTTCCTCCGTGCCCTCTGCGAGAAACAAAAAGCCTGCACCATGAGAAAAATGCGCGGCAAAAAAAAGCCGCTCCCAAACGGAAGCGGCCTATTCAAAAAATCATACTGTCAAATCACTGCGTTCTCAACTACGCGTTCACCTTGCCTTTCACCTTCGCGATCACTTCTTCAGCGATGTTATTCGGCGCCGGTGCATAGTGAGAGAATTCCATGGTAGAAGAAGCGCGGCCTGAAGACAGCGAACGCAACTGCGTTACGTAACCGAACATTTCACTCAGGGGCACTTTGGCCTTGATCACCTGGAGGTTGTTACGGCTGTCCATGCCTTCCATCATACCACGACGACGGTTAAGGTCGCCGGTTACATCACCCATGTACTGGTCGGGTGTAACCACTTCCACTTTCATGATGGGTTCCAGCAATACCGGCCTGGCTTTGCGGGCCGCTTCGCGGAAACCTTGTTTGGCGCAGAGTTCGAAGCTCATGGCATCGGAGTCAACTGCGTGGAAAGAACCGTCGAATACACGGATCTTCATATTCACCACCGG
>JASGFZ010000030.1:0-17852 GCA_047605345.1 Flavihumibacter sp. | reverse complement strand
TTGAAAATCTCGCCCGTAAACCGCAAGGTATTGTTTGTATATGCCCGCGGTGCCGGATCGTTGCAGGTGGCCGGTAAAGGCACTGCGCTTACAAAAATGATTGAGCTGGCGGGCGGCACCAACGCGGTGGATTTCGACAACTTCAAGCCCCTGACTTCCGAGTCGCTGGTGGCAGCCAATCCCGATGTGATCGTACTGTTTGACAGTGGGTTGAAATCAGTGGGCGGCCCCGAAGGCTTTTTGCAGGTACCGGGTGTTTCGCTCACCAATGCCGGCAAAAACAAAAAGATCGTGTCGATGGATGGCGCCATGCTGAGCGGTTTTGGTTTGCGGCTGCCGCAGGCCATCGCCGAACTGAATCAAAAAATCAAATCCTGATGCCGGCCCGCTACGCGCGCATATGCCTGTTGGTGCTTTTACTGGTAGTGGTTATACTGGCCGCCGGTATGGGCGCCATGAAGATCCCTGCCATGGATGTGCTGCGCATCATGGCTTATAAGACAGGCATCCCCGTTAGCCCAACGCCCGATGCGGGCATGGCCAATGTGTTTTGGGAACTGCGGCTGCCAAGGGTATTGATGGCGGTGCTGATCGGCGGCGGGCTCGCCATTGCGGGCGCCTCCCTCCAGGGACTGTTCAGGAATCCGCTGGCCGACCCCATGCTGATCGGCATTTCCAGCGGCGCCTCGCTGGCGGCCGTACTGGTGATCGTTTTATATTCATTTCTGCCCGCCTTCCTGCTCAACTGGCTGCCTCACTATTACCTGCTGAATGTTGTCACTTTTGCCGGCGCCTGTGCCTGCTCGGTACTGGTGTTCAGGCTATCGACCACGGGCAACCGTACCGCTATTGCCAGCCTGTTGCTGGCGGGCCTGGCCATAACAGCCCTGTGCAATGCCTTCATCGGCCTGATCACCTATACCGCCAACGACGATGAATTAAGAAATATCACTTTCTGGAACCTGGGCAGCCTGGGCGGTGCCAGCTGGCGCATTGTAGGGGCACTGGCCCCCTTTATTATTGTACCGGTGATATGCCTGCCCATATTGTCGAAATCGCTCAATGCCTACAGCCTCGGTGAAACCGAAGCCCATTACCTGGGTGTGAATGTGCGGCGCCTCAAAGTGTCGATCCTGGCATTGTCTACCCTGGCCGTAGGTGCGGCCGTGGCATCGGCGGGGATGATCGGGTTCGTAGGACTGGTAGTGCCGCATATACTGCGTTCGGTTACCGGTACCGACCACCGGCAGCTGCTTTTTAACAGCGCCGTGCTCGGCGCCATACTGCTGACCCTGGCAGATACCATCGGGAGAACCATTATCGCCCCCGCAGAGCTGCCTATCGGCATCGTGACGGCACTGATCGGTACCCCGGTATTTATTACCTTGTTGCTGAAACAAAGAAAAAAGCTTGGGGGGCTGGAAACCGCATGATCCGCGCCGGCAATATATCGTTTGCAGCCGGGCGGCAGAAGATATTGCACGATGTCAGCTGCCTCCTGGAAAAAGGAAAGCTCACCGTGCTGCTGGGCTCGAATGGGGCGGGTAAATCCACCCTGCTCAAGATACTGGCAGGCGCTTTGCAGCCCGCGTCGGGTACCCTTGCCTGGAAAGGAAAACCCTATGGAGCGATTTCAGTAGCCGATTTCGCGCGTGAGCGGGCCGTGCTGACACAACACTATGGGGTAAGCATGCCCTTCCGCTGCCACGAAATTGTACTGATGGGCCGTTACCCGCATTTTACCGGAAGCCCCTCGGCCCACGACCGGGAGGTGGTGAAAGCGGCGATGGCCGAATTGCAGGTCGATATTTTTGCCGACCGCTATTTCCAGAGCCTGTCGGGCGGCGAACAGCAGCGCGTACAGATGGCGCGCGTGCTGGCGCAGCTATGGCCCGCCAACGAAAATGATACGGATAAATTCATGCTGCTCGATGAGCCGGTGAGCAGCATGGATTGTTTATTCCAGCAAAAGAGCCTGCAAACAGCCCGCCGTATGGCTGAAAGAGGCTTCGCTGTGCTGGTTGTACTGCACGACCTGAACCTGGCGGCGCAATACGCCGATGAAGTGATCCTGCTGCGCAAGGGACGTGTGATCGCCAGCGGCGATTGCAAATCGGTGTTGAAAGCCCCGCTGATCAGGGAAGCATACGATTATGAAGTGGAAGTGGTGTATCACGACGATTTCCATTTTCCGCTGATTGTACCGGCCGCTCATAAAAAACAAACATTTCTCGTTCAAACAAAAACCGCCTGATATGTCGACGCTTGTAAACGCCCCCTCCCTGAAAGAACAATGGATACAGTTCAGAAAAGACAACCCCCGTGTTCGCATTCGCGATGCCGCAAAGCAATTGAAGACAACAGAAGCATCCATACTGGCTTCTTTTGCCGGTAGCAGCGTGATGCGCCTGCAGCCCGATTGGGCCGCCCTGCTGGATGCCGCAGGTAAGCTGGGCTATGTGATGTCGCTTACGCGCAACGAATATTGTGTGCACGAACGCAAAGGCGTATTTGAAAACATCGACTGCTCCAATAAGTTCGCCGGCCTGGTGGTAGGCCCCGATATCGACCTGCGCATGTTCTACACCGTTTGGAAATTTGCCTTCGCTGTGCTGGACGATGAGCTGGCCGGTTTTAAATCTTCGCTGCAGATCTTCGACGGGCAGGGAAATGCCGTCATCAAAATATTCCTGACTGAAAAAAGCAATGTGCAGGCCTTCCAGCAGCTGGTGCGCGATTTTTCGCTTCCCGTGCAGGAAACCGGGCTGGAATTGTTGCCCCCGCCGGCTGCGCCCCAGTACAAAGACGGATCCGTTGATGTGGAAGCTTTCCGTGCCGACTGGGCTGCCCTGAAAGACACGCACGATTTCTTTCCCCTGCTGAAAAAATACGGTGTATCACGTTTGCATGCGCTGGAGATTGCCGGCACATTCGCTACAAAAGTTGATAACAACGCTACCCGCGAATTGCTGGAAACAGCTTCGCGTGAAAAATGGGAGATCATGGTGTTTGTGGGCAACCGCGGCAATATCCAGATCCATACGGGCCCGGTAGAAAAGATCGTTGAGATTCCCGGCTGGATCAATGTAATGGACCCCATCTTCAACCTGCACCTCAAGCTGGATGCCATCCACAGCAGCTGGCTGGTGAAGAAGCCAACGGTAGACGGCACCATCCATTCACTGGAGGTTTTTGATGCAGCTGGTGAAATGATTGTACAATTCTTCGGCAAACGCAAGCCCGGCATACCCGAGCTTGACAACTGGCGCGAAGGCATCCAGTCGATTGCCGGCCGCCTTGCACTTAAAAATTAATAACCGTGTGCGCTTTCGATAGTCTTTTTCATGATCCCGACACGGGGTATGTATTGCGTTGCAAAGAGTGCGATCATTTGCAGCTGGCTTTCGGCAATATCGTATTGACCCTGCAGGAAAGGGATTACCCGGCTTTTGTATCGTGGCTGAAAGAAATTGAAGAGGAACATGCCGGTGATGAGCTTTGCACGCTTAAGAACATCGTATTGCCTACGCCCTGTGAAGGCATGCGTATGATGTTCAGCCTGGTGGAATTGCGAAAGCTCAATGCGATGCTGGATGAGGCCGACTCTGAATTGCAAAGCCGGCGCATGCTGAACCTCTTCCGGTAATATCCACAGGTTGTTAGCAAGTATGCCGGTCGCACCACCGGTTTACCGATACTTTTGCTGGTAAGTAAAATAAGACCAGCAGATAAAAACCAGGCTGAGGGCCGCCCGTGAAGGCGGCCTTCGCTTTTATACGGATGGGTTAGATATCCGCGGGAGGTCTAAAAAAATGACGATAGCCTCTTCGCTCAGGGCTTCTGCTTCCGCTTCGGTCAGGTTCCAGAGGGCGAGGCCGTCGCCGGGATGCAGCAAACGGCCTTCCACCTCAAAAGCCCCCTGGAGGGCATACACGAATAATCCGCCGGATGTATCTGCCAGGCGATGGCTGGTAACCTGCCGGCCCTTCATCCGGGTAATGGAAAATGAGGCCGACCCAAGGTCGAGCACATTCGCGATACCCGTGGCTGCTACCTCAAAACCGAGCAACCTGTTCTGACTTCTGTTTACCGAATCCCTGAAACCAATATGTAAAAAACTGATCAATGTACCGGCTTCCGTATAGGGGCTGGATACAGACCAGTTGCTGCTTTCGGCCGATGATACGCAGAGCAGCTCTCCCGGAGCCACCGGGGTTGATTCCCGACCATTGCAGAAAAGCAGGGACCCCACCACCGGTATAAAAACATCGGTCGTATCTTTTTCAGCATGATACCGGGAGGATGCCCCGGCTGCCAGCACTTCTTCGTTCCAGGTATGGAGGTTTCCGAAAGGCTGCCGGTTTTCTAGCGGCAGTTGCGCCGAGGTGAATACCTGCTTCCGGCGGAAACGGGTATCCTCTGTGACGCCGTTTTCATAATCCAGGAATATTTTAGCCGAAGCCTGCATGGTTTCCATATAACCGGTTTTTATATCAGGCGACATTCAGTTGTATTGAAAGTTCGAAGCCGCTGCTGGTGTTGCCCGTTACAGTGGCTGTTTGCACGCCTGCGGTATCGTCACGGAAAATATCATCCTGTGCATTGTAAGTGTACCCGTTCATGCCTTTCGAATACCCGTTCACGGCAAGCAGGGCGCTTCCCGTTCCTTCGGGGAAAGAGATCTGCGTGATTTTGAGCGAATTCCCCGAAGCGTCGAAGATGTGCACATGAATATGCGTGGCACGTCCCTGGTACCAGCCCGGAAAAATGGAGCTGAACTTCACCTGGCCGTTGCTGTCGGTCACCTGCCTGCCGCGCAGAAAATGCACGGAGCTGTAATTGGTCGACTGCATCTGCGTGCCGCCGTATTCAGAATAATTACCGCTCTTGTCGCAGTGCCAGATATCGACGATCACGCCGGCCAGCGGCGCGCAGCTATTACTCACTTTTCCGATAGTGATGGTAGCGGCAAGATCATAGCCGTCGCGGTCATCTTTGATGTTGCTTCGTACATACGACGAGGGACTTTTAGTAGGAAACGGTCCTTCTGTTTCCGTGGGCGCCACCGTACAACTGCCGGTGGTTCCGGTAGTGCCGGTGCCGGTTTCGGTGGAGGGCGTGGCTGTGTCTTCCTTTTTACAGGAATTTGCCAGGGGCAATACAAAGGCTGCGCCAAGCGCTTTGATGCCCTGCTTCAAAAAGAGCTTACGTTCCATAATTTCGGTTTGGTGATAAATGAGCCTGCCGTTTAAAATTGCAAAAAGCCACAGTAAATAAATGGCAAAGGCGAGCAGCGCGGTATATCCGTCTACCAATACCGGAGAATTATGAATTATTAACAATCGAAAAAATAATTGGAAGGCAAGTTATTTTTTCTATCTTTAGTCTATCAAATAAGTAGACTAAATATATTTTATATGAAACATGCTTATAAAATCCTGTTAGTATTATTGTCGGCAATGATTGGTTTTTCCTTTGTACAACCGGCCAGAAAGATACAGGGTCCGTGTCATCTCCTTCAGTGAGTCGTTTCCTCTCGAGGGAGCAGGGTGCAGGTAAAAGGACGGGATATGATGACGGGTACCATGGCCGATGGCAGTTTTCGCTGGGTATTGAGCCGACCGATCAATCGCCCATTGTCAGCCTGGAAGGATATAAAAACGAAGAAGTGAAGCTCGACTCGCTGAAATCAGATTATGAAATCGTTTTGCAGCAGCAGTGAACCTAATAAAATCCGCTAACCATCAGTAATCATCAGCAGTTTTTGGTTATTCATGCAGTCCGGAAGTGTCTACTTCCGGATTTTTATTTTGCGTAATCGATCTTCACTTTCCGTCCTTTCATCTTTTCATTTTTGACGAGCGTCAGCAAGGTGCTGGCCTTTGAACGGCGCACGGCAACGAATGCATGAAAGTCTTTTACTTCGATCAGGCCGATCTCGTCTTTTTTCAGCTGGCCTTTGTTGGTAAGAAAACCGACAATATCAATTTTATTGATCTTGTCTTTTTTTCCTGCCGAAACCAGCAGGGTAACCCATTTGGGTTTTTCGGGCACCGGGGCCGGTTTCGCCGGAAGTGCGAAAGCAGTGGCGCCGGCTGCATAGTCAGGTAGGTATTCATCTTCGCCCAGCAACAGCAGGGCCGTACCCGATTCTTCCATGCGCGCCGTACGCCCGTTGCGATGGGTAAAGGCCGCTTCGTCGGCCGGCAGTTGAAAGTGGATGATATAGCGGATGTGTTTGATGTCGAGCCCGCGTGCGGCGAGGTCGGTGGTCACCAGCACATCGGCCGTACCATTGGTGAATTTTGCCAGTGCCGTATCGCGCTGGTCCTGTTCCAGCGCGCCATGGTAAAATACATTGACCAGTCCGCGGTCGCGCAGCCATTCACTTGTCTTCTCTACAGTTTCGCGGAAATTGCAGAATACGATCAGCTTCTTCCGCCCCAGGTGCAAAGCAGCTGGAAAAGCGGTTCCAGCTTATCGGCCGAGCCTGCTTTAAGATAAAAGAGCTGCAGGCCGGCTGCGGCTTCGCCGGAAAGGAAATTCAGGGTATGGCCGGCGACATCAACAAATCCCGGCAGCGACACCGCTTCGGTTGCCGATACCAGCAGGCGAAAAGAAACCGCCGGCAGCGACTGCAGTATGAAAGAGAGCTCCTCTTCAAAGCCGAACTCCATCATTTTATCGAATTCATCCAGCACCAGCTGGTTGATACCGGAAGTGTTGATGTTTCCGCGGCGGATATGATCTGCCAGCCGGCCGGGTGTGCCGATGATGAGCGAAGGCGCTTCCACCAGGTTGTTCTCTTCAATTTCACGTTTGTGCCCGCCATAGCAGCAGGTGACCGTGAAGCCGGTATTCATTTTACGAAATACTTTTTCGATCTGCAGGGCCAGCTCGCGGGTAGGCACAATGACCAGCGACCGGGTGCCTTTTTGGTCGCGCTTCATTTTTTCCAGCACCGGCAAAAGATAGCCGATCGTTTTGCCCGATCCGGTGGCAGAAAGCAGGATGATTTTTTCGTGATCGCGGCTTGCCGTCAGGGTGGCTTCCTGCATGGGCAGGAGCGACTGGATATGAAGCGGCTCCAGGAATTGTTGAACTTGCATGGCGCTAAAGTTAAAATATCTTTGACGCATGAAGGCCGCTACCGTCAACGAAATCAAAACAGCCCTGGAATCACTGTCGCACCCCCAGCTTGAGGCGCTTTGCCTGCGCTTCGTGAAATTCAGGAAAGAGAATAAGGAGCTGGCGACCTTTATGCTGTTTGAGTCCGATAACCTGAACGGCTATATACAGGAGGCGGTAAGCGAAATGGAAGCAGGTTTTGCCGCCATCAACAAAAGCAATCTTTACATCGCGAAAAAGAGCCTGCGCAAATTATTGCGCGAAGCGAATAAGCATATCCGTTATACCGGCAGCAAAACGGCCGAAGTGGAATTGCTGACGGCCTGGTGCCGGTTGCTCCGTAAATCAGGCATAGCGTTCGACAGGAGCACCACCCTCCTGAACCTGTATCATTCACAGTTCAAAAAGATCCGGAAAACGATTGAAGGCCTGCACGAAGACCTGCAGCGTGATTATACCCGTGCGCTCGACCAGCTAGCGAAGTAAACGGTGCTGCCCGGCGGTGTGGATATTACGCCATACCCGGTTGATCTCGGTATGCCGGCCCGCTGCCTCCATGCCGCAAAAGGGAAACAAGTCATTTACCAGCTGCCGCGAACCGTTCGCCAGCCGTTTGGCGGCAAAGCTGGTGCTGGTTAGCAGCGCATCGTCCACAACGCCTGTTTCGGTCAGTTGTTGCCAGGCTTTTTCCATTAGCATGAACAGTTCGCTTCGCCATGCTTCCAACAGGTCAATGCATTTTTTTCTTTCTGCCACATGGGGCGATAAATCGAAAAAGCGCATAGCCATGCCCGACAGGTTTACGGAAATCGTGGTTTCGGCGAACTGCAAAAAAGGAAAGCGGTACACAGCTGCTTCATGAACGGCATGTGCCGCATCGATGGTGAAGCACTGTGCATGGGGTACAAAACAGTTTTGAAGGGAAAAAGAATGGCTGGCGGTGGCGCATAAGCCCATGGCATTCCAGGTATCATGTACCTGTACGTCTGACGCGGGTACCCAGGCGGTGACCAGCCCCCCTTGCTGTTCTTCACGGGCGTTGAAGCTGAAATAACCGGCAAAGGGCGCGCCGCTGGCATAACGCCACCGGCCGTTGATTTCCCAGCCGCCCGGCACTGCTTTGGCGATGCCGTTTACGGCACCGCTGCCGGCCATACAAACCCGCGGGCCGGCCCAGATCCTTGCGCACACGGCAGGTTCCATAAAACCCGAAAACCAGCCGGCGCCGCTGCAGAGGGTGGTAACCCATCCGCAGGCGCCGTCGGCCCATGCGATGCCTTCCAGCAGGTGCAGGGCAGCCGGCAGGCCGGCGGCGATTCCGCCGCAGGCGGCCGGAACAAAAAGCGAGAACCAGTTGTGTTCAAAAATAAGCCCGAGCTGTGCAGGATGTAACCGACCGTTTTGCTCTGCTTCCGGGGCATGCGCACGCAACGCGGCCGCCACTGCAGGGCCGATAAACGACGAGGGATGTGCTGGCATGCCCAAATGTAATCAAAGGCAATCGTCCCTTTCCGTTGATTTGATATAAGGTGCCTGTCGCGGCGGCATGACCCAGCTCGCAAACGGATTGATGGGAACGATCCTGGTAAATGCAGGCGCGGCAGGTGCGGCGGGTAATTTATTGGTTCCGGGTTTTTTCTTGCGGCTCACCGGGTGGTGCACCTGTGGTTTTCGATGTTGGAGAGCGGGTATCATGTACAACAGATTATAGATATACTGTCCCAAAATCCAGGCCATTGACCGGTAGCGAAATGTTATAGTTGATTCGTGGAAAATCTTGCCGCAAAAATGGAGGCTGCTGATAAAACACCTCACCGGTGTTCTTTGTAAATAAGCGTGGGCGCCGCTTGCTGCAATGTGTTGTATTCTTCGGCTGTAAAGGATATGTCAATGGCCCGCAGCGCTTCCGATAGCTGCTGCTCCGTTCTGATGCCTGCCACCGCGCTGCTGACCGCGGGATTTGCCACTGCAAAGCCGATGGCCACGGCAGCGGGTACCGTTTCTTTGGCTGCTGCCAGCGCACGCACTGCCGCCGCTGCGCCGGCTACCGTGGCGGCGCTGTGATCGAGATAGGCCTTGGGCGTTTTGCCGGTAAGCCATCCGCCTGCAACAGTTCCGCGCGCCAACACGCCAATGCCCTTTGTCTGCAGCAGGTCAAAACAGCTTTCTTCGGGGCGCCTGTCCAGCAAACTGTATTGCATCATCACGGTTGAAACAGCAGGTATGGCCGCAAAGCGGCGGATCACATTCGGTCGGATCGAAGAGATGCCGTAATACCTGATTTTGCCCTGTTGCCGGAGGGTGTCAAAAGCGTCGATCACTTCTTCATAAGGATCGTTGAGCGTGCCGCCATGCAGCTGGTACAGATCTATATAATCGGTGCCAAGCCGCCGCAGGCTGTCGTCAGCGGCGCGAAGAATATATTCGCGCCGCGGATTCCAGCGCCAGCCGTCGCTATCGGGATCCCACTGGTTGCCCACCTTGGTAGCAACCAGCACTGCTTTGCGCCGGCTGCCGAGGGCCTTTCCCAGCATCGTTTCATTCTCACCCCGGTTATAGAGATCGGCCGTATCGAAAAGATTGATACCTGCATCGACAGCCCGTTGGATCAGCGGGGTAGGATCGCCCGCTGCGGGATCAAGCGACATACAGCCGAAAGCGATCCTGCTTATCCTTATTTCCTTGTTGGCTATTTCCCGGTACTCCATGCTTCAACTGCTTCTTAATGCCCCATTTCATCGGCACTGGGTCCATAGGTTCCGGGGATGGGGATGTTCAGCAGGCGCAGGAATACGCCGAGCTGCGCACGGTGGTGAATATTCTGGTCTATGGCATGCCTGATCACCACGCGTTTGGGATCTTTCATATAAATGGCGTCGCCGCTGCGCATTGTCCAGGTTTGCTCCAGGTCTTCTGCCGTGGCAGTTTGTAAAGCGCTGACGGTTTTTGCCAGGTTTTTGTCGAAGAAAGCCAGCAGGCCGGCGGCTGTGTTTTCATCGGGGTAGTCGTACCCGGCCATATTCTGGAAATCGAGCTCGCTGGTGGTCAGCATAAGGCCGGGCCAGGAAGCGATATCCACCAGGTGATTGGCCAGGGTTTTGATGTCCATGCTTTTGGGATGCGGCTTCCAGTCGAATTTGTCGTCGGGAACAATCGCTAAAAACCGGCGGGTGGTCCGGCCTTCGTTTTCCACTTCGGTCAGAAACTCTTTTGCTGTAATCATAATAGTTGATTTTAGAAGACAAAATAAAAACCGGCGGGTGACAACCCTATGTCAGCAGCATGGCTGTTTTATTGAAGCTAGTTATTTTATGGCGAAACCGCCCTGCTCTTCCAGCGTTTCCCTGATGTGGTTAAGGCAATAGTGCTGGTAGATCCGGAGGGTCTTATCGGCAACGGTATTCCAGTAAATGGCCGGGGTGGCACACTGCCGGTAGTAGCTGGTGCCCGAGAGCACTGTTTTGCCGTTTGCGACAGCCACCAGGTGCAGCTGGTTTTTGTCGGCAAACAGGTAACCCGGTACCGTGGTCAGCAAAACCTCGTGATCGTGCGCCTGGATATCGGGTTTTACCCGCAGCAGCGAACGGTCGTATCTCAGTTGCTGCTGCAGTTTTTCGGGCGATACCGCGATCTCCACCTGGCAGGTGACCGACCTGGTGGCCGCCTGTTTGTATATATTTTCGAAGGTGATTACTACCGGAACGGAAATGAACAGCAGGATGAGCGACATCGACAGCTCGGAGCGGAGCTTTGAACGCAGGTAAAACAACCCGAGGAGAAACCCGGTATAGGTGAACAGCATCGTGAGCGGCGCCGCCATCAGCAGCCAGGGCAGCGTTTCCCAGCCGAAGAGTAAAAGTCCGCCGCTGTAAACGACCATGGTCAGCCACGCGGTATTGCGCAGGCTTTTGCCCGGCATATCGTGCGGGTAGCCGTGCAGAATGGTGCTGCCTGTTGCCAGAACCAGGGGCAGGGCAACGGTGTAACCCCAGCCCCGCCAGTGCAGTATATTCAGTGAAAAATAAGCGAACCCCCAGCACAAACCGCAGGCGAAAAACATGTACAGGGTCAGTCGGGCAGGGTACCGGGTCATTGTCAACGATATATACCTCAAGTAACGAAGAATCGGATCAGTGGTTAACCAGGAAACCAGGGTTTTCGATGATTTTTCGAAGAATGGCCGTTTCTGGCCGATAACCGGTTGTTGTGTAAAGGAAAACCGGCCGACCTTCGTCCAACAGCTGTCTGATAAACCAGCCAAATCACACGCATATGAGAAAAACACTATTGCTGGCCTGCCTGCTGCCGGCATTTCAATTCACACAGGCGCAAACGGAAAAATTGGATCAGGCGGTGATCAGCCAGATCCGCGAAGAAGGTTTGAAGCATTCACAGGTAATGGATATTGCTTTCCGGCTTACAGATGTGAGCGGTCCGCGGTTAACCATTTCTCCCGGTTTTACCCGGGCGGCCAACTGGGCCAAAGAGCAGCTTGCCCAATGGGGCCTGGAAGGGGCAACACTCGAACCCTGGGGTGAATTCGGCAAGGGCTGGGAACTGCAGAAATTTTACCTCGCGCAAACAGCGCCGTATTACCGTCCGCTGATCGCTTTTCCCAAAACCTGGACGAAAGGCACCAATGGCCTGCAACAGGCCGACGTGGTGTTGATCACCGCAAAAGATTCGGCCGAGCTGGCGGGCTACGCCGGAAAATTGAAAGGAAAGATTGTGATCGAAAACCGCGCCGATACACTTCATCCCGGTTTCAAGCCCGATGCTGAACGTTTTACCGGTGAGCAGCTGGTGGAAATGGCCAATGCGCAAATACAACCGGCAGATACCGCCGCGATGCGCCGCCGCCGCGAAATGATGATGGGGCAGCGTGGCCCGGGTTCCAATTATATGCTTACCAAGATCAAGGAGCTGGCCGAAAAAGAAGGCGCGGTAGCTGTATTGTCGATGAATCCCCGCGGCAGCGACGGCACCCTGTTTGTGCAGGGCGGTGGCGCTTACCAGGCCAGCGCACCTGAAAACTTTACGGATATACTGCTGTCGAGCGAAGAATACCTGAGCATAGTAAGGTTATTGAAAGCCGGTGTTCCGGTTAAGCTGGAAGCCGATGTCAAAACCCGGTTCAGCACCGCTGATACAAAAGGGTACAATGTGATAGCAGAGATAAAAGGCACCGATCCCAAATTGAAATCGGAGATCGTGATGCTGGGTGGCCACCTTGATTCCTGGCATGGCGCTACCGGTGCTACCGACAATGCCGCCGGCTGTTCGGTGATGATGGAAGCCGTGCGCATTCTCAGGGCGCTGAAAGTGAAGCCGCGCCGCACCATCCGGATTGCGTTGTGGAGCGGCGAAGAGCAGGGCTTGCATGGCTCGCGTAATTATGTGAAAAATCATTTTGCCGACCCGGCAACGATGCAGCTGAAACCGGAGCATGAAAAAGTGTCGGGTTACTTCAACCTCGATAACGGCACGGGAAGGATCCGGGGCGTTTACCTGCAGGGCAATGCGGCCTGCGGGCCTGTTTTCCAGCAGTGGCTGGCGCCTTTTGCCGACCTCGACGCCAAAACAACTACCATCAGCAATACAGGCGGTACCGATCACCAGGCTTTTGATGCGGTAGGCATCCCGGGTTTCCAGTTCATCCAGGATCCGGTTGAATACGATACCCGCACGCACCACACCAATATGGACAGCTATGATCACCTGGTGGCTTCCGACCTGCAGCAGGCGGCCACCATCGTTGCCAGCTTTGTGTACAACGCAGCGATGCGCGATGAAAAGCTGCCGCGTAAGGAATTGCCGAAGCCGAGAAATTAAGCAGAGAGGGCAGCCAGCTCTTCCCGGAGGTTGATGCGGGCCTGTTCTTCATACAGCGAATGGAAGTGATCGGTTTTGAATATCCTTTCCATGAAGAGGAAATGTTCCAGCACTTTTTGCCGGCCCGGTTTGTAGGCGAGGTCGGGGTAAAACTTGTATTCCCGCCTGATCTGGTGGCTGTACAGCCGGTAGGTTTCGGGCGCCGCTCCCAAAATGGAAAGGTCGGCGTCGGTAAAGAAGCAGGCGTCGGCCGCGGGGGTGGTTTTGTGTGATTTGGTGGCCATGATCAGCGCCCGGCAGGCGTTGACGCGCTGCCAGGGAACAGGCAGGTTGCCCAATCGCATGGCGGCGAGCCGGCTGCTTTTCTCTTCATTATCGGGTTTGAGGGTATTGTAAACGATATCGTGGTAGCTGACGGCAAATACCATCATGTCCCAGTCGGCAATACAGGCTTTCACCGGCAGCAGCTCATCCAGGAGGTGCTCCAGGTGCCGGATATTGTGGTAATGCCGGGCTGTATGCGAATGTGCGGCATCAATTTCGTTCCATAATGCATCGATGCCTGCAGCATCTTTGCTGAAATGGACGGCGGTTTCCTTGAAGAGGGGTTCCAGCATACGGGTAATGAAGGTTCCCTAAAAGTAAAACAAAGGAGCTGTTCACGGTTGCCGCTGGTGTAACTAATGAGGCAGCGGCCGCGCAATTTTACTATCGAGGTCGAGCTGGAAGAAATGGTCTTTCTCCGTTCGTAAAAACAGCTGCCGGTTCTGAACCAGCATCTCGCTGATATGGTCGTGCTGCTGGTCTTCGGGCAGGTAAGGGTTATAGAGCACCCGGTACAGCAGTACCGACCAGAGGGGTTTTCCGCTGGCGGCGTCGAGGGCAACAATGCGGCCCATACGGTTCACGGGCGCCGTCAGCAACAGGTTTTCGAAACGCACGGGGTGAACCTCCCGGGGGGTACGACGAGGCCGTTCGATCGCATTTTTGCGTTCATTTTTGTGTGCCATACAGCGGGATTTTACGAAAAGCGGGAATTCAAAAATTCTGACTTATCTATAACGTTTTCAGCCGGTTCGGCATTGCATGAGCGCACCGGCTTTCTCCTTTTTAATAACTAAGTTTCTTATATCTGTCATTTTTCCTGAATTTGAGCACTTATTACCAGGTGGGAAAGGGTGCATAGCCTCTATGTCAATATCTTTGCCTGTGTTGAATTGACTGCCGAATGAGAATATGCCGCCCACACCTATATTGCTGTATAGGCCTTATTTTATTGTCGTTAGCCCTTCCGGGCTTCGGTCAGCATGTTGATTATCAGCTAACGGCACGTCTTCTTGATTCGGCCGGCCGCCACCCGGTGGTATATGCCACCGTGAACCTGTATGATGCCAAAAAGAATGTAATCGCCAGCAGCTATTCTGACGAAAGAGGATGGGTAAAAATGGATAAGCTGTTGCACCGGCCGGTGCGGATAGAGATCACCGCCGGCAGCTACCGGCCTGTGGACAAAGAGCTGACCTGGGCGGCCGGCAGCGTCCTGCTGGACCTCGGCATGGTGGAAATGGCCATTTTGCCCGAAGACCTGCAGCACGTGCTGGTATCGGGCCGTCGCCGGCTGGTGGAACAAAAGCCGGGAATGCTGGTGTACCGCGCGGGCAATGATCCTGCCAACCAGGGCGGAACAGCGGCAGATGTGTTGCGGAAAGCGCCCATTTTGTCGGTAGATGCACAGGGGAATGTAAGCATGCGCGGCAGCTCCAGCCTGCGCATCCTGATCAACGGGAAATTCTCGGGGCAAATGGCCCGCAGCCCGGCCGATGCCCTGAATATGATCCCCGCCAATATCATCGAGTCGGTTGAAATTGTGACAAACCCTTCCGCCAAATACGATGCAGAAGGAACGGCAGGGGTCATCAATATCATCACCCGCAAGGGAACCAATAAAACGACCGGGGCCGTGGAGGTGAGCGGCAGTAACCTGAACCAGGTGATCAATCCGCGGATTGAATATACCAGCGGCAAATGGAATGTTTCGGTGCATGGACACCTGCACCGGCGGCGTTCGAAAAACCAGGCCGACTATAACCGCACGTTTTTATCAGACAACAGCATCCTGTACCAGGAATGGCGGGGCGACAATGCGGCGCCGCACGCTTCGGCCGATTTCACGGTGGTGTATGACGCCGACTCGCTTACCGAATGGAGTCTGGGGGTGAATACCAGTGCAGGCAAGTGGCCTTCGGATAATACCATCCGCAACAATACATTTGAAGCGAATGGCGATCTGCGCGAATCCTATATGCAATATACCACGGCGTCTGACCGGTATTTCAATACCGATATAAACCTGTCGTATAAAAAGAAACTGCAACGCCCCGGCCAGGAGCTGGTGATCCAGGCGCAGTGGTCGCCCGGCAAAACCCGCGCACCCTACCAGACCACGCTTCTTGATGATACGAAGCTGGCCTATTACCGCGAAAACAACAGCAACCGCATTCGCAACAACGAGTGGACGCTGCAGGCCGATTATGTGTATCCCCTGAGTAACCGGTACACACTGGAAACCGGTGTGAAAGGCATCTGGCGGAAAGCCGGTAACAGCTATACGGTAACCGCCAATACCGGCAGTGGCTGGATGGAAGTGAGCGACCGGACCGATTTTTTCGGGAACGACCAGCAGGTGGCGGCGGGTTATGGTTTGCTGAAAGCAACCATCAACAGCTGGTACCTGGAAGCAGGGCTGAGGTATGAGCATACGTTTATGAGCGGCGCCCTGAAACAGGCTGCGCAACAATTTGACCAGCAGTTCGGGAACCTGGTGCCAACGGCAACGATCACCCGAAAATTAAATGCCGATCAAAACCTGTCGCTGAGTTATACCAAGCGGATCACCCGCCCTTATATCATTGACATGAACCCGAATATAAATGCCAGCGACCCCAAAAACCTGAGCAGCGGAAACCCCGGCCTGCGGCCGGAGATCGCACACCAGGTGGAATTGGTTCACGGGCTGAATGCAGGCAGCTCTTTCTTTCTGAACAGCGCGCTGTTCTGGCGTAAAACCGACAATTCCATCATAGAGTACAGCAGCACCGATGCAGCGGGCATTGTTTTAACGCGTAAGGAGAACCTGGCCGGCAATACAAGCTATGGTATAAACCTTTCCGCCACCGCCATGCCGGCGCAGTGGCTCACGATCAACGGCGGCCTGTCGCCCTACCATATCCAATACGAAAGCGCAGCCCTGGCGGTAAAAAACAACGGGTGGGTAGCCGATATGAACCTGAGCACGGCGGTTCGTTTTCCGAAGCATTACAGTGCGCAGGTTAATTTCAATTACAACGGCAGGCAGATAAACCTGCAGGGCGACGGATCGTCTACCATTTACTACAGCGCAGCAGTGAAGAAAGAATGGAACAAGCCCAAGCTGTCGCTGACACTGCTGGCGGTGAATCCCTTTAACGAATACACTGCGCAGGATGTGTGGGTGCGTACCGCCGGCTTCCGCTCCTTTAGCCTCGACCGCTACTACCTGCGCGAATGGAAGCTGACCCTGAACTGGGAATTTGGCGCCATGAACAGCGGCCGCCGTGCGCAGAAGATCAGCAATGACGATATACGGTCAGACGACCGGCGCTGATCCGTCGTTTTTTTGTATATTCAAAGCCAATTCCTTTTTATGAAGCCTTTATGGAGAAATCTTTTTCTCCTGGCGCTGTCTGTGGTTGTTTGCATTTATTCTGTTTACATTTTATCGCCCCGTTATCAACCCCGTTCGGATGAACCGGCAAACAGCTTTTCGGCCTTGCGTGCCAGGGAACAATACCGTGTGGTATCGGCCATGCCGCACATGACCGGCACCTTGGCTAATGCGCGGGTGCGTGATTCCATTATTGCCTGGTGTGATTCTTTTAAACTGGAGGTACAGGTGGATACGGCCATCGGCCTGCGCACTTTTTCAAACATCACTTTGGGCGCCGTTACGTATAATATACGGGCGCGCCTGCGGGGAACGGATTCGGGCCGCGCAATATATGTGGTGTCGCACTATGATTCGGCTCCCAATTCTTATGGCGCGGGCGATGATGGCATTGCCGTTACCGCGATGATGGAATCCATCCGCGCCCTGCGGGCCGATAACAAACGGTTTAAGAACGACATCGTTTTCTTTTTCACCGATGCCGAAGAAGCGGGATTGCTGGGCGCCACCGCGGCCATGCGCGACAGCAGCATACGGAAAAACATGGCGATTGCATTCAACTACGACGGAACGGCGGTGCGCGGCGCCAGCATGCTGCTGGAGGCAAGTCCGTCGGTGCGCTCCCTGCTCGGGCATTACCGTAACATGCCTCATCCCTTCGGCACTTCCCTTTCTGCCGAAGGAAAAAAACGGGCGCCGGGTCATCTTGATTTCGAGCTGTTCAAAGAAGCGGGTATTCCCGGCTTCAGCCAGGTATTGCCGGAGGGCCGCAGCCATTACCACAGCCTGATCGACCGGCCGGAAGCCATCGACCTGAAAACCATGCAGCAGCATGGTGAAAATATGCTGGCCCTGATCAGGGAGTTCGGTGATGTCGATCTTGTTCACCTGTCGGGCGAAGAAGTGTATTATTTCCCTTTGCTGCAAAGCCTGTTCGTGTATCCGGCAGCCTGGCAGTTATGGCTGCTGCTGTTGTGCAACGGGTTGTTTATCGGCTCGTTTTTTATGTTTTTGCGCGAAGAGCGGGCTGCCGGCAATGAAGCGCCGTGGGGCTCTTTTCTATATGCCGTTGCCCGGTTTGTGCTGGTATTGCTTTTTTCGTTGGGGTTGGCTTATGGGCTGCTGTTGCTGATACAGAAAGCCTAACCGGTATTGGCGCGTTTCAAGAACTATGAAAGCTATAAATCAT
>JASGFZ010000029.1:0-17897 GCA_047605345.1 Flavihumibacter sp. | reverse complement strand
GTGCAATTCATCAGCCGGCTGATCGATCACCTGCTGGCAAACGATTCCATTGATCCGAAAAAAGTGTATGCCACCGGCCATTCCAATGGCGGCATGATGAGCTATCGCCTGGCCTGCGAGCTGTCTGGCAAAATCGCCGCCATAGCACCCAATGCCACCACCATGGTGATGAGCAGCGCCTGCAACCCCGTGCGGCCGGTGCCTGTTTTGCACCTGCATTCCAAACTGGATGAAAATGTGCCTTATACGGGGGGGTACGGAAATGGGATAAGCGGTGCCTATTTTCCACCGCTTGATTCTGTATTTGCCGTGTGGTCGGCGAACAATGCCTGCGGCAGCGCGCCGCAAATCGTTCATTCCGACAACCGCTATACCTTGCGCGAATGGACTGCCTGCGGGGAAAATGCATCGATACAGTATTACCTCACCGAAGACGGCGGGCACGCATGGCCCGGCGGCCTGCCCGGTTCTGCAGGCGCGGACCAGCCGTCTACGGCCATCAACGCCAATGATCTTTTATGGGATTTCTTCCGGCAACACCCGATGCCCTGACAATTACCAGTCGCCCTTCGGTTTTTTAACGACAACGAATACACCCTCTTCGTTGATATACCCTTCGATGTATGCATCTGCCTTGTCCGGGTCTTTTCGGCAATACTACCGCAGGCGATGGATGTCTGCGTCGAGAATATCGTATAAGCGAAGATGGCTGTCGGTATCTTTCAGCTTCCGGTAAAGCGTTGTACAGTCTGAATAGCTGTTTATCTCTTTTGTTTTACGCACCTTGTCGTAAAAGGTAGCCGCGAGGTACCGCTTTTCTCTTTCGATGCGTTTTTGGGCGGCGGCATAGCCGGCTATCAGGTCGCCGTTATTCGTTCTCTCTGCCAGGATCAGTACCTCTTTGTGCTGGTAATTTCTTGAATCCAGTGATAATACCTGGCAGGAGCAGAGTTTGTTTTTGCTGGCTGTGGTGGTTACGCTGCCGCCGGCCGCCAGTACCGAATCGGGCACCAGGCGGTGGTTGAAATTGTATTTGGGCTGGGGCATGCTTTCGCCTGCGTAAGAATACAAAAAAGACAATGCCGGCAGGGCGAACAGGGTAGCTATACGGGTTAATCGCTTCATGGTACGGTTACATCGAGGTTACGAAATGGGGCATTCAGGGATTTCGGAAACGTCGATACCGGATTTGCAGATCAGGCGGAAAAAAAACCTGTCGTAACAGGCTTTCAGGGGATGATTGGCTACAACACAAAGAATGAAAGTTTTTGCAGCAAATGCAAGCGTTTCCGATTTTTTTCGATTTTCGGATCAAAGGGCCGTTCGAACACTGTAAATTGTAACCAGTTTTTACAAATTGATGTATATGCTCTTTTCAGTAGCCCGCTATTCCCTGGCGCTTGCCGCCGGTTTTGCGTTGTTGACAGCCTGCCATACCAGCACCGACAAAACACCCAATGCCAGTCCCGTTTCGGCTGACCCCAAAGTGGCCAGGCTGAAGGTTCCCGACGGGTTTACCGCCGAACACCTGTTTGGCCCCTCTGCCCACGATGAAGGCTCGTGGGTGTCGATGACCTTCGACAACAAGGGTCGGTTGATCGCTTCCGACCAGTACGGCGCTTTGTACCGGATGGTTATTCCGCCGATTGGCGACACGGTTTCAAAGATCCAGGTGGAAGAGCTTACCATTCCTTCGCTGGATAATAAAGCCGATACCGGTGCCAAAAAGATCGAGATCGGTTATGCGCACGGCCTGCTCTATGCCTTCAACAGCCTGTACGTTATGATCAACCACAACAGCGACGCGGCTTTTTCGAAGGGCAGCGGTTTATACCGCCTGCAGGATACCGATGGCGACGACCGGTATGATAAGATCACCCTGCTGAAAAAGCTGGAAGGAGAGGGCGAGCACGGCCCTCACAGCATTGTATTATCGCCCGATAAAAAATCACTGTTCGTTATGCCGGTAATTTCACCAAGCTACCGGCAATGGATAGCCGAAGAAAGCCGTTCGACAGCAGGCTCGATAATATCTATCCCCTGCTGAAAGACCCGAACGGGCACGACAACGAGGTCAATATTCATGGCGGATGGATTGCCAACCTCGATTCGGCCGGGCAGCACTGGGAGCTGTACGCGTTGGGGTTCCGTAATCCGTTCGACCTGGCTTTCAATGATGCCGGCGATATGTTCACTTATGATTCAGACATGGAATGGGATATCGGCACGCCCTGGTACCGGCCCACGCGCATTTGCCATGTAACCAGCGGCAGCGAATTCGGCTGGCGCCCCGGCACCAACAAATGGTCGCCGGTATGGCCCGATAACAGCCCGGCCCTGCTCAATATCGGCCAGGGATCGCCCACCAATGTGGTTTATGGCGGCAACAGCCATTTTCCTGAGAAATACCGCCGGTCGGTCTTTGCATTCGACTGGAGCTTTGGCATCATTTATTCCATCCAGTTAACCCCCGAGGGTTCCTCTTATAAAGCCACGGGCGAAGAATTTCTGTCGGGCGCCCCCTTGCCGCTCACTGACGGTGTGATAGGCCCCGATGGCGCGCTTTATTTCCTGACGGGCGGCCGCCGCCTGGAGTCGGATCTCTACCGTGTTTATTATGCCGATAACAAACAACATACCGCGCCGCTGGCGCCCACTGAACTGACTGCAGAAAACAAGCTGCGCCGGCAACTGGAATCGTATCACCATGCAAAGGCAGGCGGTAGTTTGGATGAAATCTGGATGGCCCTTAAACACCCCGACCGGTATATCCGGTATGCGGCCTTGCTGGCCCTGGAATACCATCCGGTGAACGAATGGGAAAACAGGCTGCTGGCCGAAAAAGATCCCGACATCATCAGCATGGCGGCCATTGCTTATGCACACCATGCCAAACCGGGCAGCCAGGACAAGGTATTCCGCCTGCTGGGCGGTATGGGGATCGACCGGTTGCCGGAAGACAAACAGGTAAATGCGCTGCGTGGCATCGAGCTGTTGCTGGCGCGTTTGGGCAAACCATCCCCGGCTGTTAACGATACCCTGGTGGCGCAGCTGGATGCGTTATACCCCGCCAAAGGAGGTAACGAATTAAATCGCGAGCTGGGCAAATTGCTGGTTTACCTGGGCGCACCCGATGCGGTTGGTAAAACCATGGCGTTGCTGGAAACGGCAAAGGATGATACGAGCGATGGACAGACTACGCTCACCAATTCGTCGGACCTGATCATGCGTAACCCGCAATTCGGAATGGATATCGCTTCCACACTGTCGAAACTGCGGCCGCTTCAGCAAACCTTTTATGCCGTGCTGCTGACCCAGCCGGCAACCGGCTGGACCGACGACCTGCGTACTGCTTATTTCAAGTGGTACTATGAAACATTCGGTTACCGCGGTGGCGTCAGCTATATGGGCTTTATCAACGACGCCCGCAAAAAAGCCCTGGCCCAGGTGCCGAAACCGGATTTTGCGCGGTATAATGTTTTGTCGGGCGATTCAATTGTGCAGTTCGCTGGTACCGCCATGAACAAAGACCTGTACCGGCCGAAAGGACCGGGCCGCAACTGGACCCTTGAAGAAGCCGTGAAGGTAGCCGACAGCGGCATTGCCCAGCGCAGTTTCGACAAGGGTAAGGGCATATTCGTGGCAACGCTTTGCAGCTCCTGCCATACCATGCGTGGGGAAGGCGGTGTTGCCGGACCGGATCTAACGCAGCTGGGTAGCCGCTTTTCCTACAAAGACATGCTGGAAGCGATCATCGATCCCAATAAAACCATTTCGGATCAGTTCGGCACTACGGTGTTTTCATTAAAGACCGGCAGCGCTGTGATGGGCCGTATCATCAGCCAGGATGCCGCCAAATACGTGATCTCGCAGAATCCTTTCGCACCACAGCAAACCAAAGAGATCAGGAAAAGCGATGTGACCGGTACGCGAGTGTCAGACGTGTCGCCGATGTTGCCGGGCCTGATCAACCGGCTTAGCGCCGGGGAACTGAAAGACCTGCTTGCCTATCTGCGGGCCGGCGGTAATGCACAGGATACCATTTTTGCAGCACCCAAAAAATAACCATTGATGACGCGTCGCATATCTTCTCTGTTCGTGATAGCCGGCAGCTTTTTTTTCGCCTGCCAGGAACCGGCTGCAAACGGCCATGCAACAACAACGCTGCCTGCCGCAGATAGTTTCGTTTCCATTTTCGACGGAAAGACCTTATCGGGCTGGGTTGGCGACACCAGCTTCTGGAAAGTAGTGGATGGCGCGATCACCGCCGAAGAAACACCCGAACAGGGTGTGAAGACCAATAGCTTTTTGATTTACGAGGGAACCGAACCCGCCGACTTTGAATTGAAAGCCGAATACCGGATCAGTGAAGGCGGTAACAGCGGTGTGCAATACCGCAGTGAGCTGGTGGAGGGCATTCCCTTTGCATTGAAAGGTTACCAGGCCGACATTGATGGCGGGAACGTTTATACCGGGCAGCTTTATGAAGAGCGGGGGCGCGGTTTCCTGGCGATGCGCGGACAGATAACCACCCTGCCCGCCGGCGAAAAGCCGGTTGTTACCGGCTCGGCCGGCGATTCCGATTCCTTAAAAACGAAGATCAGACCGAACGACTGGAATGAATTGCATATAGTGGCAAAGGGAAACCACCTGCAGCACTATATCAATGGCGTGCTGATGAGCGAAACAACCGATAACGATACGGCGGCACGCAAAGCACAGGGGTTGATCGGCCTGCAGCTGCATGTGATGCCGGCCATGAAAGTGGCGTTCCGCAATATCCGGCTGCATCACTAAGGCCGGTCATACACACTGGAAATATCAGCTCAGCGCAGTGCCTGGGCCAGCGAACGCCAGCTGCCGCCGTTATGGGCGATAATCCCGGCTGCAGATAACTTTGACGCTGCCACGGCGCTTCTGGCGCCACTTTGGCAACAGGCGGTCACCACCTGGTTTTTCTTTTTCAAGACGCCAACCTGTTGCGGAAGCTCGGCAAGGGGAATGTTGATACTCGCGTTAACATGCCCGCCCGCAAATTCTGAACGGCTTCGAACATCCACGATGATGGCGCCTTCCTGTAACAGTTGCCTGTAATCCGTTTTTTCTTTGCTGCCGAAGAGGTTGAATAAAAGACCCATAAACTGACTGATTTGTGGTGCTAAATTCAGCCGCTTTGCCTGTTACTTCGGTGTCTATGTCACGGCCACTGTACGCGTAAGATTTTTTCATTTTGTTTTGCAACAATATTGAATTAGTTGAAATCTGCTTTGTTTTTGCAATAAAGTTGCGATAAAGCCGCAAACAAACTATGGTACCTCAAACATTCGAGCAGTGGAAGCGCTGCATTGAGCATGATTGCAAAATACAGTTAACAAAGGATTTTGTACGGCACCGTCTTAAAATTTACGAGGATAGTACCCATCCTCATATCACGAAGAAAATTTAAGCCATCAACTTTGTTTTTTCCATGCGGGCGGTTAAAAAGAAACTAAACCAACTGAAGTATAATTTGCTGTTAAAACCGGTTCGCCCTGAACCACACCCGCTTTTTTGTAAGTAGTTTCAGGAAACTGCTACTATGAATTACCGGAAAATCAACAACCTCACGGGCTGGTTTGTATTCCTCGTCGCCGCTACCGTTTACCTGAAGACCATTGAACCTACCGTCAGTTTCTGGGACTGCGGTGAATTTATTTCCAGCTGTTATGGGCTGATGATTCCGCACCCGCCCGGGGCGCCGCTCTTCGTGCTGCTGGGCCGGTTTTTCATTCTGCTGTTTGGGGGGCAGCCGGGCACAGCCGCCCTGGCAGTGAATTCCATGAGCGCGCTGGCAAGTGCTTTTACCATTTTATTTCTCTTCTGGACCATCACGCATTTTGCGCGCAAGGTCAGCAACAATACCCTCTCGATCATGGCCGCGGGTGTAGTGGGCGCCCTGGCCTATACCTTCAGTGATTCATTCTGGTACAGCGCCGTGGAAGGCGAAGTGTACGCCCTTTCTTCGCTGTTTACGGCGCTGGTTTTCTGGGCGGCGCTGAAATGGGAAGAACGGGCCGACCTGCCCGGGGCCGACCGCTGGCTGGTGTTTATTTTTTTCCTGATGGGGTTGTCGATCGGTGTTCACCTCCTCAATCTCCTGGTGATACCTGCCATTATTATGCTTTATTATTTCAGGCGGTTCACGTTCAGCCGCTGGGGTATGGTGCTGGCTTTTATCATAGGCTGCGCGATCACCGGTTTTGTACAGGTAGTGTTTATACAATCCACCATCAAAGGCGCTGCGGCCACCGACGTGTGGTTTGTGAACAGCCTGGGACTGCCTTTCTTTTCGGGCTTCGCTTTTTTCTTTGTGCTGCTTTCGGGATTACTGGCGCTGGGCATCCGTACCGCCCGCAGGCGGCGCAGCCGTGAATGGCAGGTGGCGCTCTGGAGCATTGCTTTTCTGCTGATGGGTTACAGCACTTACCTGACCACCATGATCCGTTCCAATGCCGACCCCGCCGTTGATATGTTCAATGTAGATAACCCCGTGGCGCTGGCGGGTTATCTCGGCCGCGACCAGTACAACGACTGGCCGATTGTTTACGGCCCCGATTTTACCGATAAAGCCGATTTTGTACAGAAGGGTGTTCAATACACGCGCGATGGCGATAAATATGTGGTGGAAAAACCCGTCTGGAAAAAAGAATGGGCCAATACGCCCTCCTCACATTTGTTTCCAAGAATGTGGGATGCTGACAATGACCGGAATCAATTGTTTTGTTACCAGCAATTCGCAGGCGTTGATGTGAACGAAAAACCTACCCTAACCGATAATATCCGCTATTTCACCCATTACCAGGCCGGCTGGATGTATTTCCGCTATTTCATGTGGAATTTTGCCGGCCGGCAGAACGACCTGCAGGGCCTCGGTAACCCGGCCGACAGCAACTGGGTAAGTGGCATTCCACTGATCGATAATGCTCGGCTGGGCGACCAGTCGAAACTGCCCGACAGCATGCATGCCGGTAACAAGGCTTTCAACCGGCTGTTCTTTTTGCCCCTGTTATTGGGTATGGCCGGTTTGTACTGGCAATTCAAAAAAGAACGAAAAGGCTGGCTGGTAACGGGCCTGTTGTTTTTCTTCACCGGCCTGGCGGTAGTGATTTACCTGAACCAAAGCGGCTTTCAGCCGCGTGAGCGCGATTATGCTTTTGTCGGTTCTTTTTACGCATTTGCCGTGTGGATCGGCCTTGGTGTACTAGCCGCCATTGCCGCAATACAGCGGTTTTCGGCCAAACCGGTATTGCGCTACGCGGTCATGCTGGTATGCCTGGCTGTGCCGGCCTGGATGGCGGTACAGGAATGGGACGACCATGACCGCAGCCAGAAAACCCTGGCTCGTGACATGGCCCGGAACTACCTGGAAAGTTGTCCGCCGAACGCCCTGCTGATCACCTCCGAAGACAATGATACCTACCAGCTCTGGTACCTGCAGCATGTGGAGGGCATCCGCAAAGACGTGCGGGTGGTGGTCAATACCATTTTTGCGACCGACTGGTATATCAACCAGCTTCGCTATAAAGTGAACGACAGCGATCCGTTTGATGTGCTGTTTACCAAAGACCAGATCAGGGGCGACAAACGCGATGTGGTGTATTTCGCGCCGATGCAGGGAGTGGATACCCTGCAGTATTACGATCTTAAAACCACCCTGCGCGATGTGGTGGGCAGCGACGACCCGCGTTTGCTGCGCCAAACCGAAAGAGGCGATGCGATCAGCATACTGCCCGTTCGCCGGTTTTCCGTTCCGGTGAATGAAGCTGTGGTGCGCGCTAACGGTACCGTATATGCGAATGAAAAGCCGCTGGCTGCTTTGCAGATCGATATAAAGAACAAAGCCTACCTGCTCAAGAACGAGCTGGCCCTGCTGGCTGTCTTATCGGCAAATGACTGGAAACGACCCATTTGCTTTACGAACACCAACGACCTGGATGCGCTGGATCTGACCCGTTTCACCCGGGTGGAAGGCATGGTCTACCGGCTGGTACCCCTTGAAAACCCCGCCATTGCGCCGCGTTCGTACGACCTTGCCATGAACAGCTTTACTTATGGCGGCGCCAACCGCCAGGGCGTGTATTTCGACGAAGACAACCGGCGCCGTTTCAGCCTCCTGCAAATGGGCCACGCACGGATTGCGCCGGTCTGCTCCGGGGCAAAACCGAAGAGGCAAAAAATGTGCTGAGCATTTTGATCACACTCAAAACCCACCTATCAATATGGATGGCCAGCAGCCGGGGCGCCGCCACAACGCAATCTCGCTTCAGTTCCTCAAACCTGCCTGCAGGCAGGCGATAAGGAGCTGGCGGCGAAAGTGGCGGCCTCCATGCGGAAAGACCTGTCGCAGCAAATGTTGTATTACCGCTCACTGGGCACAACCCCAACAACGACCAGCTGGCGGCGAGGCCTTCGGTGCGCAGGGCAGGGCGGCGAGCTGTCAACCGCCAGCAGGACTGCGATGGAAATTCACTGCCTACCAGTTACTGCAGACAAATGGACGCTCAAAATTTGAGCGGATGCTTTGGGATGTTTTTGCTTCGATTTTTTGCACAGGTCTTTGGCGCGTTTCCGCTTTTGGGTGGTGCCCAACAGGACAGGCTAAACCGGTTCGTGATACCATTGCCTGGAATGCCGGCTTTACCGGCACCGGCAATTTCAACCGCACCAACGACGGAACCACTTATGTGTTCAACAACAGCATCCGGGTGGGTGCCGGCAGCCGGCTGGTCAATGCCAACCTGAGCGCCGGCTGGATCTATGGAAAGAGCCCCGACCGGGTCACCAACAACGATTTCCTGGCGGTATTCGATGCCGATGTATTCCGTAATACCAAACGCTGGTACTACTGGGCGCTTACTTCGTATGAAAGCAGTTATTCGCTAAAGATCGATAACCGGGTTCAAACAGGGGTGGGGCCGGGTTTAACTGTTATCCGCAAACCGAATATCTACCTGGTGCTTACCGACGGGTTGCTTTATGAACGCAGCCAGCTGGCTGAGCCCGATTTTCACCAGCGTACCAACTATGAAACCTGGCGAAACTCTTTTCGTATCAAGTACAAAATAAAGCTGATGGACAAGCTGTCGGTAGACGGCTCCCATTTTCTGCAAAACTCGCTGAACGACGGCGATGATTATATAATCCGCTCCAGCACGGTAGCGGGGTGGCGGCTGAAGAAGTGGCTGAACCTGACCATGGCGCTTACCTATAACAATATCAGGATCACCAACAGGGAAAACCTGCTGTTCAGCTACGGCATTACGATTGATCAGCTGTTCTGAAAACCCTTAGCCGCGCTCGTCCATTCCACCGCCACCGCTGTCGCGGCGCCTGAAAAGATCAAGATCGCTGCGGCCGAAGCGATAGCTGAACGTAAGGCGGAAGCTGCGCACGTTCCAGCGGCGGTACGAATCCTGGTAAAAACTTTCGGTTTCGGTGATGCTGCCGAATTTGCGTGAATTCAATACATCGTTGATCGCAAACGTGATGGTGCCGGCCTTGTTCTTCAGGAAGTCTTTCCGAACAGCGAAGTCAAATCCGTATTGCTCTTTCTGCTTTCCCTGCGGTATAACCCGGGGCGACTCATACTGGCCCGACAGCTGGAACGACATATTGTTGGTGACCGGTGAGCCCGGTGTGGCCAGGCGGTAATTCATCAGCAGCTTGCTGCTCCAGTTAAAACCGTAATTGCTGAGATTGATATCGTTGACCACTGCTTTTACATCGCGGTACTGCGCGTTGAAGTTGGGCGTAAAATCGAAATTCTTTCCAATGCGCTGCTGCCAGGTGATTTCCACTCCCATCCGGTTGGTACGGTCGGCATTTACGAAAGTGGTCAGGATGGCATTGGGCGAAATGGACGCATTGCCCAGGTGCTCCAGCTCGGCCTGGCTGATGGTATCGATGTAGTTGGTGATATCGGCTGTGTTGTTGCGGTAATAGGTTGACAGCAGCACATTGCCGGTTTCGTATTGCTTGTTGTAGTTCAGCTCAAATGAATTGGTGAATTCGGGCTGAAGGGCGGGGTTTCCCCGGCGGATATTCATCGGGTCGCTGATATCTACATAGGGGTTGATCTGCCAGAAATTGGGGCGGTTGATGCGGCGTGCAAAATTGACCTGGATATCATTGCCGCCACCCAGCTCATAAGTCAGGAAAAGGGTGGGGAAAACGGTATTCCACAGATTTTTTCCACCCGAAGGATAATCGTATCCGAATGTCCGCGCGCTGTCGATCAGCTCACCTTTAAAGCTGGATTGCTCAATACGCAAACCACCCTGGTATTTCAGCTTGCCGATGGTATTGGAATAGTTGCCGTACACGGCATTGACCATTTCGCGGTACTTGTAATTATTGCTGAGCGGCAGTTTGGTGGCTGCATCATTTGTATCGAGCGAAAATACATCCAGCTTATCGCGTGAAAAATTGTGGAAACTGCGGGCGCCCAGCTCCAGCTTGCTTTTCTCGGTGATCGGATTTACATAATCTGTCTGGAAAGTGAGCTGGTGGCCGTCGCCATCTGAATGGTTGACCACGCGGTTCTGCGCACCGGCGGGATCGCCCGATATTTTAAACAGCTGGTTTTGAATGGTGCCGTCGCCGCCATTGCTGCCGCCGTTGTAGTTGGCATCGGCCGTCCATTCTTTGCCCGATTTCTCAAATGTTTTCCGGTAGCTCAGCTGCGTGTTGGAACGCTTGAAAAAATCGTTGTCATCGCTGCGGCGATACCCGGTATTGGTGAGGCGCTTATTTACATCAAGGTACTCCTGATTTTGGGTTTCGGCATTTTCAAAACGGCCATCCACAAAACCCTGGGTTATTGAAATCGTGTTGTAGCTGTTGATGAAATAGTCGGCGCCAAAACGCACCGACATGAAACGGCGGTTCCGTTCGGTTTCACTTACCTGGTTGAAATAATCGGTAACCATGCCGTTCGATTTGTTCTGGCGGCGCGCTTCTTCTTTGGCCGTGCCGCCTCTGGTGTTGTAGTTCCCGCTGGCGAAAAAGTTCCATTTGCCCTGGCGGTAGTTAAGACTCAGGTTGCCATTGAACAATTGCGGCTTGCCCACACCGATGCTGACCATACCGTTAAGGCCTGCCTTCCGGTTCTTTTTCATGATGATATTGATGATGCCGCCGGTACTGCCGGCATCGTAGCGCGAAGAAGGGTTGGTAATAACTTCCACGCGGTCGATATCATCGGCAGGGATTTGTTCCAGCGTCAGGATGGTGGGCCGCCCGTCGACCAGTATCTGCGGTGAACTGTTCCGCAATTGCACGCTTCCGTTCACATCCACCGACAGCGAAGGTATATTTTTCATGATATCCACCGCGTTGCCGCCTTTGGCGGTAACAGCGGCATCGGCATTGAAAATACGCCGGTCCACCGCCAGCGTCATCACCGGCTTTTTGGCCGTTACCACCACACTGGCCAGGTTGGCGGGATCGTTGATCATAAGTATTTTCCCGGCATTGAAATCCTGGCCCATGTCTTCGGGCGACACGCGGCCTTCCTGCCGTTCAAATCCCACTGCCGTAACAGAAAAACGCACCTGCTGGTATTGCGGCAGCTGGATGCTGAAATTACCTTCCTTATCGGTCATGATGAAAGTGGTGCTGCTGTCTTTGCCATTGATTGTTGTAATTTCAATGGTTGCTGATTCAATCGGTTTGCCGGTCTGCTGGTCGGCCACCTTGCCGTATACCTTCACAGGCCCCTTTGTTGCCGCGCTGTCTTGTGCGAAGGCAGGGGAGCCGGTTAATACGCAGGTAAAAAGAAAAACAAGGCAGGAGAGGGTTGTTATAAAAAGGACCTTACGGTTCATGCTGCAAAAGACGTTAAATTTTAAAGAAAATTGTGGCGCTAAATCCTAAAGAAAAAATAAAAGAATGACAGAGGGTATCATACATGAAAAAGAAAGATTAAAAAAAACCGGCTGGAAAAGATGGGGTTCTTATGTATCAGACAGGGAATGGGGAACCGTACGGGAAGACTACAGCGCCGATGGAAATGCCTGGCACTATACCACCCATGATATGGCGCGCAGCTATGCCTGGCGCTGGGGCGAAGAGGCTATTGGCGGTATTTGTGATGAAGACCAGCTGCTTTGTTTCGGCTGGGCATTCTGGAACAAAAGAGACCCGATCCTGAAGGAAAGACTGTTCGGCCTCGGCAATGCCGAGGGTAACCATGGCGAAGATGTAAAGGAGCTGTACTACTACCTCGACGCAACGCCGACCCATTCGTACATGAAAATGTTGTATAAATACCCGATGCATGCATTTCCCTATCAACTGTTAGTGGAAGAAAATGCACGCCGGGGCCGGCAGGATCCCGAATACGAGCTGCTTGATACAGGCATTTTCGATCACCAGGAATATTTCGATTGCTTTATCGAATATGCCAAGGCCGATAAAGACGATATCCTGATCAGGCTCGTGGTATTCAACCGTTCCGCACAGCAGGCCAGCCTGGTGGTTTTACCCACGGTGTGGTTTCGCAATACCTGGTCGTGGGGCCGGCACCCTTACAAGCCCGGGCTGCAGTTCACCGGCGATGCCATCAGGATCAGCCACAACGATCTTGATATGCAATGGCTGTATGCGGAAACCGCCGGTCAGCCGCTTTTCTGCGACAATGAAAGCAACCTGGCGCGTTTGTACAACATATCTGACGGTAACCCATATCCGAAAGATGGTATTAATAACTTTATTATACACGGCACACCTGCGGTGAACCCGCAATTGCGCGGCACCAAAGCTGCGTTTGTGCAGGAATGTGTGGTGCCGGCCGGTGGCTCGGTGACCATGCGCCTGCGGCTTTGCCGGCAGCAGCAAACCGCGCCCTTTGCGGGTTTCGACAGCCTGTTTACGATGCGAATCGGCGAAGCCGATGCATTTTACGCCGGCAGGCAGTCGCAGATCAGTGATACGGAACTGAAATCACTGCACCGCCAGGCAATCGCGGGCATGCTGTGGAACAAGCAGTTTTATTCATACAAAGTTCAGCAGTGGCTGGACGGTGATCCTTCGCAGCCGCCACCACCCAAAAGCCGGGAAAAAGGCCGCAATGCACACTGTACCCATATTTACAACGACGATGTGGTTTCGGTGCCCGATAAATGGGAGTTTCCCTGGTATGCCGCCTGGGACCTGGGTTTTCATTGTGTGACCCTCGCCCTGGCCGATCCCGATTTCGCAAAAGCGCAGCTCCTGCTGCTTACACAGGAATGGTATATGCACCCTGCGGGTGAACTGCCGGCTTACGAGTGGTCGTTGCGCGACGTCAACCCGCCGGTGCATGCAGGTGCGGTATTCAGGGTATTCAAGCTGGATGCGCGCGACAAGGGCGTGAAAGACTATGCTTTCCTTGAATCGTTGTTTCACAAGCTGGTGATCAACTTCACCTGGTGGGTGAACCGGAAAGACAAGTCCGGCAGCAATGTATTTGAAGGCGGCTTTCTCGGTCTCGACAATATCGGGGTATTCGACCGCAGCGCTGCGCCGCCCGGCGGTTACCTGATGGAGCAGGCCGACGCTACCAGCTGGATGGCCATGTATTCGCTGAACATGCTGCATATTTCACTGGAGCTGGCCGATTACAACAAATCGTATCTTGGCATGGCTACCAAATTCTTTGAGCATTTCCTGTATATCGCGGGGGCCATGGCCTATATGGGCAAGGACAGCAGCGGGCTGTGGGATGAAGACGACCAGTTTTTCTACGACCAGCTGCGCCTGCCTGACGGCAGCATCGAAAAACTGAAGCTGCGAAGCATGGTCGGTATCATCCCGCTTTTTGCCGTGGAAGTGATCACCCGGAAAACGCTCGACACGCATCCTGAATTCAAGGAGCGGATGGACTGGTTCCTTAATCATCGCCCCGACCTCGCCAGCCTGGTGTCGCGATGGAACGAAGCAGGCAATGAAGAAAAACACCTGCTTAGCCTGCTGCGCGGTCACCGCATGAAAAAGCTGCTCGCGGGTGCTCGACGAAACCGAATTTCTCAGCGATTAGGCGTGCGTTCACTGTCGAAAGTGTACGACGAAAACCCCTTCACCTGCATTTTAACGGTACGGACTGGCGGTAAAATATGTTCCGGCGAAAGCGACAGCAATATGTATGGCGGTAACTCCAACTGGCGCGGACCCGTTTGGCTGCCGATGAATTTTCTCATCATTGAAAGCCTGCGGAAATTTCATTTTTATTACAGCGATGATTTCAGGATTGAATACCCAACGGTTCGGGCGTATTATTCGCTGAAAGAAGTGGGGCGGAGCTGGCCCGGCGTTTGCGGCTCTTTCTGCCCGAGCCAACGGTTTTCGCCCGGCAGCCGGCGATCATGCCCTGCTGCAGCAAGACCCGCATTTCAACGGTACCACCTGTTTTGAATATTTTAACGGTAATAACGGCAAGGGACTGGGCGCGTCGCACCAAACCGGTTGGACGGCCTGGTGGCAACCTGATTGAAATGTTACAGGGTGATGAAACTGCCGGCGCGTTGTAGCCCCGCTTCGGTAATGTTGACTTGCGTGAACTGGTCGTGTTGCTGAAGCCGGACCAGGCCTTCCTGGTGCAATTGATGAATATGTGCCAGGATGGTATCCCACGGAAGAAATTGCCGAACGATGATCTGTGCCGGTTTGCAGGGAAAGCTGGTCGGATCGTGGTCGTCTTTCACGATGCTGTAAATGGTTTGAAGGGTGGAATAGTGGTTATCCATTGTTCCAAAATAGGGTGGTTTTTTTATATCTGCCTAAAAAGTTATCAACGTTGGCCCAACGCCTTCTTTGGTCATTTTCACCGGCAGGATCATACCGTTTTTGTCAAATTTCAGCTCTTCGATACAGGTCTCGCGCGAATTGCCGTGTTTTTCGGTTAGGGGTCGGCGGTGGTAAATAATGAAGTATTTATCCTTGCCCGGTACCTTGATAATGGAATGATGGCCGGCGCCGTTGGCAATCGTCTGGTCCTGCTCCAGGATCTTGCCGATCCGTTTGAAGGGTCCCAGCGGGCCGTCGGCAATTGCATAGGCCACACAGTAATCCGGCCCCGTCCAGCCGCCTTCCGACCACATGAAATAGTATTTGCCGTTGCGGATGAACATAAACGGGCCTTCCACGTATTTGTCGGGGGTGATCTCTTTGAACACGGTGCCGTCTTCGAAAGGCTCAAAGCCGGTGAAATCCTTGTTCAGCCGAACGATATTGCAATGCCGCCAGCCACCGTAGATCAGGTAGTATTGCCCGTCGCGGTCATGAAAAACGAACTGGTCTATGGGCTGCGCGCCGTTCTGGAAACGATCTATCAGCGGCTTGCCCAGGTGGTCTTTGAATGGCCCGCCCGGATGGTCGGCCACCGCTACCCCGATACCTCCTTTCTCCTGGTCGCTCTGGATGTCGTTGGCGCCGAAGAAAAGAAAATACTTGCCGTCTTTCGCTATAACCGAAGGCGCCCACATGGCGCGTTTTGCCCAGCGAACCGCGGTCGTATCTATGATACGCGGATGTTTTTTCCAGGTGATGAGATCGTTCGACGAAAAAGCATCCATGAAAACCTGCTCTTCATAAGGGGCGGAAAAGGTCGGATAGATCCAATACTCTTTTCCGAATACCAGCGCTTCCGGATCGGCATACCAGCCGGGGAAGAGCGGGTTACCCGATGTTTTTTTCGACTGGGCGGAAGCGGAGGCGAAAAAGCCCAATAAAGCAAGGGCAAACCATAAACCTTTCATACAGATTATTTCTCGGTGTAAAGCAGGGAGCCGTTTTTATAGCCGATCAGTGTTGCCGTTGCATAGCCCAGAAACAACCCGTTCTCCACCACGCCGGGCACCTGGTTGATCCAGGCATGCACAGCATGCAGGTGTTCAATTCTTCCGAACGAACAATCGAGTATATGATGGCCGTGGTCGGTAACCACCGGCTTTCCGTCTTTTATCCGTAAAGCCGCTTCAATGCCGTATTTCTCCTTGATCTTTTTGCCTACCTGGCGGCTTCCACAGGGGATGACCTCTACCGGCAGCGGAAACCGGCCGAGCTGGTTCACGAGCTTCGATTCGTCGGCCAGCACCAGCATGCTCCGTGCTGCCGCCGCTACCATTTTCTCCTGCAAATGCGCTGCGCCGCCCCCCTTGATGAGGTGGAAGCCCGGATCTATTTCGTCGGCGCCGTCGATCACCAGGTCGATCGAATCAACCTCGTTCAGGTCTTTCATCGGCACACCCTGCTCCTGCAGCACCCGGGCCGTTTGGGCAGAAGTGGGTACGGCCACCACTTGCAGGCCTTCCCTTATCCTTTCGGCCAGCGCCTGCAAAAACCAATAGGCCGTTGTGCCGGTACCGGCGCCGATGGTCATACCGTTTACTACATACCCAGCGGCTGCATAACCGAGCTTCTTCTTGATATCGTCGCTTGAAAACATGGGCGCCAAGGTACAATAATTTTGTATTTGGTTACCGGTGGATCACCGCCCTTTCCTTGTCGTTGCCCATTAAGCCCACGCCCACATTTTCTTTTACCGAGTAGAACACCGATTTCCACACCAGGTTGAAGAAAGATTTGGTAGGCGCCCGCCGGTAAGTGGCGCTCGTCTGGTCTTTGTGCTTATCGTCCGGCAGGTTGGTATTGATCAGCACAAAACGATTGGCAATGGCGCTCAGCAGCCCGCGTTTCCGGTACCCGCCCGATGAATCGCTTTTTACCATTTCGATTTTCAGGCGCTCGTAATTCAGCGTCGTATAAGCCCGCGCAGAGCTGTTATCGCCTTTCACCGTGAATTGCAGGCGGCTGATATGCCCGCCGGCAATCCGTGTGGCGCCCAGGGGAAGCGCGGCTGTGTTGAGGATACCGGCTTCGAAGGGCGCAAAGCGCGCGGATACCGTGAACTGCCCGTTGGCCGACACCGGGAAATCGAATTGCACCGTTGTTTTGGCCTTGTCCATGAAGTGGGCGGTGAAAGCTGCGCGTACAGGCTGCGGCGCAGGGCTGTTGTTGCGCAGGGGGCCAAGCCTGCCCGCTACCCGGGTAAAAACAACCTTGCCGATACCATCGCCCTTTTCGTTTTTTTCCTGGTAAACAACCGATCCTTTTTCCACCACCAGGTTTTGGATATCGGTTTTATAGGGCAGCTTGCGGATCAATTGGTGCGGGTACATGCCCACCTTGCTTTCTGTGGCGGGCCGGTTGGTTTTATCGTTGAATACCCAAAGACCCGGTTCGCTCAGCAATACCGACTTTGCCACGATGCTGCTGTCTTCTAACAGTGCCGTATAGTCGAAGCCGTCGGCCGTGACCTGTTTCACTTTTACCTGGTAAACATCTTTCTGTACGCCCGTTGCAGCCGCGGCAGCTTCCATCGACTGAAAGGGAAAGGAACGCAGTTCCAGGTTTTTGATAAGGGCCGCATTCCTGTCGCCCATACTTAGCACCAGCCTGTCGGCTCTCAGCCGGTACCTGTCTTTCGATACCGGGATATGCAGGCTGTCGATGGCCACCCGTATGGCTTTTGAAAATAAAATGCGTGAGCTGTCGGTAATGGAACTGGAATCGATCAGCAGCCCGATGAGATCGATGTGGATATTCCTGAAATGTTGCGTTTTCTTTTGGTGGTTATGATAGACCAGTTCCACCTGGTCGAGCTGCAATGAATCAATTCTGATACTGGCCAGCGGCGATTTTTTCAATGTATCGAAGAGCCGGCGCCTGCCTTCTTTGATACCCGGTTTTTTACCGGCTGCATCACCCGCAGCGGCTTTTCCCCTGTTGGTCATTTCAAGACGTCCGCCCGCTACCGTAATATTCCCCAGGTTCACCGACTGACTGGTCAGCAGGGCCTTAATGTCGACCTGTTTCAACAG
>JASGFZ010000028.1:0-18467 GCA_047605345.1 Flavihumibacter sp. | reverse complement strand
ACAAAGATACACAATACTTATAAAATATGTTAATACTATTATGAGACAGTTAATATGAGAACTTCGCCCCGCTTAATGGCTTATATTGTCAGGAAAGAGTCATAAACAGGCCTGCATTATAAATACTGACTTACGCTTGTTCGTATTTCAAAATGAATAGTCATTGATTTGTAAAACAACACTTTCCGTGATTTATTTTCCCACTTTCGAAAATGATCTTGTTGATTAAAGAGTCAATTTTGCCCCATTGCTTGCCTACCTGTTCCAGGTAAAGGATCCAATGTCTCCCTAATCGCCTTTTAATTAGTTAAGTCGTTTCTTTTAATATAAAAGGAAGCATCCTGGTGTGCTTCTTATGGTTTAAACAATTTTATGCATTTCATATGAAAAATGTCATTTTACTACTCTGCCTTGCCTGTTATTCCTTTTCTGCTTTTGCGCAGACAAATACGCTGCACGATTTCGGCTTCTGGCGGGCCAAGCCCGATTTGGAAAAGGTGAAAGCGGAAATCACCAAAGGGAACAGCCCCACCGCGACAACGGAAAATGGTATGGATGCGGCGGCAATGGCTATCAACGCCCAGGCAGCCAACGATGTTGTAAAATACCTTATTGAACAGGGGGGCAATAAGGTAAACAAGCCCATCTCCAATGGACGCACCTATATTTTCTGGGCTGCCAGCAGGGGCAATGTGGAGCTGATGGAATACCTCGTATCCAAAGGCGCCAAACTGAACCTGCATGACAATAATGGTTATTCGCCGCTCACCATTGCAGCTGCCGGCGGGCAAACCAATACCAGGATATATGATATGTGCATCAGCGGAGGGCTTGTTCCGAAGAAGGAGATTGCCCGTGGCGGCGCGAATGCCCTGCTGCTTATTGCACCTTATGACAAAGATTTTACATTGATCGACTACTTTATCTCCAAAGGGATAGATGTTAAAAGCAAAGACTCTGCCGGCAACACGGCATTCGATTATGCTGTCAGGTCGGGCAGTATCGACGTGCTGAAAAAACTTACCCAAAAAGGGGTTAAGTTCAGTCCCAATATTATGTACACTGCCAGTGCAGGCGGGCGGGGAGGCAGCGTTGCCACGCTGGAGCTGTATAAATACCTGGAAGAACTGAAAGCTGACCCCAAGGCAATGTCACCGAACGGCGACAATGTGCTGCATAACCTTGCCCGAAGAGCCAAGCAGGAGGAAATCATCAGGTATTTCATCGACAAGGGGGTGGATATCAATAAGACTAATAATGATGGTACCACTCCTTTTATGAATGCCGCTTATCTCAACCAGGATACCGCAACCATATTGTTCCTTTTACCCTATGTGAAAGACATCAACCAGGTAAACAAGGCAGGGCTTTCTGCACTGTCCATGGCAGTGAGGAGAAATACGCCTGATGTGGTAAGCCTGCTTTTGTCTAAAGGCGCTGATATAAACGTCAGAGACGCAGAAGGCTATACGCTTGCCTTCTACCTGATACATACGTATTCGCCCCAACGCCCCGAAGGGTTTGAAGCCAAGCTGAAGATACTCCGGGAGAAAGGGCTGGATATGACCGCTCCGCAGAAAAACGGGAATACCCTGTACCATATGGTGCTGTACAGAAACGGGTTGCCCCTGCTCAAACGTATTGAGGAATTCAAAGTGGATGTAAACGCCAAAAACAATGAAGGCCTCACGCCCCTGCACAAGGCTGCGCTGACGGCTAAAGACGATAGTATTCTTAAATACCTGCTTTCTATCGGCGCCAAAAAAGATGTTCAGACAGAACTGAACGAAACCGCTTATGACCTGGCTAAGGAAAACGAATACCTCGCCAAAAACCATGTTTCAGTTGATTTTCTGAAATAGGCCAACTGCCGTCCGGCTTTTTCTTTCCAGATGCGTCGGGACGGGCGTTTTATATTCTTAATTAAACAAAAAATAACCAATGAAGCATATTGCTCTTAAGAGAACATTCCAGTTGCTGCTTGTAACACTGTTTTTTTCAATAACCGCATCGGCGCAAAAACCCGGCTATACAAAGTATAAATGCATGGTGCAGATGACCAACTACGCAGGTGAGGCTGCCTATATCGTGGTTTCCCTTATAAACCCATCGGGCACTTACGAAAAAACGCTGTATATGATGGGCCCCGATAAAAAATGGTACGACCATTTTAAGGCATGGTACAAGTTCAACACAAAAACGCCGACCAATCTGAATGGTATTACCGGGGCATCGGTGGCTGGCGGTGATCGCAGTGTAACCACTTTCGAAATTGAAGACGCAAAAGTGGATGCCGGCTATAAGCTGCGGTTTGAAAGCGCGGTGGAAGACAAGAAATACTATGAGTCGGATATAGAAATTGAACTGACAAAAGAGAACCTGTCGAAAAAAACGGAAGGCACCAACTATATACGGTATGTGCGGTTTAGTTCAAATTAATTATTTGCGCTACAGATGACCATTTCAGTATGGAGATACAGCCACCTGGCGCTGGCTTTATCCTCTTTTTTATTGTTGTTTTTAGCTTCTGTAACAGGTATCATACTGGCGTTTGAGCCTGTTACCGTAAAAACGCTTCCTTACAAAGCTGAGAATTTTAACGAGATCAGGCTTTCCGAAGTTATACCGGCAGTAAGGCAGCATTTTGAAGAGGTGACAAGCATAACGGTAGATGTAAACCAGTTTGTAATTGCCGACGGGGTAGATAAGGAAGGAGAGACCGTGTCGGTATATGTTGACCCCGTACAGGAGAAACCACCGGTGTGCCCGACAAGAAAAGCCCCTTTTTTCAATGGGTTACTTCTTTGCACCGTTCCTTATTCCTGAATGAAACAGGCAGGTTTTTTATCGGGCTTACAGCTTTTCTGTTGCTGCTGATCACGGCGTCGGGCATTGTGCTTATTGTTCAGCGGCAGCAGGGAGTGAAACGCTTCTTTAAGAAAATTGTCAAAGACAATTTCTACCAGTACTATCACGTGCAGCTGGGCCGGCTTTTGCTCATACCGGTGCTGTTGATTGCGCTTACGGGTACGTACCTGTCGCTGGTTCGTTTTAAAATAATACCGGATCATAAGATCACACAGAACGTAGACCCCGACGCCATCAAAGAAGGGCCGGAAAAAGAGCTGGCTCAATTCGAGGTGTTTAAAAATACCCGGTTGTCGGATGTAAGACAGATAGAATTTCCTTTTTCGGAAGATGTGGAAGATTACTATACTTTGAAGCTGAAGAAAAGGGAGCTTATTGTTAACCAGGTAACCGGTGATATTTTAAGCGAGGTGGCCTATCCCGTAACGTTTTTGCTTACCGAGCGAAGCCTGGATCTGCATACCGGAAGAACGAATAGCATCTGGGCGATTATCCTGGCGGCAGCATCGGCCAACATCCTGTTTTTTATTTATTCGGGTTTTGCCATCACGCTGAAACGCAGGGCGGGCCGTGTAAAGAATAAATACAAGTTGCAGGATTGCAGCTATATTATATTGGTCGGTTCTGAAAACGGCACTACCTACCGGTTTGCCAAGGCATTGTACCAGGCATTGCTCGAGGGCGGCCAGAAAGCCTTCGTAACCGATCTGAACAACTATACCGTTTTTCCACAGGCCAAACATATTATTGTATTAACCGCTACCTATGGACTGGGCGACCCGCCGTCTAATGCATCCAAATTCCTGAAGCTGCTGGAAACGACGGCACAGCCCCATCGGGTACATTTTTCAGTGCTGGGCTTTGGTTCGAAATCTTATCCTGATTTCTGCAAGTTTGCGTTCGATGTTAACCAGGGAATGTCTGTTCAGGAATGGGCAACGCCCTTTCTTGAAGTGCATACGATAAATGACAGGTCGCCCGAAGAGTTCGGTCATTGGATGGAACTGCTGTCGCAGAAAATTGATTTGCCGCTCCGTTTTTCAACCGATGCGGTCGCTGCAAAACCAAAACGGCTGCACCAGCTGACCGTTGTAGATAAAACAGCTGTTACGGAAGAAGACGGTTCGTTCCTGATTTCCATGAAACCCGTTAAAAACCTTCGGTTTGCTTCGGGCGACCTGCTGGCTATTTACCCCGCCAATGATCATCGGGAACGGTTATATTCCATAGCAAAAGTGGACGGAAATATCCAGCTCAGCATCAAGCTGCATAAGCACGGGCTGGGATCGGGATTTCTGTACAGGCTTTGTTCCGGCCAGGTGATCAGTGCCGGAATAGATATTAACCCCCACTTTCATTTTCCGAAGAAAGCAACAACGGTATTTATGATCTGTAACGGAACCGGCATTGCTCCATTTCTGGGAATGATAGCTGAAAACAACCGGAAGACCGATTGTTACCTGTATTGCGGGTTCCGCGGCAACCGTTCTTTCAGGCTTTACCAGGATGCGGTGTATGAGGGGCTGCAAACGAAAAAACTCACAGCCTTACGTCTGGCTCTTTCACGCGAAGGCAACCGCCAGTATGTGAATGACCTGATTGCCGAAGACCAGGAAATTATTGCCCGCGCCATGAATGAAGGCGCTGTTATCATGATATGCGGTTCCCTGGTTATGCAAAAAGATGTGCTGGAAATACTGGATGCCGCCTTCAGGAAAATTAATAAACACGAGGTAAGCTATTATCAGTCTCATAACAGGATTCTGATGGACTGTTATTAAGGCTATCCGCTAATGATAAATAATTAATATATGACATAGCTGACAGCATTGCAATAAAAACCCCTGCTTCTGAAGGCAGGGGGGGAAATGATGAACAAATACCAGTACAGAGTAGGATCCTGATGGTATTTGATTAACCACCACTTACAACCTAAAATTATGGGAAAAGACTGTGTATCATGTTATAAAAGGCTCAAAAAAGGAATACCACATTTTGCTTATGTAATTTCCTTGCTTATTCCGGTATTTTTTACCAATACTAAAACGGCGTATAGTCAGCGAAGGGAAACAACCAATATTCCCTTCGTAAGGGGAAGGCTGCTGACACCCGACAAGCAGCCTGTTTCAAACGCCACCGTTGAAGTGAAAGGAAAGAAGCTGCTCATCACTTCCAATGAAAAAGGGGAGTTTTCGTTCAGAGACATACCTTCTTCATCGGTACTTCTGATAACATGCATAGGGTATGAGCCCATTGAAATGGATGTGCAGGGCAGGAACCAGCTGGTGGTAGAAGTTACACCCAAGGTGCTGGCGCTGGAAGAAACCGTGGTTATCGGGTATGGCACCTCCACCAGGTCTAAGCTGACGGGAAGTGTGATTACCGTTAAAGCAAAGGATATCGTGAACCAGCCCGTTACCAACCCGCTTTTGGCCTTGCACGGCAGGGTATCGGGGCTGGTGATGAATACGGTAAGTGGTAATTTGGGCGCGAGGGTTGATATACAGATACGCGGCACGAATTCATTGAGAGGCTCGTCTTATTCAAATCCGCTGTACCTGATCGACGGCGTTCCGATGCCTTCCACCAGCATCAACTCCTCTGCCATTGGCGGCGCAGCCGGCGGACAAAGCCCCTTTACTTATATAATCCTTCGGAGATTGCCAGCATTGAAGTGCTGAAAGATGCCGACGCTACAGCTATCTATGGTTCAAGAGGCACCAATGGGGTTATCCTGATCACTACGAAACGCCCCAGGCCGGAAAGCTGAAAATAAGCGGAGATTTCTACAGGGGATTTGAAAAGATCGTCAATACGCTCGACCTTCTCGATACCAGGCAATACCTGCAAATGCGCAGGGATGCTTTTGCCGCAGAGGGTATTACACCCACGGCTACCAATGCGCCTGACCTGTTTTTATGGGACAGTACCGCGTATACCGACTGGCAGAAAGAGTCAATGGGCCAGACAGCCGTTGTACAAAATGCGCAGCTGGATTTTTCCGGCGGCGATAAGATAAACCAGTATTTTGTCAGTCTCGGGTACCGCGACAATGGCGGCGTGCTGATGGGAAAAAACACCAGTACAAGGGGAAGTATTCGTATCAATCTCAGTCACAAGTCGTTCGATGAGCGCTTCACATTTGATATAAGGACCAACTATACCCTGTCGAAACAGGATATGCGCGCTACATCTTCCTCTACCAACAATATGCTGGCGCCCAATCTTCCCCGGTTCGATTCCCTGGGCAATCCTTATTTTTTCAGAACAAGCACGTCTACCAATACGAGCAGCCCCTATAGATACCTGTATTGACAAACCCTGTACAACGCCTATAATTTTATTAGCGGCGGAACCATTGGTTACAAGGTACTCAAAGACCTTGAACTGAAGCTGGATGCCAACTACACACGTATGGACATACGGGCAACGGAAAGCTATTACGATAAGTATTTTAACCAGAATGCCAACCTGTCGTATAAGAATGAAACCAGGTTCGGAACAAACTACCAGGAAACCTACAATGTGGAGCCGCAGCTGAATTATAAGCTGAGCACAGGCAACAGCAGGATCACTGCTTTGGTGGGCGGTACTTTTCAGCAAACACTCAAAGGCGGCAACCTGGTGTACGGGCGCAATTTTCCTTCCGAAAAATTGATGCTGGATCTTTATTCTGCCGGCGATGTCATAAATACATCTTCAAGTTCCACGTACACGAAATATAAATACACTTCGTTTTTTGGACGGCTTGGCTACGATTACCTCGGCCGCTACCTCCTTACCGCCACCTTCAGGAGAGATGGCTCAACAAGGTTCAGCGAAGACAACCGCTTTGGAAATTTCGGCGCCCTTGCCGCCGGCTGGCTGTTCAGTAAGGAAAGATTTGTAGAAAACAACCTCCGGTTCCTTTCTTATGGAAAACTAAGGTCCAGCTATGGATGGACAGGGAATGACCAGATTGCCGACTACGTTTATATGAGCACTTTTGCAGCAACAAACACGTATAACGGCGCCGCTGGCCTGTATGCCGACCAGATAGGGCTTTCCAATTTCAGCTGGGAAACAGCCCGGAAATTTGAAGTGGCTCTTGAGCTGGGTTTGTTTAACAACAGGATACTCTTTAATACTGCTTACTACAGCAATATTTCAGACAACCAGCTGATCAGCATTCCCCTGTCGTCTCAAACGGGATGGAGCAGCTACACCGGTAATCTGGATGCTAAAATAAAGAACAGCGGGGTTGAAATTGAAATATCAACAGACAATGTTCGCCGCAAGGATTTTCGCTGGCAGACGAATTTTAATATTACATTTTTCAAAAACAAGCTGCTTGAATACCCGGGACTTGAATATTCCAGTTACTCGAATACCTATATGATCGGCAAATCGATCAATTTGCTGAGAAGGTATGAATACCTGGGGCTGAACAAAGACAATGGTGAGCCGATCATTAAAAACCAGGATGGTGAGGGGCTGATCAACAGCGTGGACGACTATGTGTATGCTGGAACTACCGACAATAAATATTATGGCGGCATAGGGAATACTTTCACGTGGAAAAATTTCGATCTCAATATTTTTTTTCAGTTCGTGAAAAGGCCAACTATTAACGGGTACCTGTATAATACAAACTACTGGCCTGTAGGCAATCTGTACAACGTTACCAAGGAGCAGCTGGAAAATACCTGGAGAAAACCCGGCGACGATGCGAAGTACCCCCGGCTATCGGCGGCCACCTCCGGCCCTTATTATAACCTCTACTATAATCAGTATGGGTATTCTACGGCCACGGTTGTAGACGGGTCATTCATACGGCTTAAAAACATAGCGTTAAGCTATTCTTTACCCAAGGCCATAGTGGAAAGGCTGAAGTTAAACAATGTGCGTTTTTATTACATGGCGCAAAACCTGTTTACCATCACCAACTATGACGGTTATGATCCTGAAACAGGGTCGAGTGTGCCCGCTTTGAAAGCTTCCACTTTCGGCATCAATGTCACACTTTGAAATTTACTCATCTCCTGAAATAACAATAATATGCTTCTCAAAAGAACAGTTTACCATACATTATTGCCGTTTTCCTTTGTATGCGCTGTGGCACTGTTGTTGAGCTCGTGCAAGAAATTTGTGGAAACAGCGTCGCCGCAGAACAAGATTGAAGACAAGCTGGTATTTGATAACGACGTGGTTGCCATGTCGGCCGTAAACGGGCTTTATGGCTACAATTTCATCTCTTCCTCTTATCATGACACCTATAAATGGCTGTACACGGGGTATTCTGCAGATGAGATACAATACTATACCCTTTCCACTAATATTGACCAGTTTGCCACGAACGACATCCTGAACTCGAATACCGTGTGCTGGGATTTTTGGAAAGTACCGTATAAAGCCATTTATCAAAGCAACCTGATCATTGAGGGGTTTGAAAAATCTGCCGTGTTGTCTGCTGCCGTTAAGCGGGAAGGAGTAGCCGTAGCGAAATTTTTCCGGGCGCTTAATTATTTGAACCTCGTAACTGCTTTCGGAGATGTGCCGCTTATTCTTGCGTCTGACCTGGAGTCATCTAAATCCATGGCGCGGACCAATGCTGCGGAAGTGTATAAGCAGATCGTCAAAGACCTGCAGGATGCCAAAGAAGGACTGCAGGGAAATACAAACGGGAATGTTTATGTCAATGAAAAGAGCGCCACAGCGCTGCTGGCCCGGACCTACCTGTACAACAGACAATGGCAGGAAGCAGCGGATGCGTCGGCAGAGCTGATAACCGGTCCGCTTAATGGAGGCCTGGCATTGGAGAATATCTCAAATGTTTTCCTGCGGTCAAGCAAAGAAACCATACTGGCCATCAGCTCAAACGGATCGAGCACTACCTACATCAACTATACGTATGCAGGTTCCATCACCGTGCCGGCTACCAGCGCTATCCAGGCAACCTACCAGCTCACCAACAGCCTGCTGAACGCATTTGAGGAAAATGACCTCCGCAGAACAGCGTGGGTGGGTACGGTTGGAACCCCCGAAACCTTTTTCCCTTACAAATACAAACAAAAATCGCCGCCGCTCGACGCTGCGATGTACGAAGACCAGGTGTTGATCAGGCTGGCGGAAATGTACCTGATAAGGGCAGAGGCAAATGCCCAGCTCGGCAACCTCGCAGAGGCTGCAAGCGATCTCAATGCCATCAGGAACAGGGCGGGACTGTATGACCTGGCTACTGATTTATCACAGGCTGATCTGTTGCTTGCGGTAGAGCAGGAGCGGAGAGTGGAATTGTTCGCCGAATACGGTCACCGCTGGGCCGACCTTGTGCGAACCGGAAGGGCTGATGCCGTACTCGGCGCCTATAAGCCGGATACCTGGAAAAGCACCGATGCGCTTTACCCCATATACTTCAAGGAGTTTGAATACAATGGTAATCTTACGCAGAATCCGGGATATGAAAGGTAATGTCAGCGGCGCTGATTACCATGCATTGTCACTTATTCCACCTCCGGCGGATGGTCGCAGCGGAGTGCCGGCCGCTGCGGACTTCCCGTTTCCAAAAAGTTGTTGCCATTTGCCACGGCTATCACTAACAGACAGTTGGTAGTCTTTAAGGAAAATAAAAGACTGGTTATATCATTTGTTTGATAATTTTTGCCGGAATACCACCCACCACTGTATTGGCAGGAACATCTTTTGAAACGACAGCGCCTGACGCCACGATAGCATTTTCACCAATGGTTATGCCGGGAAGTATGGTGGCATTTGCGCCTATCCACGCATTCTTTTTGATATGGATATGGCCCGGCACAAGACCTGCCTTTTCGGGCGAAACGGGATGTCCTTCCGACAATAAACTTACTTTCGGCGCTATAAGCACATTGTCTTCAATGGTAATGCCTCCCAGGTCCAGGAATGTGCAGTCAAAGTTGATGAATACGTTTTTGCCGATCTTGGTATGCTTGCCGTAATTGATGTATAACGGTGTGAATACAGCAACGCTTTCGTCAATTTCGCTACCTGTGATCTGGCTTAACAATGCCCTGATCGCCGCGGGGTCTGATGAACTGTTCATCTGGATAAGTAATTTTTTCGTGGCGTAGGATGCTTCCCGCATTTTGTAAGCCTGGGGGTCATTTGACGGTATTGTCTCTCCGTTTCTTAACCGCTCAAAAATGTCCTTTTCCGGTATGTTGTTCATCTGATAAATGTAGGCATTGTCAATAGAAGAACGTCGATGTGAACAATCGAAATTTATGCTTAACTTTAAAAGCAGTGAAGAATAACGACAACATAGCAAATATTCGCCCGGATGGCAATCAGCCTGCCGCTGGTGTAAAGCCGGACTTTCCGAAGTATTTGTTTTGGGACCAGCGTTATGATGAAATAGACTGGGTGGGTGGTTACCGCAATATTATTGCAAGGGTGATTGAAAGGGGGAGGCAAAGTGACTGGCAGGAAATGCTACGTTTCTATGGTCATGCTAATATTATAAATGCCCTTCTGCATGAAATAAAATACCTGCCGGATTTCGCCATAGAGGATGCCTGTAATTATTTCAATCTAAGGAAGGAGGATTTGTTATGTTATACAAGGAAACAGTCGAGAAAGGAACATTGGATTTGATCATGCGTTTTATGCAGGATCCCGTCTTTAGTCCGTTCTATTTGGTGGGAGGTACTGCTTTGGCCTTAAAAATAGGACATCGAAAATCCATAGATATTGATTTGTTTGCAAACAGTCCTTTTCAACCTGTTGAAGTAGCCGCGCATTTGAATGTTTCTTATTTCGGTGAAAATATCAGGACGATCAATAACGGTGTTTTTTGTGTTGTAAATGGGGTCAAGGTTGATATTATAGCGCACCAATACCCGTTACTGAATGATGTGGAGACGGAAGAGGGGATGAGAATGTTGTCGTTGTTGGATATTAGTGCTATGAAACTAAATGCGATATATGGAAACGGGACAAGGTTAAAAGACTTTATAGACATCTATGCATTATTAGAATATATCCCATTGGAAGAAATGTTGAAAGGATGTGAGCGAAAGTATTCTGATATAACCCTGACAATGGCAAAAAGAGCTTTGCTTTATCATGATGATATAGACCATGATGTAAAGATCGATTTTATAGGAAATGGTATTGATTGGCAGCATATAGTAGAGAGATTGAAGCAAGCTGCTGCTAATCCGAGGATTCTTTTTTGATTAGGTCTTCCTACTTAGCAGCCGGTGAAAAAGAAGACCCATACACGATGTCAGCCTTCGGCATCCGGCGCCAACTACCTTAACGTACCATTTTAACCCAATAGATAAGCTTTCAGTTCGGCATAACTGTTGGGTAGCAAAGTGGCGACCTTCGGTTTGCTCATGATGCCGGCGACAGTTTCGGGTATTGGTAACCGTTGCCCGATAATTTCTTCCACCACCTCGGGAAACTTGATCGGGTGCGCGGTTTCCAGGAAGATGGCATTGCCGGTGTGGCCCGCCGCCTTGTATTGGAAGAAAGCATCAATGGCTACGGCGCCGTGCGGATCGGCAATATAGCCGGTTTGCCGGCAGGTTTCGGCCAACCGGGCTTTGGTTGCTGCATCGGTGGTTCGGTACCCGCTCAATTGCGCGCGCATGGCCGATATATCGTCGCCGAAGATTTCGCTGATGCGTGTAAAGTTGCTGGGGCTTCCCACATCCATGGCATTGGAAATGGTAGCCACCGCGGGTGCGGGTTCATAGCGGCCCGACAGCAGATACCGCGGCACCACGTCGTTCTCATTGCAGGCTGCCACAAAATGCTTTACCGGCAGTCCGGCCTTCCAGGCCATGATACCTGCGCAGATATTACCGAAGTTGCCGCTGGGTACCACAAATACCGGCGGTTCTTCGTGTATCCATTGCTGTAAGGCAAAGGCATAGTAGAACTGCTGCGGCAGCCAGCGCGCCACATTGATTGAATTGGCCGAAGTGAGGAACAGCGCTTTTTTCAGATCAGGATCTTTGAAAGCGGTTTTTACCATCTGCTGGCAGTCGTCGAAATTGCCCTGCACTTCAAGGGCCCTGATATTGCCGCCAAGCGTAGTGAGCTGCTTTTCCTGTACCGGGCTCACTTTGCCCGACGGATAAAGGATCACTACCTCCACCCCGTTAACATGGTGAAAACCGCTGGCTACAGCGCCGCCCGTATCGCCCGAAGTGGCGACCAGCACGGTGATCTTACGGTCACCTGTAGCCGCAAATTCACCCAGGCAGCGGCTCATAAAGCGTGCACCGGTATCTTTAAAGGCGAGGGTGGGGCCATGGAACAGCTCCAGCGCATAAAGGTCGTCGTACACCGGCACCAGCGGAAAAGGGAAGTCGATTGTTTCGCGCACAATGCGGCGCAATACTTCCTCACGCAGGCTATCGCCTACGTATGGCTGCACCAATTGGTAGGCCATCTCTTCTTTGGATGCGTGCTTCCAGTTAAAGCCTGCCGGCAGGGTAGCCAATTGCGATGGAAAATACAATCCGCCGTCGGGCGCCTGCCCTTCGATGGTGGCTTCTTTGAAATTTCTTCGTATGCGCTTATCTGTTAGTGAGTAAAATTCCATGTCGGTTGTATTAGAGGGGATCGTGCCGCAGCGTGGTTACATAGGTTTTATAATCGATGCCGATGCGCTGGTAAACGCCTGCCATCAATGCCGCTACTTCATGGGCTGTTTCGGTGGTTCGGCTCAGCATAAAGATCGACGGACCGCTGCCGCTGATGCCGCCACCCAGTGCGCCGGCTTCGCGGCTGCCGGTTTTCACTTCGTCGAAGCCGGGTATCAGAATACTGCGCACCGGCTCGATGATCACGTCTTCGAGCGAGCGGCCGATCAGATCATAATCGCCCTGCAGTAAACCCGCTACCAGGCCGGCGATATTGCCCCACTGGCGGATGGCATTCTTCAACAGCACCTCCTTGCGCAATATCTGCCTGGCATCAGACGTGCGTACCTCGATTTGCGGATGCACCACGGTCACATACATCGGCGGCGCCTTCAGCGCGATGATGTCCAGGGGGAAAATAGACCTGATCAGGGTAACACCGCCGAAAATGCAGGGTGTTATATTATCGGCATGTTTCACCCCGCTGGCCAGCTTTTCTCCGGCCATGGCGAAACGAACCAGGTCGTTTTTGCTGAAGGGCTCACCCAGCAGCTTGTTGGCCGCCACCACGGCACCGGCTGCGCTGGCCGCACTCGATCCCAGTCCGCTGCCCGGTTTGATGTTCTTGGTGATCTCCAGCTCAAAGCCGACGGGCTCATGCAGCTCTTCCAGTAAATCGAGCAGGGCTGCGCCGGCTACGTTCTTTGATGGTTCAGTAGGCAGGTTGTATGCATCGGCATGCCTGATCACTATACCGGGCTCGTCGCGCAGCCGCATGGTGATGCGGTCGCAGGGATCCTGCAGGGCCATGCCGAGTATATCAAACCCGCAAACGAGGTTGGCTACGGTCGCCGGACAATCAACAGTTATTTCTTTTCGCATAGTCGTCAAAGTTAGTTAGTGCAGGGTGGCGCGCAGCAGGTCGGCAAATACGCCCGAAGCGGTTACATCTGCCCCGGCGCCTGCACCCTTTATGACCAGGGGTTGCTCACTGTACCGGTCGGTATAAAAGAGCACGATATTGTCTTTGCCGTACAGATGGTACAAATCACTGCCCGGGTTGATCTCCCGCAGGCCCACTGATGCTTTGCCGTTTGCATAACGGGCCACGAATTTCAGCTTATTTCCGTTGCCGGCCGCTTTCTCATAAATGCTTTTGAAATGGGTTTCGTGCCGGGCCATCTCTGCATAGAAATCAGCCACTGATCCTTCCATGCACGAAGGGGGTAGGAAAGGATCGTTGCCAATGGCATCCATCTCCAGCATTTCGCCGGCTTCGCGCGCCAGGATCATGATCTTGCGCATTACATCGGTGCCGTTGAGGTCGAGCCGCGGATCGGGCTCGGTGTACCCTTCGTCCTGCGCCTGCTTTACCACGTCGGCAAAGGGCCGGCTGCCGTCATAATGGTTGAATACAAAATTCAGGGTGCCGCTCAGCACGGCTTCCATGCGGTGAATGCGGTCGCCGCTTTTCAGCAGGTCGTTCAGCGTGCTGATTACAGGGAGCCCCGCACCCACATTGGTTTCGAACAGGAAAGAACTATTGTAAAGGCCTGCTGTATCTTTCAGCTGCCGGTAATAGGCATAAGGCGAAGCGCAGGCAATTTTATTACAGGCCACTACGGCCACGCTTTTTTCCAGCAGCCTTCCGTAAACAGCCGCCACCTTATCGCTGGCGGTAACATCGGCAAAAACAGCGTTGCGCAGGTTGCGTTGCAGCACGCCGTCTACAAAGCCGTCGATATCGGCAGCGGCGCCGTTTTCCAGTAGCGATTTCCAGTTGCCGAGGTCAATGCCTTCTTCGGCAAAAACAGCTTTGCGGCTGTTTGCGAGCCCGATCACGCGCAATTGCAGCTTCGCATGTTTCAATAATATGGGTTGCTGTTGCCTGATCTGTTCCAGCAAACGGCTGCCTACATTGCCTGCACCGCTGATGAAGAGGTTGATCTGTTTCAGCGTGGCTTCAAAAAATTCTTCGTGCAGCAGGTTGATGGCTTTCCGAACATCACGGGTAGCTATAACCGCAGATATATTTCTTTCAGACGATCCCTGCGCAATGGCGCGTACATTCACCCCATTGCGGCCCAGCACGCCGAACATACGCCCGCTGATACCGGGATGGCTCTTCATCTGTTCTCCTACCAGCGCAATGATCGACAGCTCTTTTTCAACAATCAGCGGTTCCACCTGCTGCATGGCGATCTCGTGCGCAAAGGCTTTGTCGACCGCCGCCTTGGCCTTATCGGCCAGTTGCGCATCCACCCCCACGCAGATGGAATGCTCTGACGAGCCCTGGGTTATAAGAATCACATTGATCTCTTCCGCCGACAAGGCTTCAAACAAACGGCGCGAAAAACCCGGTACGCCAATCATGCCGCTGCCTTCAAGACTGATCAGGCTGAAATGATTGATGCTGCTGATGCCCCGCACCGCATTGCCGTTGCGATGGCTTTCGAGCTGTATCACCGTACCCGGGTCATCGGGTGCAAACGTGTTTTTGATGCGCACGGGGATCCCCGTATTCATCACGGGTTGTATGGTAGGCGGATAGATCACTTTGGCGCCGAAATGCGAGAGTTCCATCGCTTCCTGGTAGGAGATGGCGGGAATCACTTTGGCATTGGGCACCCAACGGGGGTCAGCGGTCATCATACCACTTACATCGGTCCAGATCTGCAATTCGGTAGCGTGAACGGCAGCGGCGGCAATGGCGGCGGTATAATCGGAGCCGCCGCGCCCCAGCGTGGTGGTAATGCCTTTTTCGTTGGCGGCGATAAAGCCCGGCATGAGCACCAGCGGCTCTTTCAGCTCCAGCAGTGCGTTGCGGAACCGCTGGTTGGTGGCGGCAAAGTCAACATGCGCATTGCCGTAAGCGGCATTGGTAAGAATGAGCGACCGGCTGTCCCACCAGGTTACCGGCAAATTTTTTCCGGCAATGGCGGCGGCAATGATTTTCGACGACATCAGCTCGCCGTAGCTCACCAGCTTATCGCGGCTGCGCAGGGTGGTTTCACCCAGCAGGAAGATGCCGTTGCAAAGGTCTTCTATCTCGTTACACAATGTTTTGATGGCACTCAGCAGGCCGCTCTGCTGCTGGATGGGTATGAGCTGCTTAACGGCAGCCAGGTGGCGCTGCGTAAGGGCTTCCGCTTCGTCGCGAAAACTTTCATCGCCGCCCGCCGCCAGCTGCCCGCAGCGAATCAGCGCATCTGTTACACCGCCAAAGGCGGATACCACTACGATAAGCGGACCGCTGGTTAATTGCCGGGAAAGGATTTGGATGGTGGCTTCTATCGCCTGCGGACTTCCCACTGAACTGCCGCCGAATTTCAAAACCTGCATATGGTTGAATAAGATTGAATACTAAATAGGTGTTAGGTGATCCTTTGATAGCCAATGGCCCAGAATATGATATGGAAAAGTACAACCCTTAACGGGTTGTCGACGTAGTAATAGTAGTGGTACCGGTTGCGATGGCAACGGTTGCGGTCAGCATTTTGTATGTATTGATCGGTTCCACTGTATGAATAGGCGCTGAATGTACAACCTGTTTTTTACATAACAAGTGTTAGTTTTTTTGCTGGCTGCTTTTTTGCTATTTTCAGGGTCTTATCAGCCACGATTGCCGCTGCCGAAGCAACCAAAAATTCTATCATGCCCAGTATGGATTCTCCCGCCCTTCAGCAATTTAAGAGCGAAGTGGCGCTGAAGTTTCAGATGTACAACAGTTTCTTTACGGCCCTTCCTTTTCACCGCATCGAAAAAACGGGTATCCTGTTATCGATGTTCCTGAACGACTGCGAAGAGGGCTACAAGCGATCGAAAAGTCCGCTGCAAATTGTAGACGACTTCTTTGCGCAGCATACCAGCTACCGGGCCGAGCAGGAGCACACCGACCTTCTTTTTCGTTTTGTGCAGTACGTGGAAAGACAGGTGGTATTATTCGATGCGCTTGAAGATGCGGCTTTTACCAAGGTAAACGATACGGGAGGGGCAGGCACACTGAAGCAGCTGAAGTCGGTACTGGAAGCCGAACCCGACAGGAAAATCGACACACACGACTTCACTGTTAAAACCGTGTTGACGGCGCATCCCACCCAGTTCTATCCGGGTTCGGTACTGGGTATCATCCACGACCTGAGTAATGCCCTGCAGAACAATAATACCACCCTGGTTAACACCTATCTTCAGCAACTGGGCAAAACCCCGTTCTTTAAAAAGCAGAAGCCGACACCGTTTGATGAGGCGATGAGCCTGGTATGGTATCTCGACAACGTGTTTTACCCTGCTTTCGGCCGCATACTAACCTATGCCGAGAATGAGCTGGAACCTTATATCCACCAGAAACAGCCCCTGCTGCAAATGGGCTTCTGGCCGGGCGGCGACCGCGACGGCAATCCCTTCGTTACTTCTGAAACAACTTTGCAGGTGGCCACTGCTTTGCGGAAAAGCATTGTTCGTTGTTATTACCTCGATGTGCGACGCCTGAAACGGCGGCTTACTTTCAAAGAAACAGACCAGCTGATCCAACAGCTGGAAAAACAATTGTACAACGAAGTATTTGGAGAAGAGCTGCAGCACGACCTCACGGCCGAACAAATGATCGGGCAGCTCAAAGAAATCCGCGATACGCTGGTGTACCAGCACAATGGCCTTTTTGCGCACCTGGTGGATAACCTCATCAATAAGATGCGTGCATTCGGATTGTATTATGCTTCGCTGGATATCAGGCAGGACAGTTCGGTGCACGTTGCTTTGTTTGACACATTGTCGGCTACGCCGGGCCTTTTTCCCGTGGCCTATGCATCTATGGATGAAGCGGAAAAACTGGCTGCGCTTGCAGCCCTGCCGCTGCTTCCCGCAGAAAATACATTGACCGATCCGTTGCATCTCGATACCATCAGCACGGTGAAAGCGGTAAAAACGATCCAAACGCAGAACGGAGCGGCTGCCTGTCACCGTTATATCATCAGCCAGTGTAATAAGGCCAGCAATGTAATGGAAGTATATGGCCTGCTGTTGTTGGGCGGTTTCACGGCCAACAGTATGCCGCTTGATATTGTACCCCTGTTTGAAACGATCGAAGATCTGCAGAATGCGGGCGCTATCATGGATCAGCTGTACAGCCTTCCGGTTTACCGCCAGCACCTGCGTCATCGAGGCGACAAGCAGACCATTATGCTGGGCTTTTCTGACGGTACCAAAGACGGCGGCTACCTGATGGCGAACTACAGCATCCTGATCGCCAAGCAATCGCTCACCGCCCTTTCGGCCAAATACAATATCGATGTCATCTTTTTTGATGGTCGTGGCGGTCCGCCGGCCCGCGGCGGCGGCAAAACGCAAAAGTTTTATGCGTCCATGGGGAAAGATGTATCGAACAAGGAAATACAACTAACCATCCAGGGCCAGACCATCAGCTCCAATTTCGGTACGCTCGATGCCGCGCAGTATAACCTGGAGCAGCTGCTGAATGCGGGCCTGAGCAGTATGATCCAGTCGCACGACCGGCCCACCCTGCAACCCGGCGAGCAGGAGTTGCTGGGAAAACTGGCCGACGACGGTTATGTGTCTTATACCCAGCTTAAGAACAATGAACATTTTGTTGATTATCTCGCGCATGCGAGCCCGCTGCGCTTTTATGCTGAAACCAATATCGGCTCGCGGCCTGCCAAAAAAGGTTCGGCGAACCGGTTCAGCCTGAAAGACCTGCGGGCCATTCCTTTTGTAGGCGCCTGGAGCCAGCTGAAACAGAATGTGACCGGGTATTATGGCGTCGGTTATGCCTTGGAACAGGCCGAGAAAAGAGGAGAATGGCCAAGGGTGAAAGAGATGTATCAGCATTCCCTGTTTTTCAGGACCCTGATCGATAATTGCGAGATGGCCATGTTGAAATGTTATTTTCCCCTTACCAGCCATTTATCAACCCACCCCTCGTTTGGGGAGATCTGGCACATGACTTTTCAGGAATATGAGCTGACAAAA
>JASGFZ010000027.1:0-18577 GCA_047605345.1 Flavihumibacter sp. | reverse complement strand
CATGCGGATATACCATAACCTGGTCACCAATATGCCTTTCTCTGTAGTGGCGATCAACTGCTCCAGGGTCTGGTTGCCGCCTTCCATGATAAAGGCATCGGGACCCGGCACAGCTTTTACTTTTTTCTTGCCGGCCCAATAACGGGAGTAAGAGAGATTTTTTATCACCCCTTTTTCGATCCAGTTGATCTTTTCCTGCGGGCGCCCGTCACCGTTCCACACGACCGTAGGCAGCTCGGGATTCGCGGGATCCGAATAAATGGTCACCCGCTCATCCATCAGCTTCTCTCCCAGTTTTGAAGCGCCACCGGGTTTGCTCAAAAAGCTCCTGCCTTCGTCTGTGGACCGTGCATCCATACCCTGGCCGATGTACTCCACCAGCACCACACCGGCCGCTGGCTCCAGTATCACCGTGTATTTGCCGGGCTCCAGCGCCTTCGCGGCTACCGAAGCAGCGGCTTTCTGCGCAGCCACGCGGGTAGCGGCGGCCACATCCAGTTTGCCGACATCTGTATAGCCCTTCGTTGCATAGCCCGAGCCCTTCCCGTCGGCTGTGCGAAGCGTAACACTGAAGTTCACATTGGTGTCTGGTATTGTACGCAACAGCCCCTTGCTGTTCATCATCGCATCGAAACCGGCGCTGTGTTCCAGGAAGCCGGCGGCCACCAGCTTGCTTCTTCCGAAATTTTAGGCTTTGCTGTGCAGCATCAGCCCTGAATTTCGCATCGATAGCAGCGGTGGCGGGCTCGTAGGTTTTAGTGGCAGGCGCATAGGTTTGCGGACCTAACATCGGCATGTACTCCGGGTTCTCGGGGGCCAGCTGGCCAGCTCTTCCGAGCGGCGCACCACTTTTTCAGCGAAGCATCGTCGAACTCGTTGATGGTAGCAACGCCAGTTTTTTACCGAAGCCGATGATACCGCCAGCGACGACTGGCCGATGGCGCCTGAAGTAGATACGCATTCCGCGCATAACGGATATTACCGTTGTCGCTGTAACAGAGATTACCTCGCATTCATCGGCCTTCGAATACGACAGCACTTTTGTCATCAGCGCTTTTGCCTGTTCTTCTGTTAAAAAGGGCATATTATCCTATTTTTCTGGCTGTATTAATAACGTTTGCATTCTTGAAATGGGTGGTGGCAGATCCGTGCGACACGGCATTCGACTGCATCGGCTGACCCTTGCCGTCGCCAAAAGCGCCACCCAGCCGGTAATCACTTGCATCTGCAATAGCACCTACCGAATTCCAGAACTCCTGTGTATTGCTCTGGTAAGCGACGTCTTTCAGCATACCGGCGATCTTACCGTTTTTGATCTCGTAGAACAGTTGTCCGCCGAACTGGAAATTATACCGCTGCTGGTCGATCGAGAACGATCCGTCGCCAATGATATAAATTCCTTTCTCCACGTTTTTGATCAGGTCGTCGATGCTCTTCTTTTCCTTGCCGGGCTGCAGGCTGATATTGGGCATGCGCTGGAACTGCACGCTGCTCCAGCTATCGGCATAGCAGCAGCCCTGCGATTCTTTCAGGCCCAGGATATGCGCCTGGTCGCGGATGGTCTGGTAATTGACCAGGATACCGTCTTTGATGATATCCCACTGGCCGCATTTCACGCCTTCGTCGTCATACCCCATGGCGCCGAGCGAACCCGGTTGCAGGCGGTCGGCCTTGATATTGACGAGCTTGTTGCCGAAATTGAATTTCTTCGACTGCCATTTGTCGAGCGTAAGGAAACTGGTGCCGGCAAAATTCGCTTCATACCCCAGCACCCGATCCAGCTCGGTGGGGTGCCCTACCGATTCGTGAATGGTGAGCCAGAGATGCGAAGGATCCAGGATCAGGTCGTATTTACCGGGTTCTACCGATTTCGCCTTGATCTTGTCGCCCGCCTGCTGGCCCGCCAGCCGCGCATCTTCCAGCATATCATAGCTGTTGCGGTAAAGCGTGGTAACACTTTTGATCTTGTCGGCCGGTTTGGCAGCCAGGTATTCCCAGCCCATACCAGATGGCGCACTCAGCGAATTGCGTGTTTCGAATTTACCGGAAGCAGGATCGATCCTGGTCACAAAGAAAGCGGGCCAGATGCGATGGATATCCTGGTCGATATAAGAACCTTCGGTCGACGCAAAATATTTCTGCTCGTTCACCAGGAACAACAACGACGTGATGTAGTTGGCGCCGGCTTTCATCGCCGCATCGTTTACGCCTAACAGCAGGTCTACCTTCTCTTTGATCGGCACTTCAAAACCGTTCTTTTCTATGGGCGTTTTCCAGCTCACTTCGCCGAAGCCTTTCTGCGGCGCCAGTTGCACGGGCTCTTTCAGCAAACGGGCATTTTCTTTGGCAATGGATACCGCCATGGCGGCGGCTTTGGCAATACTGTCGTTGTCGAGCTGGTCGGTAGCGGCAAAACCCCAACTACCGTTGGCGATCACCCTGATGCCCATGCCATACGATTCGGTATTGACGATGTTTTGCACTTTGTCTTCGCGCGTTACCGTAAACTGGTTCAGGTACCGGCCGATGCGCACATCGGCATAGGTGGCGCCTTTCGACCGCGCGGCATTCAGTGCCACATCGGCCATCTGCTTTTTCGCGGCCACATCGGCGCCGGGATTCAGGGCCTCTTCGGCGCTGATGATATTACCTGCCACCGGCATGCCCTGCAGGAACATGCCTGCAGCGCCCAGCCCTGAGTAGTTTAAAAAATCACGTCGTTTCACGTTGTTGGTTTTTGGTGTTGATTGATTGCGGGTTAAATAGCATCCGAAAGCGAGGTGAACGTGAAATCGCGTATGCGCATGGGCGGTAGTATGCAACTGCCGCTGCGTACCGCTTTACCGAGCTCATCCACGTTGTTCAGCATGATGATGGGGCTTTCGTTGAAACGGAAATTCTTGACGGGGAATTTGATCTGTCCGTTTTCAATGTAAAAAGTTCCGTCGCGGGTGAGGCCGGTCAGCAGCATGGTCTGCTGGTCAACCATGCGGATATACCAGAAGCGGGTTACAAGAATACCTTTCTCCGTGCCTTTGATCAGGTCTTCGGTAGTGCCGTTACCGCCCTCCATGATAAAGGTACGGCTGCCGGGCAGGGGCTCCACGCCTTTCTGCGCCGCCCAGTAACGCGAATACGACAAATTTTTTACTACGCCTTTTTCGATCCAGGTGGTTTTCTTTACGGGCAGCCCGTCGCCGTTCCAGGTATCCCCCGGCAATTCAGGGTTGAGCGGATCGGTATAAAGTCACTTTATCGCTCATCAGTTGTTCACCCAAACGGGTACCGCCGCCTTTTTTGGTCATGAAGCTGCGGCCTTCGTCGGCCGAGCGGGCATCGAAGCCGCGGATAACGCCATTGAGCATATCGCTGGCTGCCAGCGGTTCGAGTATAACGGTGTATTTGCCGGGTTCGATGGCTTTCGCACCTGCAGAGGTCGTTGCTTTAGTGGCGGCTATCTTGCTCAACGCCAGCGTATCCAGTTTCGATACGTCGTTGTACTGATTGCTTACATAACCCGATCCGGTGCCTTCGCGATTGCGGAAAGTAACCGAAAAATCAACGTTTGAATCGGGGCTGTAAGCGAACAACCCCTTGGAGTTCATCATCGCCGAAATACCACTCCTGTTCACCAGGAAGCCGGCCGCCTCGAGGTTGGCGTCTTTGGCTACCTGCAGGCTTTGGGCAACCATTTCGGCCCGCGATTCGGGCGACATGGCCGCGGTTTTGGAAGAGAAGGCAATGGAATCGGCATAGGTTTGCGGCCCCAGCAGCGGCATGTATTCGGGGTTCTCGGGCGCCAGCTTTGCCAGCTCTTCGGCGCGGGCTACCACTTTCTGCAGCGACGCATCGTCGAATTCATTGATGGTAGTGGTACCGGTTCTTTTGCCAAAGCTGGCGCTGACCGCCAGGCTGGTATCGGTCACCTCACCGGCCGTTGACACTGCGCTGCGGGCATACCGGATATTACCCCCCTGGTTCGCATTAATGGTAACCGTACATTCATCGGCTTTCGAATAGGAAAGCACTTTTTTCAATATTGCCTGGGCGTCGTCTTTACTTAAGAGTGCCATGAATTAGAGTTTTCTTGCTGTGTTAATAACATTTACACCATTGAATCGCGTGGTTGCGCTGCCATGAGATACGGCGCTGCTTTGTGAAGGCTGGCCCTTACCGTCGTTGAAAGAACCGCCGAGCCGGTAATCGCTTTCATCACAAATAGCGCTGCAGGAATTCCAGAACTCCTGGGTATTGCTCTGGTAAGCCACATCTTTCAGCATACCAACAATTTTACCCTTGGAGATTTCGTAGAAGGTTTGTCCGCCGAACTGGAAATTATACCGCTGCTGGTCAATCGAGAACGATCCGTTCCCCAGGATATAAATACCCTTCTCCACGTCTTTGATCATATCGTCAACGCTCAGTTTTGTTTTTCCTGCCTGCAGCGACACGTTAGGCATGCGCTGGAACTGCACATCGTCCCAGCCCTGCGAATAGCAGCAGCCCTGCGATGCTTTCAGCCCGATGATGTGCGCCTGGTCGCGGATGGCCTGGTAGTTCACCAGGATGCCGTCTTTGATCAGGTCCCACTTGCCGCATTTCACGCCTTCGTCGTCGTAACCCACCGCGCCCAGTGAACCCACCTGCGTTTTGTCGGCCACAATATTGACCAGCTTGCTGCCGAAATTGAATTTTTTCGATTCCCACTTATCAAGGGTGAGGAACTGGTACCGGCATAGTTCGCTTCATAACCTAATACACGGTCGAGCTCGGTAGGATGGCCCACCGATTCGTGAATGGTAAGCCACAAATGCGTGGGATCGAGCACCACATCGTATTTACCGGGCTCTACCGACTTCGCCTTGTGTTTGGCTTCGGCATCTTTCACCGCGGCTTTTACATCTTCCAGTATATCATACCGCATTTTATAACGCGTGGAAATACCCGGCACTTTATCCTGTGCCCGCGGACGCAGGTATTCATATCCCATACCCATCGGCGCGCTGAACGAGTTGCGGGTTTCGAACTTGCCGGTAGCGCGATCGATCTTGGTTACGGTAAACGTGGGATAAATGCGATGAATGTCCTGGTCGATATAAGAGCCGTCGGTCGATGCAAAATATTTCTGTTCGTTCACCGCGAAGATCATCGAATTGATGAAACTGGCGCCGCCGGTCAGGGCCGCGTCGTTCACCTGCATCAGCAGGTCTACTTTTTCTTTGATGGGCACCTGGAAAGTATTGATCTCGACGGGTGCTTTCCAGCTCACTTCGCCGAATCCTTTTTGAGGCGCCAGCTGAACCGGTGCGCCCTGGATCTTCGCGTTGGCTTTGGCCACGGCCACGGCCCGCGCAGCGCACTCGGCAATACCGTCTTTGCTCATATTGTTGGTGGCCGCAAAACCCCAGCAGCCATCGGCAATAACACGAATGCCGACACCATATGATTCGGTATTCACCACCCCCTGCACATTCTTTTCACGGGTGGCAACAAATTGATTGAGGTAACGGCCGATCCTGACATCGGTGTAGGTAGCACCTTTTGCTTTTGCCGCATTCAGCGCCACATCGGCCAGTTCTTTTTTAAGGGCTGCATCATAAGGATTATCGAGCAGGGCTTCTACCGGTACTTCATTCCCCATAAAAGGCAAATGAGGCAGTGTGAGGCCGCCGATGCCCAGACCTGCCATCTGGACAAAATCGCGTCTTTTCATCCGTTTTTTGTTTTTGGTTGTCAAATTTCACCGGACGAAACACCGGCCCGGCAGGGCCCGGTTTCATGTGTGTACCAAGTGAATGTCAGTGTGCCACAATCTACCGAATTCAGGCAGCAAGAAAGGCCCGTTAGTCCAGTTTTTTTTCCACCCATAAAAAAATGGCGGGAACAAAAACGAGCAGTAGGAACCACAGGCGTGGCAGGGGTTGGTGGTTGGGTGAAGTGGCTGTCGCCGCTTTTTTTTCTGTTTCCTGGCTTTTTCTTTCCCTTAGAAAATCGCGCGACCGTTCAATTGTTTGCATGGAACGAACTGTTTTCCATTCGCCGGGGTTAAAAAGATACCAGCCACCCGGCTGCCAGCCGGCCGTTGATAGCCAGGCGGATTTTTTTTCGAGACCCGGAAAAGCGCCTGTTTTTATACTGTCTGACCGGGTGATGGTGGTTACCAGCTCGCCGGCCACCGGGTAAGCGGTGGTGGTTTGCTGTGCAGGCAGGTCCAGCTCAGGTGCGCCTGCCTCCAGCAATTGTTTCCAGAACTGCTGGTATTCGCGGGTCTTCCCTTCGAGCTGCCAGGCCAAACTGTTCAGTCTTGTATTGAAAACAATATATCCCTGCCCCGCGCGAAGCAGCACTGCCCTGGCGCCGCTGCTGTCTTTCTGTAAAAGACGGGCGCCTTCGTAAGCGCTGATGGTGCGGTAACGGAAACCCTGCTTACTAACAGGAAGGGATAACCGAATTCCTTTGTTGTACCACGATGGTGCGCCCAGGCTGCTGTCGGCCTGGAAAAGCAAACCCAGACTGCCCTGCTCCACCTGCTTTCTAACGGCCTGTGTAAACGCCGCTCCGCGTGCAGCGAAGCTCAGCGGATCGGTGATCAGCAGGTCGAATTTTTCCAGCTGCGCGGCGCCGATCCGGTCCATCGGAAAAGCCTCCCGGTTCACAAACGACCTGCTGTACTGCCCGCTGCTGATGCGGTTGCTCACCGCCATGGGATAACCTTCTGCCGCCAGCCACTTCACGAGAAAGCTGGTTTCAAAATCAGGCGCATCCGACAGCAGCAGGATGCGGATTTTTTCAGCAGCCAGCACCCGCACCGGCACCGGTTCGCCTGCCAGCTGCCTGTTTTTTGCCGTGGCTTCCAGCCGGTACATATGCTCCCCGGCATAATAAGTACCGGCATGCAGCTGAAACAGGGTATCGCTGTTGGCAGCCACCACCAGGCTGTCTAATGTCAGTCCCTGCCAGCGCAGTTTTACCTGTACCGGCTCATCCAGGTCGTTGTAATAACGGCCATATACTGCCAGCCGGTCGCCCAGTCTCAGCAGGCGTTTCCAGTCGGCATACCGTATCCCCGCAGGCAGCGCAGGCGGCTGCCACTTTAGTACCGGCGCTTTGAGCGACCGCCAGCTTTCTACCGGTAACCCATAACCGAAAACATGCAGTGTATCAATTGATGGCGGGTTATCGTACTGGTATTGCCAGAAAGAATAGCTTTTCGTGTTTGCAGGCAAAGCCTGCAGTGCTTTTGCCAGTGTATCCTTATCCGCACCTTCCGTGATCAGCACGGCCTGTGCACCGCCGCCTGCACTAACGGTACGCTGTGGCGGAAAAAGCAGTAAAACAAATCCCGCCAGTATCAGCGCCAGCGCCAGCAGCCGCCACGCGAGGCGGGCCTTTTTTGCCCTTTTCCATTCGCACCGGCAGCACCACCCGAAAAGGAGGAACAGGAACCCAAGAATAATATAGTGAATGACAGTGGGCATTAATCGGAAAGATGGGATAACTGTTTAAGGTATTCTTTTGAAACAGGCGTTACAGCCGGTGACAGCGCCGGGGCGGGCAAACCGGGCGCTGCTTCCAGCAGGCTGGCCAGCCCGCTGGAAGCAGCGTCAATATCGGCACCCGCTGCGGCTGCCTGGCGTCCGGCCGCATCCATTACACGCAGCAATGCCTTATAACAGGGCAGCAGGCTGGCAGGCTTTTTGGCGGCGGCGGCCGATAAATGGGCGGCTGCTTTCTGCAGACTGCCGAGGTCGGCCCTTGCGCCGCCGGCCATCGCCTGCAGGTTCACCAGCCCCGCAGCAATGTCTTTTTCAGCTCCGGCCGCCGGCGATTGATTATAGTTGAATCGCGGCGCGATGATCTTATCCTGGTCGCCCGAACCTCGTTTCGCTGGGTCGAGCGGTGTGGTTTTGACGCCTGTTTTTCCCACGAACACGCGCGACTGCTGCTGCAGGTCTTTCAGCAAACGCAGGGCCTTGTATTCATACGGCAAAGCCTGTTCCGGATTGTAAATGCGCAGCTTCAGCTCTGCATTCCACATTTCGGTGAGCGTTGCCTTGAGCTGCTTTTTGGTTTCGGGATCAAAAAAAGTGGCGTCTTCGGCGATGTCGTGTTTGTGGGTTACTTCTTCCAGTATCTTTTCGGCATTGTTGAAATCAACGGCATCATTATGCGCTTCTTCGTCATGGTCATGATCGTGATCATGATCGTCGTGGTCGTGATGGCCGCCGATATTGGTCTCATTTTCTTCGCCCAGGAATTTTCCATAACGCAACCGCAGCAGTTTTTGCTCGCCGCCGAGCTCATTGCTTTTTTCCTGGAAAGCCGCAACGCTTATGTTTTTCTTATCCCGAATGAGCTGCTCCGTTTCTATAATGATCTGCCGCTGGCTGCGGAAGAATTCAGGTTTCACATCCATGGCAGTCAGCATGCCGTCCATGCTAAGCAGCTCGGTGGTGTCGGGCAGCCGTACGATGCAGATATCCGATCGCGATGCCTGGCCGCGGCCGTCGGTCGCTTCCAGGTAGAAATAGAGTTCATCGCCACCTTTCATCTGCCACTGGCGCAGGTCAAGCAGCCGGTTCCAGGTCGCCGACGCATGATCGCGAACAATGCTGCTGATATCGATTTTCTCGTTCCTGAATTTCACCGCTTCGCCCGATCCGCTGGCAATGGTGGCGGCGAGATGCGCCGATACCAACCCGTAATCGTCTTTCAATTGTGAACGGATCATCACCTCGAAAGGCATACCGGCTTCAATAAGGGTTTGCCCTTCGGGCGAACTGATATTCACTACCGGTGGCAGATCGGGCAGCACATCGATGGTATAAATATCGGAAGGCAATCCGTCGGTATCCACGCGGTAAAAGCCTGATTTTTCCAGTTTTTTTACTGCCTGCCAGCGGGTATGACTGCTGTCTGTTGCCCGCAACGGCAACACCGATGAATCGTTGAACAGCAATTGCATTTTTTCTATCGCCTTATTGGTTTGCAGTGTCCACTGCACGTCGGCACCCTGAACGGTTTGCAGGGCAAAGGGTTGTTGCTCTCTCGCCTGCAACCGCGTATAGGCCGGCGGCGTTATCCGGATGCTTGCCGACGCCAGCTGCAAGGGCACCGGTGCCTTGTTTTCATTGGGTATCGTTGGTGTGGCCTCACCCGCAGGCGCCTCCTGTTTTGCCGGCACCAGCACCAGCAACACAGCTGCCAGCAGGGCCAGCAAAACGGCTATTCCCATCTTTTGGCGATACGGTTGCGGGGGGCTGATCTGTTGAAGGGCCTGCTCGGTTTTTTGCTGTTGCAGGGTAAACAGCAATGAGCCCGAAGCCTGGTCGCTGACCAGCAGGGAGCTGCTTTCTTCCAGTGAGGGGAATGCCTGGTCGAGCCGGCCGGTCACTTCTTCAACAGCCACTTTTTTCCGCGCCGCCAACAGCGCGAAAGGTATCACCGCCAGCAACAGCGGTACCGCCAGCAGCCAGCCCTGCCAGCCTATAAGCCATTTGGCAACTACCGCCAGCAGCAATCCCTGGCATAAGCCAAAGCAAATCCAGGTGATCCGCTGTTCACGTTGCCAGCTGCGCTGCCAGTTTCCTATTTTATCTGCACCTTTCACGCGCCGGCATTTTTTCGGTAAGTAAGTATTCGTTCCACTGCGAAAACAAACAGAAGCAAGGCCAGCCAGAACAGGTCGGGGATGGGTCTGTTTTCAGCGGACATTCCTGCTTTTTGGGCGACGGACCTGAAATCATGCAACTCGTTTTCTTCTACCGGGTTATCGGCCACCGCGGCTTCCTGGTCTGCCAGCAATAAGCCCGCCAGCCATTCGGGGAAACCCGGCGACCATACCAGGTTGTTCCAGCCGGGGTGAAAGCGCGAGGAGAAATACAACAGATGATCATTAGCAGGCGCCGACCAGAGAACCGGTGTACCGGCGGCATCGATCCACCAGGCCCGGCCCGGTTTTTTTTCTTCGGGTATAGCTTGCCGGTAGAGTGCGGGGCGGTCGGCCACACCCCCTGTTTTTGCCTGCAGCCAGCTGTTCTGTTCCACTCTTTTTCCTTCGGTGTACTGAACAATATTTTTCGCTGCGCCGGCAGCAGGTTCCTGTTTGGTATCGAGCCAGAACAGCCAGTCTGTCGTTTGACCTGGCTTGTAGTCGTTTATGGTTACACCCGGCATGGCTGCCTGTTGCAGCGCCCTGAAAGCGGCCGACAGGTAGCCGGCATCCTTAACGGCGGCGCCCGCCTGGATCGCAATGCTGATGGGATGAATAGTGTCGGCAACGGCAGGCGTTTTGACCGGCAACAGCCGCCAGGTAATGGCATGCGCTATTCCCGGCTTGCTGCTGCCAAAACGGGTACGGTCGTTGCCCGTGATCAGGAACAGCGACTGGTCGTCGCGCAGCTGCCGGTCGGCCGCATCCAGCAGGCTGAAATAGGGAATGGTGGTGCCGGTATCGGCAGGTTTTTTTTCAAGCGGCGGGAATCCCTTCCGGAAGGCCCGGAGCTCATAGCCTGTTTGCCGCAGCGAATCGATCAGGCTGTTGTACGTGGTCAGGGCTGCAGGGCGAACATCGTCGCTGATCAGCAGCCAGCCGCTGACTGTTTTTCCCGCAGTTTTTTTGCGATGCAAAAAAGGAACGGCCAGCCAGAGGGCTGCAATTATAAAAAGAAGACAGCGGGTCAACAGCAGCAAAAGGTCCTGCAACTGCCGCTTTCTTGCCACCGCTTTGGCGTCTTTTTCAAGGAAGCGGATGGAAGGAATTTCCAGCACCCGGCCGCTGCGGCTGCGCCACCAGTGAATCAGCACGGGAATGATGATGCCTGCCGCCGCCAACAACCATATGGGGGTACCGAAACGCAACACTTATGCGGAAGATTTTTGGCGTTGTTTCAGGAAATCGGTGATGGCTTCGTTCAAAGGCTGGTCGATGGGCAATAGCCGGTAACTGATATTTTTCTCCAGTATGCGGTTGCGCGTATCCGTTATATAGTCGTCCAGCAGCAGGGCTGCTTTTTTTGCCGCATCGGCACCGCCGTATTCAACGGTTTCACCTGTTTCCAGGTCGCGCACCGTTGCATAGCCGCTGAAATCCATGTTCAGCTCGGCGGGACCCATCAAATGAAAAACGATCGACTCATGCCTGCCGGCCGTCAGCTCATGCAGCAGCTTCAGCAGCTCATCGCCTGCCTGGTAAAGGTCGGTAATGAAAATGATCAGCTCTTTTTTCGGAAGCCGGTTGAGCAAAGGTTTGTACTGGTTCTGGGGCACAAAAACACCGCCGGCTTCAAGCTGTTCCAGCTGGTAAAAGAAACGGGCGAGGTGCCGTGAGTCATTTCGGGAGGGAATACTTTCATAGCGCCCTTCGTGAAAAACCGACAGGCCGATGGCGTCGCCCTGCCGATACGCCAGGTACCCGAGTGCACCGGCCAGCAGGCGCGCATAGTCGATCTTGCGAATGCCTTTCTCTGCATAGTTCATCGAGCCGCTGGCATCGATCATAATACGCACGTGCACACTGGTATCCATTTCCGATTCACGCACATAGTAGCGATCGGAACGTGCATACATTTTCCAGTCCATCCAGCGCAGGTCGTCGCCGGGCTGGTAACTGCGGTACTGGCTGAACTCCTGCCCCTGCCCTTTCACGCGGCTCTTGTTGATGCCCGACAGATAGGGATCGATAAGCTGCCGTGCAGCCAGCGACAGGTTCCTGATCGACAATAATATTTCAGGCGAAGGAAACTGCATGCTTATGCCCGGAAGTTTCGCTTAACTGATTTCAATAATTCGGCCGTTACCATATCGGTAGTGATCTGCTCGGCTTCGGCTTTGAAATTGAGCAGCATGCGGTGTCGCAGCACCGGGTAGATCATTACCTGGATATCTTCCTGCGTTACCGCATAGCGGCCTTTCAGCAGGGCACGCGCTTTTGCCGTGAGGATAAGCGCCTGGCCGGCCCGCGGACCGGCACCCCAGCCCACCCATTCTTTTACATATTCGCAATGTGTGGTGGCGGGGCGTGTATCACGCACCAGCGTGGTTACGTATTCAACCAGGTCGGCGCTGATATTCACCTCACGCACCATCGATTGCAGCTGCAGTATTTCAGCGCCGGTTATGGCCGGACTGATGTGTGCTTTCCGGGTGCCGGTGGTATTGCCCAGTATGGCGGCTTCTTCTGACGCCGATGGATAACCGATTTTTATATATAGCAAAAAACGGTCGAGCTGGGCTTCGGGCAAAGGATAGGTGCCCGCCTGCTCGATGGGATTCTGCGTGGCGAGGATGAAAAAAGGACGTTCCAGTTTATAGGTTTGCCCCGCATACGTGATCTCAAACTCCTGCATCGCTTCCAGCAAGGCACTTTGTGTTTTGGGCGGCGTTCTGTTTATTTCATCGGCCAGCACAATGTTGGCGAACAGGGGGCCTTTGTTGAATTTGAAAAAACGTTTACCGGTGCTGACATCTTCTTCCAGTACTTCGGTACCGATAATATCGGTCGGCATCAGGTCGGGGGTGAACTGGATGCGCCTGAACGGCAGGTCTACCGCCTGCGACAGCGTTCGCACCATCAGGGTTTTCGCCAGGCCGGGTACGCCTTCCAGCAAACAATGTCCGCCGGCCAGCAGGGCAATGATGATCTCTTCCAGTATTTCATCCTGACCTACAATCTGTTTCTGAATTTCGTCTTTGAGCAAAGGCAATTTTCCCAATAAAGCCTGCAATGTTGATTCGTTATTTATCAAGTCGCCAATTTTAAAAAAATGTTCTATGAAATACGGCTTATTTTAGCAAAGTTTCGAAGACATTACATGACCGGCAATCATACAGACAACCATTCAGCAGCAGCCTTCACTTTTGTACGACTCAAATATCGTTCAGGCGATTGGGATACGGATCAGCGTATGCCTGCAAACCTGCTGAATTCATTGATTGAATATACTACCATTCCGGTAATACCGCAGGAGAAAGTGGTTGAGCTGGCCGGCCGCGAGCTGTTCAATTATCCTTTTTGTTATATGAGCGGCCACAAGCTGGTGCAGTTTGACCAAACCGAAGCATTGCACTTCAAGCAGTATGTTGACAACGGGGGATTTGTTTTCGTGATGATTGCAACCACGACGTCGACGGACTCTTCGCCAAGTCGTTCGAAAGCCAGATGGCAGTCTTGTTCGGGCCGAATGCATTAAAAAAAATCCCAACAGCCATCCGATTTACCGCTCATTCTTTGATTTTGAAAAGGGGCCGCCCAATACCGCTTTCGAGCTTAACGGATGGGGCGACGACCTTATCCACGACTACCTGAAGGCAATCATCGTAAATGGCCGCATCGGCGTTTTGTACAGCAATAAAGATTATGGCTGCGAATGGGATTATGATTTCCGCAACAAACGCTTTATGGCCGAAGACAATACCAAATTCGGCATCAACATCATTGTGTATGCGATGTCGCCTGTCAGTTCCAGTTGAAGTCGAGCGGTATATTCAGCCGCAATGCCAGGTTTCTGCCCATTGCAAATACACCCTGCCTGCCGGTTACCGGGTTAACCGCGGTATATTTTAACCGGCTGAGGTGGCTCTGGTAAGCTTCGTCGGTTATATTCTGCAAAGAAACCTGCAGGGATGCCCATTTCCTGTCGCGATGGTGAATATCGGTTCCGATACCGGCATTCAGCAACCAGTACGAAGGCGTGTTTGTTTCCGTATTATACCCGGTAAAGGCATGGTTTTGCGCAAAGTTGTAATCAGACTGCAGGTTCACGTACAGGTTCCGGAAGGTTTTGCCTTCGGGCAGCAGGTTTACCGCCAGTTCCGAAAAAAGGCGTCCGGCGGGAACATTGGGAATATTCTTTGAGCCATCAACCGGCTCCGTAAAACGGGCAACGGTATAGCTGAAGGCATTTTTAAAATGCAGCCAGTCGAGCGGATGCGGGTGTATGTCAACACTCACCTCGGTGCCATACAAATTAGCGCTGTGCTGGTTGAAGCGGAAGGCCATGAGCTCTTCACCCGATTCAGGATCTGTAATAAGGGAATCGGTTCCGGCGCTGTTCTGCAGCTTTTGGTAAAAGATAAAATTCTGTACATGGTTATAGAACAGGTTCGCTTCTACCGACAGGTGCATGGTGTTCCATTCAACGCCCCCGTCCACCTGGTAACTGGTTTCGCTTTTCAGGCTGCGGTCGCCGATCTCGTACCGGTTGGTTCCCTCATGCGCCCCGTTGCTGGCCAGTTCGGCGAGTGAGGGCGCCCGGTAACCGCGGGCGAGGTTGAGCTTGAGGTTTACCGGTTTGCTGACAGCATAGGTGATACCTGCGCTGCCCGATACATTGGAAAAATCTTTGGTGAAGCCGATAAATTTGAGCTCATCGTCCACCGTCATGGCATCGCTGTTTATATGACGGTTATCGAACCGGAGACCGCCGCTGAAAGAGAATTTGTCTTTGTGGTACTGCGTAAACCCAAAGGCGCCGATATCGAAAATATTGTAATCGGGAATCAGGGTTTCTTCTGCGCGGTTCTCGTTGGTTTGGTACATGCCGTTGGCGCCCACGGTAAATTTCCAGTATTTGCTCTGCGAAGGCAGGTGCAGGCGCGCTGCATAGGTAAGGGTCTTCAGATCGAAATAGGCTTCGGGCGTTTTGGGTTCGTCGGGGTCGCCAAATTCCTGGCGCTGGTTGCGTTGCAGGCCCACTACCAGCTCCAGTTGCGATTCACCGAGGTTGAACATGCTTTCGCTGGTGATTTTGGTATGGCGGATGTGCTGGTAAGGCACCTGCGGATCAATTGATTTGAAATCGCTGTTAACGGCAACGGCCTCATCGCCGCCGGGCAATACTTTCAGGAAACGCCCTTCTTCATCGCGGCCCCCATCAACCATGCCTATGTGCTGGTTGAAATAACTGGCAAGTATATGCGAATACCCCCATTTGCCGCTGTAGCCCAGCATACCACCGAAGTTGCCCTGGTAAAATTTGCTGTTGTACACATATCCGTCGTATTTGTTCTGGAAGTCGTGCGCCGCCTTGTACGATCCGTAGGCGTTCCAGCTGAACCCGTTTTTGGTGCCGCCTATATTGCCATATACGCCCCGCAGTGCGTTGTTGGTCTGGTACTCCGTGCCCACGCTGCCGCTTATCTTTCCTTCGGTTACAGGTCGCTGTGAGATGATATTGATCACGCCGGCAAGTGCGTCGCTGCCGTACAACAGCGAGGCCGGTCCTTTCAGTACTTCGATGCGCTGAATGGAATAGTCGTCTACCTCAATACCATGTTCATCGCCCCATTGCTGGCCTTCCTGCCGAACCCCGTCGTTGATGGTCACCACGCGGTTATAGCCCAGGCCGCGGATAAAAGGTTTGCCAATGGCCGGGCCGGTAGACAGCACCGAAACGCCGGGCACCGATTTCGACAGGGCTTCGATGGCATTTGCAGATACGAGCCGCTGCAGGTCTTCCCGTTTCACCACATTGATGGGCTGCGGGGTTTGCTTGATTTTCATGGCCGATGAAACGCCGGTAACGATCACCGCCTGGTTTTCTACCACGCGCGGCTCCAGTGAAAAACTGGTGTCGAGCTGGCCGTTGAACCGGATGTTCTCCACGATGCTGGCAAAGCCCTGGTAGCTGATTTCCACCAGGTAATTACCGTTGCGCAACCCGTTGATCGAGAAAAAACCGTTGTTATCGGCAACGGCGCCCCTTTTCTGGTCGGGCAGGTACACCGAGGCGCCGGCCAGGGGTTTGGCATTGGCAGCACTTACTATTTTACCGGAAAAGCTGTTGTGAACAGGTTGGGAGAAGGCCGAAATGCCTGCCAAGAGAACCACCAGGGAAAAAAAGAATCGCATGCTACATCAGATTAAATGAGGACTCAAAAATGCAACAATAGTTCAAATTAATTGCAACAATAGTTCATTTTTTGTCTATTTTTTTATTTCTATCAAATAAACCCCTGCTTATTTGAATAACACCCTGTTTTGCCATTCCGTCCGGCTTTTCCCGAAGAAGCCCGGGATAACGCCGGAGGTATACTATTTTTATATTTATTCATGCAGTAATGACAGTGATTGGTATAAAAGCAACGCATTTGCGGTCCCAAAAGGCACTTTAGCTGTAGACGGCAACCTTCGCCGTGTTTTCTTTTTATTGCCGGACAAAGCTATTGTACAGGAATATTATGCTTGCGGTAAATATTGCAAAAGAGATACATTGCTGTTCAATGAAAATATTAGGGTATAAGCAAATAGATGAAAATTTACTCCAAATACAAGGATTATTACGATTACCTGGCCGGCATTTATGGCGAGGATGCATTGCTCGTTCTCGACCGGCGGAGCGGAGATGCAAAAATTGTACTGCCCTTCGATACGGTGGCGACACTTTTTATTGGTAAGAAAGTAATTCAGGGGCTTTACAAAAACGGGCAATTTTTCTGGGGAGATGAGTTGAAAAAGATGGCAGAAGACAGCGCGTTCGCTACACGGAGAAAAATCTCGCCATGGCGGCAACAAAATAGTAAAGGCATGCCGTTGGTGTTCAATTTGGAGCAGCACGGGCGCAGTATATGGCAATACGTGTATCATACCCATTTGGAAGAGCCGGGCGAAGACCTAAAGAAAGAGCTGGCACGGGATTTTGAAAAACACCACTACGCTATTGATTACGCCATCTGTATGCATGCGGCAGGGATTGGGCTTTTTCCTTATCCGAAATTGGAAAACATTGCGGTAGGGAAAATGATTCCTGCGGAAATAATATGGCGGGAATTAAGTGATTTTCTATCGGCTAAAAATCAAGAGCCCGAAAAGGACATTCCTCTCGGAAACGATACACAGCGCATGCTGTCGCATGGTTTTGACCTGAAAACCAGTTTCCGTAAGGAGAAGCAATAATGGGCAAAAGTGGGCAGTAGCATACGAAAGCAAATGTCGGTTCGGGAAATTTTCGCTATCCCAAGTTTCTACAGGAAAAACCGACGGATGGAAATTTGCCGGCAAAGCCGGAACTTTGCGCGATGCTGAAGCTGGAGAAACCGAATATCAGGGATTTGAGCCTGGAAGCGCTGACCGCTTTTTTTGCCGAAAAAGGCGAACCGGCTTTCCGCGCCAAACAGGTGTATGAATGGCTATGGCTCAAGCCGGTACTGTATTTCGACGACATGACCAACCTCAGCAAGGGGCTTCGCCAGCAGCTGGCCGCTCATTTTTCGCTACCGGCCCTGCGGGAAGACCTTACCCAGCACAGCGAAGACGGCACCCTGAAAAGCCGCTTCAAAACCTTCGACGGGCACCTGGTGGAAGGCGTGCTCATCCCCACCGATGAACGACGCACCGCCTGCGTATCGTCGCAGATCGGCTGCTCGCTCAGCTGCAAATTCTGCGCAACGGGCTATATGGACCGGAAAAGGAACCTGACCTTCGACGAGATCTACGATGAGGTGGTACTGATCAACCGCCAGAGCGAGAAGGTTTATGGCAAAAAGCTCAGCAATATCGTTTTCATGGGCATGGGCGAACCACTGCTCAATTATAAAAATGTGCTGAAGGCGATCGACCGGATCACTTCCCCCGAAGGGCTGGGCATGAGCCCGCGACGCATTACCGTATCAACTGCGGGCGTGGCAAAAATGATCCGCCAGCTGGGAGATGACAAGGTGCGGTTCAAGCTCGCTTTATCGCTGCATGCCGCCAATGATGCAAAGCGGCACGAAATAATGCCCATCAACGACAGCAACGATATCAAAAGCCTGATCGACGCGCTGAATTATTTCTACCGCCAAACCGGTAACGAAATCACCTTTGAATATATCCTGTTCAATGATTTCAACGACAGCCTGAAAGACGCCGATGAGCTGGTACAGATCTACCGCCGCGTACCGGCCGACCTGATCAATATCATTGAATACAATCCCATCGACAATGCGTCGTTCCGCAAACCCGAAGAAGACAAGGTGCTGCAGTTCATGCAACACCTTGAGAAAAAAGGCGTGAACGTGCGGTTGCGGCGCAGCCGGGGCAAGGACATCGATGCCGCCTGCGGGCAGCTGGCCAACAAATAACGCTTTAACATTTTCTAGGCAGACCGGCCTTAAACCCCGGAACCGTTCTTTCGTCTTAGAATAAAAAACAAGATGAAAAAACTATTTGCAACCATAGCCATGGGTCTGGTAATCAGCGGCGCCATGGCGCAGGACAGCACCCTCAACAAGCGTGGCCCCCATCATGGTAAACGTGCGCCTTTCGGCGACCTGGAACTGACGGCAGAACAGAAAAGCCAAATGGCGCAGTTGCGCAAGGAACAGCATGAAAAAATGATGGCCATCCTTACGCCCGAGCAAAAAGCCAAGCTGGCGCAGAAAAAAAACGATCGCCACAACCTGAAAGAAACATTGAAGCTGACCGATGAACAGGCAGATAAAATGAAAGTGCTGAACGACCGGTACCGCGAGCAGGCCCGCCTGATCCGTGCCAATACCACGCTGGCCGAAGCACAGCAAAAGGCCCAGCTGAAAAAGCTGTCGGCCGAGCACCGCAGCGAAGTGAATGCCATGCTCACCCCTGCACAGCAGGAAAGCC
>JASGFZ010000026.1:0-18717 GCA_047605345.1 Flavihumibacter sp. | reverse complement strand
TCGTTTATCGCCCAGCCGATCGCGTAGGTGGGCCGATAATAGGTACCATTCGCATAATTGATACTGGTATTGGCAGATGTGCGGAAGTTAAGGTCTTTGGTCAGCCTGACGGCGAGATTAATTCCGCCTAATACCTGCCGGCGAACATATTTATTGGTCGTCAGGTTGGCGATGGCAATAGGGTTCACCGGCGCAAATTTGTTTGCGCCGTTGGTTTCATCGCCACCTCCCCAGCTACCATCGAAATTCCTCACCGGTATCTGCGGCGAAAGCTGGAGTGCATTGGAAATGACGTTCTCCTGGCTGGTAGTCAGCTGTTCGTTGGTTTGGTTCACACTCAGGTTAACGCCGATGGTCAGCCAGTCTTTTGCCTTATTATCGAGGTTCAGGCGGGCTGAATAGCGGTCAAATCCCGACCCGATGGCAATACCGTCTTGTTTGAGGTAATCACCCGACAGGTAGTAGGTTGTTTTTTCATTACCGCCGCTCATGCTGATCTGGTGCTTTTGCATGGGTGCGTAAGAAAATAACTCCTCCTGCCAATCGGTACCCGCACCCAGAAGCGACGGATCGAGGAATCGCTCGGGGGTTTCGCCGCCGGCGATATTGTGGTACTCCTGCACCATTTGCGCATATTGCCGCAGATCCATCACCTTAAGCTTTTCCGGCGGCGCCTGAAGAGAGTACTGAAAACCGTAGTTGAAACGCGATTCGCCGCTTTTTCCGCGTTTGGTAGTGATCAGCACGACCCCGTTGGCAGCCCGCGAACCGTAAATCGCCGTCGCCGAAGGCCCTTGCAGCAACTGTATATTGTCAACATCGGCAGGGTTCAGACCCGCAATCGCATTGGTTGAACTCTGGGCGCCGAAATTCACCACAGCCGGTTGCATCTGCACACCATCTATCACGTAGAGCGGCTCGGTAGTGCCGTCGATGGTGCTGATGCCGCGAATGTTTATGGAAATACCACCGCCGGGCTGACCGGTGTTTTGGGTAACATACACCCCGGCCGAACGACCCTGGATGGCCTGCTCGATCGTGGTATTAACCGTACGGTCGATCTCTTTCGAACTGATCGATGTTTGCGCACCGGTCAGGTTGGCCCGTTTTGAAGAGCCGTAACCGATCACGACTACTTCGCTCATCCTGGCATCGCCGGGCTGGATGCGGATACTGTAGCTGTTCTCAGCGGTGACCACCACCTCCCGGGGTTGAAAACCGACATAGGAAACAACCAATACCTCACCGGCTTTGGCGCCGAACGAAAACTCGCCGTTGGCGTCGGTCAGGTAGGCGCGGGTACTTCCTTTGATGGTAATAGTAGCGCCCGCCACCGGTTTGTTGTCTGAAGAAATGACTTTACCCGTTATGGTTCGTTGCGAAACCTGGGCCTGCAACAACCAGGGGGCCAGCAGCCCGGTCAGCAAAAATACGAGCAGCCGACACAGCAGCACAGTTTTGGTTTTTTTCATACACAAGCAATTGTTAAGCAATAAATGCAGTCTAAATATATCGTTTGAAACGCGGATCAGGGGAACGGAAAACGTCTTTTAAGGGTAGGATTATGTTAGGTACAGGGTATAAAACTGTTTTTTGTGGGGTATAAAATGATCAATCCGGCTGATCGGGCGGCAATTTCCGGGTGGCGGACTGAAAAAGGGACGGCAAAACACCAAACTCTTCCCTGAAATAACGGGCAAAGTATTTCGGGTTATTGAAACCAACCATATAGGCGATCTCCGTCACATTATAGCTGGTTTTCTCCAGCAGTTGAGCCGCCCGCTGCAACCGGATGCTTCGTATGAACTCGATGGGTGTTTTCCCGGTAAGCCCCAGCATCTTTTTATACATGCTGGTGCGGCTCAGCAACAGTTCCTGGCGCAACTGGTCAACCGAAAAATCGGGATTCCCCATATTCGCCTCTACAATGGCCAGTACACGGCGAACAAAATCGTCCTCGGTGATTTCGCTGTCAATAGCTGCAGGCGATGCAGCTACCTGCTTCTGGTAGGTCTGTTTGACCTGTTCCTGGAACTGGATCAGGTTTTTCATCCGGGAAAGCAATATTTCGAAATTAAAGGGTTTGGTCAGGTAGTCGTTCGGGCCGGTTTCCAGCGCCAGCAACTGCTGTTTCTCATCGGCCAGCGCGGTGAGCAAAATGACCGGCATATGCCTGGTACGGTCGTCGGTTTTTATCTTCCTGCACAATTCCAGGCCGTCCATACCAGGCATGCTGATATCACTCACTACCAGGTCGGGATGTTCGGCAAGCGCCTTTTTCCAGCCCTCACGGCCGTCGGCCGCTTCAAGCACGGTGAAAATTTCCCGCAGGTTGTCTTTCAGGTAAAACCGGAAATCTTCATTGTCTTCCACCAGCAGAATAACCGGCTTTCGCCGGATCTTTTTCGCTTCCCTGCCGGCTTCGGGCAGGGAGATCGTCTTTTCTTCAGGCAATAATTGCAGGGGTAGCAGCACGCGGAACCGGCTGCCTTGTCCCGGCTGACTTTCCAGGAAAATCTTCCCCTGGTGCATTTCCACGAATTCGCGGGTAATCGCGAGGCCGATACCCGAGCCCTGGTTCAGCATATTTCCCGGCAAAGCAGCCTGGAAAAACCGTTCGAAAATGCGGCCCTGCTTTTCTTTTTCGATACCGATGCCCGTGTCTTTCACCTCGATCTCCAGGAAGCTGCCTTCCTTTTGGTCCCGGCAGAAAAGCGCCACGTTTACCGTTCCATTCTCGGGCGTGAACTTAAAGGCATTCGACAGCAGGTTAAAGAGAATCCTCTCCATCTTGTCCTGATCGAAATCCATATCGAGTCGTTCGATAGCACTGTCAAACCGGAAGCGGATATGTTTTTTCTCTGCCAGATCGGTGAATGCATAAGACAAATCGCGGAGAAAAGCCACTATATCGGCGCGGCTGCTGTGCAGCCTTAATTCATTCACTTCCATTTTGCGGAAATCCAGCAACTGGTTGACCATATTCAGCAGCCTTTTCGCATTTCGCTGCATCAGTTGTAGCTGATCGGCAAGCGACGGGTCTTTCACCTGGCCGATCATCTTTTCAAGCGGTGTGATGATCAGCGACAGGGGTGTTTTAAATTCATGGCTGACATTGGTGAAGAAACGGATCTTCATCAGGTCGAGCTCGTGCATCCGCCGAGACTCTTCGCGCTCGGTCACTATGGCGTATTGCCTTTTCTCCCGTCGTATGATCATCTTCCTCGCCACGAATAAAAGCGAAAGGCCGATGACGATGTATGCGAGCCAGGCTAACTCGGTTTTCCACCAGGGATACATAACGGTAATGCACAGCCGAATCATGCCGTCTTCATTCCAACTACCGTCGGCATTGCTTGCTTTCACCAAAAACCGGTAGTTACCCGGGTCGATATTGGTGTAAGTGGCCTGCCGGCTGCTGCCGTCGGTTACAATCCAGTCTTTATTGAATCCTTCCAGCTTATAAGCATACCTGGTTTTATTCGCCTGTGTAAATTCCAGCGCTGCAAAAGAAAAGGAGAAGTCATTTTCAAAATGCTTCAATGTCAGCGATCCGAGATGGCTGATGCTGCTGTCTAAAATAACCCGGTTGCGGAATGCCTCTCCGGGGCGAATCTCTTTGTTGAAGAGGCTGAAGCGGGTCAGCACCAGCGGCGGACAGGAATGGGTATTCCTGACAGCGCCCGGATCGAAAACATTGAATCCGTTTGCGCCGCCGAAAACAAGTTCTCCGTTGCGGGTTTTCATGGCTGCATAGCGGTTGAACTCACGCCCCTGCAGGCCGTCAAATTCATTGTAATTGATGCACCTGACGCTGATGTCTCCTCCCTCCTGGTGCAATACCTCGATCTTGCTAATGCCCGATTTGGAGCTTACCCATATATAATGCTGATCGTCTTCCAGTATTTCCAGCACGGTATTGTCTGCCAGCCCGTCTTTCACAAAAAACGACTTGAACATCGTATGTCCCTTGAGCAGCACGTTCAGTCCCCTGTTGGTCGCCACCCATACATTGCCGGCATGGTCTTCCATAATGCCGTTGATGCCGTTATAGCTTAGCCGGCTGTTCTCTTTCAGGTAATGAATAAACCGGCCTGTATTTTTATCGAGCAGGTCTATACCCCAGGCCGTTCCTACCCACAGGTTGCCCCTCGCATCTTCCGCCAGGGATGATATATTGGGTGAATGGACGGCTTGCGGATCAGCCGGCTGGTAGTGATAAAATATTTTCTTCGCACGGTCGAAGCGGTCGAGGCCGAAATTATTGGTGCCTACCCAAAGATTGCCGGTACGGTCTTCATAAATGCTGAATACCCGGTCGTCGGCAATGGATGTGGGCTGGCTGGGATCGTGTTTGAAATGGGTGAACCGCTGCCCGTCAAAACAATCCATCCCGCCCAGATAGGTACCGATCCACAACTTTTCCTGCCTGTCAAGGTGTAATGCCACCACCACATCGTTGGTCAGGCTGTTCGGATCGGTCTTGTTGTGGCGAAAGGTTTTGCAGGTTCCCTTAATACGATCATAGTACACCAGTCCGCCGCCGTTGGTGCCGATCCACCAGTTGCCCGCTTTGTCTTCTGCAAACGCATTGATATCGTCAAACGGGATACGGCGGCTGCCCAAACCTGCCCGGTGATAAAGCGGAAACTGGTTGGTTCTTTCATCGTAATAGTGAATTCCCTTTTTATTAGTGCCGAGCCACATGATGCCCTGGTCGTCTTTATATACTGAATTGATGGCTTCATCGGCAATGCTGTTTTTTTGCGACGGATCGTTCAGCAACACTTCCATCGTATTGCTTTTTTTGTTGAATATATTAAGGCCGCCATGATCGGTAGCTATCCATATCTGCCCGTGACTGTCTTCTGCAATGCCGTTTATTGAATTGCTGCTTATTGCTGCCGGCGTTGAATTTGTCTGATAATGCGTAACCAGGTTGCGCACCGCGTCGTACCGGAAAAGGCCGGCCAGCGTGCTGCGCTGGTACAACCAGATATCGTCCTGGCTGTCGATAAACATCTCGTATCCGAATTGCAGTTGCAGGTTTTCCTTCTGCAGCACACCCGTACGCAGCAACTGCCGGTCAAGTTCGAGGTCCACCTTCTCCAATGCGCCGTTATAGCGCAACAGCCAGCCATATCCTTTCGAATCCAATACGGCGCTGGTAATGGGATTGGTGGCGTGATCGGGCAGCACCGATTGTTTTACCTGGCGAATTTTTCCGCCGGGCCGGTATTCATATACACCCGCGTTGGCATATACAAAATAATAGTTGTCGCCCGCACGTAAAATAGTCCTGAAGCCGTCGGACGGCAGGCCGACCGACTGGAAATACTGCTGGGTATTCCGAGAAATTTTTTCTGTCAACTGATCATAAATACAGAAGCCGCTCCGGCTCTGTATCCACAGTTTGTTGGAAGGACCTTCAAATACACGGATAATATCGTCGTCGTTAAGACTGGCGGAATCGCTGTCGTCGTGTCGAAACAGCTTGAACGAATAACCGTCGTATCGGTTCAGCCCGGTAAGCGTTCCTATCCATAAAAAGCCCCGGCTGTCTTTATACACTGTATTTACCTGGTTGCCCGACAGCCCCTGACCGATGTCAATGTAAACGAAACTATAATCTTTTTCCTGCGCCTGTCCACGAAGGCAATTCAACAGAAAAACCAGCAGTAAGCAGTAATAGTAACTACGTGCAGGCATGTCAGGCAGATAATTTTCGCAATCAGTTTGGCAACAAAAAATAATAAATTCTGCTGAAACTGTGGTTGAATGCGGCAATTATCTTTTCTCGTGCACGGAAAACGAATAGGGATCGGCATCGGCGCCCGTACCGCGGGTGCGCGACGGATCGGGTCCCATTTCAAAATCAAGCATGCCGCCCTGCACCAGGCTGCTGTGCGACACCCAGTTGTTCGTCCAGTTTTTCCCGTTTAACAACAATGACTGTACATACTTGTTTTCGGAGCTGTTATTACCGGCGCGAATGATGAGTTTTTTGCCGTTCTCCTGGTTAAGTGTGATCTTTTTGAACAGGGGCGCTCCCAGCACATACTGGTCGATTCCCGGGCAAACAGGATAAAAGCCCATAGCGCTGAAAAGGTACCAGGCCGAGGTTTGCCCGTTGTCTTCATCGCCGCAATAACCGTCGGGTGTTGGCATATACAATTTCGTCATCACATCACGCAACCAATACTGCGTTTTCCAGGGCTGACCTACATAGTTGTAGAGATAGATCATATGCTGGATGGGCTGGTTGCCATGCGCATACTGCCCCCTATTCATGACCTGCATTTCGCGGATTTCGTGAATAACATACCCGTAGTAGGAGTCGTCGAATACCGGCGGCAAACTGAATACCGAATCCAGCTTCTGCGAAAAAGCCTCACGGCCACCCATCAATTTTACCAGTCCCGCAATATCGTGAAACACGCTCCACGAATAATGCCAGCTATTCCCCTCTGTAAACGCATCGCCCCACTTGAAAGGATTAAAGGGAGACTGGAAGCTGCCGTCTTTATTGCGGCCGCGCATCAGCCTGTACTGCGGGTCGAACAGGTTTTTATAGTTCATGGCGCGTTTGGCAAAAACATCCAGCTCTTTTTTAGGCCGCTTCAATTGTTTGCCCAACTGGTAGATCGTAAAATCATCGTATGCATACTCAAGCGTGCGCGCGGCATTTTCGTTGATCTTAACGTCGTAAGGAACATAACCGAGCCGGTTATAATAGTCCACACCGCGGCGGCCTACCGCATCTATCGGGCCCTCGTTGGCCGCGCCTTTCAGCAACGCCTCGTATAATTGCCTGATATCGTAACCGCGCAATCCTTTGATATAGGCATCGGCCACCACCGATGCGGAATTATTACCTACCATGGTGGGCCGAAACCCGGGACTGCTCCACTCGGGCAGAAAACCACCTTCCAGAAAAGCATTCACCAGCCCTTCCTGCATTTCCACATTGATGGATGGATATACAAGATTCAGGAAAGGATACAGGGCGCGGAAAGTATCCCAGAAACCGGTGCCGGCGAAAAAATAACCGGGATGCGTTTTGCCGGTGTACGGACTATAATGCTGCGCCTTGCCATCGGCATCGATTTCATAATGCTTTTGCGGAAACTGGCTGGCCCGGTACAGGCAGGAATAAAAAGTGCGCACCTGGTCGGCTGTGCCGCCTTCCACCTGTAACCGTGAAAGCTGCTTGTTCCAGGCTGCTTTCGCTTTCTTTTTCGTTTGCTCAAAATCATCGTTACCCAGCTCGCGGGCCAGGTTGAGGGACGCCTGTTCAAAGCTGATAAAAGAAGAAGCGACCCGCGCATGTAACTGTTCGCCCTTCGCCAGCCTGAAACCCACGATCGCGCCGGCATGGGCGGCTTGCAGTTCAAGCGTGTCTTTGGCCAGCTGCCGGTCATGCCAGGCATGCGACAGCATAAAAGGCTTATCGAATTTGACTACAAAGTAATTCCTGAAACCTTCGGCAACACCGCCGCTGTTACGTGTAGTGTACCCTATCACCGTTTGCTCGGCCGGTATTATCTTGATATAAGAACCTTTGTCGAAAGCATCAATCACTACAAACGAAGAATCATTACCAGGAAAAGTAAACCTGAATTGTGCGGCTCTTTCGGTAGGTGTGATTTCGGTGGTCACATCGTGATCGGCCAGGTAAACGCTGTAATAATAAGGTTTTGCGACTTCCGCCTTGTGCGAAAACCAGCTGGCCCGCTCATCCTGCTCAAAAGCCAGCTTGCCGGTTACGGGCATGATGGAAAACTGACCGTAATCGTTCATCCAGGGCGAAGGCTGGTGGGTTTGTTTAAATCCCCTGAGCTTATCGGCAGCGTACTGGTAAGCCCAGCCATCCCCCATTTTGCCCGACTGGGGCGTCCAGAAATTCATTCCCCAGGGCAGTGCAATGGCCGGATAGGTATTACCGTTAGAGAGCGAAGGCTTGGAATCGGTTCCCATCAGCGGGTTAACCCACTCTACCGGGTCAGTTACTGCATTTACATCCTGCGCAAAAGCGGAGAAACCCCAGCTTGTCAATAAAAGCAGGGCGGCAAAGCATTTTTTCATGTAGTCAGCTTTTCGGACCGCAAAATACGGCAACATTACATTATTGCAGCAGCTGCGGTTTTTCGCGGTAAATTTTCCAGATGAATTCGCCAAAGATTGTATTGGTCCACGCAAACCATTTGCGCGTGAAATTGGAGGGATCGTCCTTGTGAGCGGATTCGTGCATAAAGCCCGTGCCTGCATGACAGTGCTGCAGCAGGTTGATGCATTCGCTGATCTCTTTGGAGTCGCCCGATGTAAGCCCGCGCATGATAATGCTCATCGGCCATACCATGTCCAGGCCGATATGCGGACCGCCGATACCTGCCAGCGCTTTGCCTTTGAAATAAAAAGGGTTTTCGGGCGATAACACAAACCGGCGGGTCGACTGGTAAAGGGGATCCGCTACCGTTGTGCCACCCAGGTAAGGCAACGACAAAAGAGAAGGAATATTCGCATCGTCCATCAGGTTGAAGCTGTTAAAGCCATTGGTTTCGTAGGCATACATTTTCCCGAACTGCGGGTGCGTGGCGATGGCATGTTGCTGCAGGGCTTTTTCCACCTGGGCAGCCAGCTCAAGGGCAGCACCGGCATCTGCCGCCGGCTTACCGGTGGCTTTCATGATCCCGGCCATTTGCCTCAGGGATGTTACGGCAAAGAAATTACTGGGGATGAGATAGGAATAGATGGTTACATCGTCACTGGGTCTGAACATGGAGCAGATCAGGCCATTGGGACGGGCGGGATAACCGTATCCTGCCATCGGAACCCCGTCGGTGGCCCAGGCGGTTTTGCGCTGGAAAGAATAGGGGCCCTTGCCGTCAAAGCGTTGTTGCTCCCTGAACGTTTTTACCACCAGTTTCATCGCTTCCTGCCATTGCGCATCGAACACCGAGGTATCGCCGGTTTCCTTCCAGTAGCCATGGGCCAGGCGAATGGGGTAACACAATGAATCGATCTCCCATTTGCGCTCATGGATACCAGGCTTCATATCGGTGATATCGGTATGCTTCCATTCAGATACCTGCGACTCATCTTTATAGAACGCATTCGCGTAAGGATCTTTCAGTATGCATTTCACCTGGCGGTTGATCACACCCCTGATCAGCTGTTTCAGGTCGTTATCGGTATGGCAAAGCGGTATATAGGGCCATACCTGTGCCGAGCTGTCGCGCAGCCACATGGCATCTATATCGCCGGTGATTACATAGGTATCGGGCTTACCGTCTATCATCTCAAAATCAACCGTGGTATCGAGTGTATTCGGAAAGCAGTTTTCAAACAGCCAGCCGATTTCCTTATTCCCGATTTTCGATTTCACTTCGGTAATCAATGCTTCTACCGCCTTGCTGTTGAATTTTCGCCGGGCCAGCGGTGTGCGTACCACCGGAAATTCGGCAGCGGGTGAAATGGCCCAGGAAGCGCCGGCGGTCAATACGCCCGCACCGGCCAGTGAACTTTGTTGGATGAAACGCCTTCTGTTCATTGTCATCAGAATTGAAATTGGGTTTCAAGATAAGACAGGCGCGCCAATATTTCCAACATACCTGCCTGGTTTACCAGGTCAACCGTTTGGTTTTTGTGTACAAAAAGACCGTTTGCCAGCTGCGCGTCACGAATTTCGTTTTTCACACAGGCCGCAAATTTGGTGAGGTAAACCGTGTTACGGTCAATGCCGGCCAAATGCTGGTAGGCCCGCAGTAAAACCGCATTGAACCACAGCCCGTCCCTGAAACGCCCTGTTCCCAGGAAATAATCTGCCGCGACCGCCGCTATTATTTTTGCTTCGGCAAGATACCCGGTATCTTTTGTTATCTCGTACAGGTACAGGTTTGACTGCATCATGGTGCCCGTATTGTAACTGTAACGCCGCAGGTCGGGCTTGCCCGACGGAATGGCGATATTGTCGATGTACAGCCCGTTCCTGTCACGCAGGTGCAGGTTCACCCACTTATATAACAGAAGCGCCGTATCAAGGTAGCTGTGCTGGCCGGTAGACTGGTAAAGCTGCAAGGCCAGGATGATGCCCGGTCCGTTCGAACAGGTATTCTTGCTGGTCCATTTGCCTTCTTCCCAATATAAGCCGCCGCCCGATACAGTATCATAAGCCGTCATCATAAAACGGCAGATCCCTTTTGCGCCTTCCTGCCATGCTTCTTTTTTTTCGCGTTTGTATCCGTCCATCAGGGCAATGCCAATCCACTGGTTATCGTCGTAGAAACGATCACCTCCCCCTTTTTCGGGCGGATAAGACGCAAAGCCCGGTGCCGGCTTACGGTCGTCGTAATACTTCTGCATGGCAGTCCATATCCTGTCGACGCCGCCGCTTTTCTGCTGCAATGCATCCAGCTCATTTTCGGCCTGGATCAGCGCACAGAGCGGCCACAGGTAAGAGACAGGCTTTTTATTCCGGGCGGGTTCAGCATGTTCACGGTAGTAACCCGACGCATTCAAATAAAAATGTGTTTCAATCCCTTTTTGCAAGGCAGCCAGTGCCGGTTGAAAAGCAGTATTTTTCTGCTGACCCATCACCGGTCTATTTCCTGCCAATAACGCGATAAGCAGGCCTGTGACAGCAAGTTGTTTCATCAAAACAGTTTATCCTTTTCCATTTGGGCAACCGCTTCCAGTAATATGGCGCCACTCAGTTGAGTGGTAAGGTCGGTGGTAGCGGAAGGTTTGTTCAGCGCAGCAATAATGCATCGGACACCATCTGCATAGCCCACGAAAGGTAATAAATCCGGCCAATTGGTGTTATTTTCGGCACTCACAACCAAACAGGCATGACAAAACTATTTACTACCGTAATGGGATTGGGGCTGCTGGCATTCGGCGCCCAGGCCCAGACCAAACCAGAATGGACGCCCGTCTTCAAACAGATCAGCGAAGAAGTGCTCACCCATTCCAATGCGTACAACAGCTTAAAGGAGGCAACCACCACTATCGGCCACCGTCTTACCGGATCGGAAAATGGGAAGAAAGCGGAAGACTTCGCCTTCAACCTGCTGACATCTTACGGGTTCACCGACGTACGATACCAGCCATTTGAAGTGGAGAGCTGGAGCCGCAAAACCATTTCCGTTGCCATTGGCGGCGACCTGAAAAGCCTGCAGCCGGTAAAAGCCGTTACCCTCGCACATTCGCCGGTTAAGGCGGCGGTTAAAGGCGAGCTGGTCGACATGGGGAATGGCCTCGAAGCCGATTACCAGGCAACGCCCGGTAAAGTGAAGGGAAAGATCGCCTTTGTGTATCTGGGCATATTGCCGGGCAGCGGTGAAAAATTGCAGAACCTGCACCGTTCTGAAAAAACAGCCCTGGCCACCAAATACGGCGCCAAAGGCATCGTGATCTATAACACGGCCGATGGCGGCATTTTACTCACCGGCACCGCTTCAGTTACAGGTAAACTGATACCAATACCCGCTGTTTGCATCGGGAAGGAAGACGGTTTCAGGATAAAGGAAACCCTTAAAAGCGGGAAGCAGTTCGTTGATATCAACATGACGAATTTCTCGGGAATGATCAAGGCACGCAACGTGATCGCCCGCATTCCCGGCAAATCGAAACCCAATGAAAAAGTAGTGGTGGGCGGGCACCTCGACAGCTGGGATCTCGCTACCGGCGCGCTCGACAATGGCATTGGCTCTTTCTCCGTAATCGATATGGCCCGCACCTTCAAAGCACTTAACCTGCAGCCCGAACGCAGCGTTGAGTTTGTACTGTTCATGGGTGAAGAGGAAGGTTTGCTGGGCTCGAAGGCTTACCTGCAACAGGGACTGGCCGACAAAAGCCTCGACCAGGTGGTGTATATGCTCAACTACGATATGACCAACGATCCGAAGGGCTATTCCTCCACTACCGACGACAGCAAAGAGCTGTTTCTGTCGGTCGGCGCCATTGCGAAGGAAATCGATACCAGCTTTACCAATATTTTCAGAAGCGGCGCCGGCCTGCACAGCGACCACCAGCCTTTCATGCTGTATGGCATTCCCACGGGCGGCGCTGCCGGCGGTCACCTGCCGAATAACGGTGGCCCCTGCTACCATGCCGATTGCGATGACTTCAGGCTGGTTGACGATATGGGCATGAGAAATACCGTTCGTTTCAATGCCATGCTGGTATATGCGCTGGCCGATGTGCCCACCATTCCTGCACGCCGGCTGAGCGATGAAGAAACGCGCGACCTGATGATCAAAAGCAACCTGAAAGAGCCGCTCACCATTGCCGGTGAATGGCGCTGGAAAAACTAACGGTTATGCCTGGCTGAAGCGGCTTACAGCGTATTCAACACCCCGAAGCTCTGCAAGCCCCTTCAGCCGGCCGATGGCCGAATACCCCGGAAAGGTCTCTTTCTTCAGATCGTCCAGCATCTGGTGGCCGTGATCGGGCCGCATGGGTATCGATACCTGCCGCTGCTGCATGATGTTCCATACTTCCCTGACAATGGCATACATATCGGCATCTCCCGCCAGGTGATCGGCTTCATAAAAATTACCATTCGCTTCCATTTTGGTATTGCGGAGGTGCAGAAAGTGTACCCGTTCCGCATGTGTTCGCAACATCTCCACCAGGTTATTGTCTTTTCGTGCGCCGTAAGAGCCGGTGCAAAAACACAATCCGTTGGCCTTGTCTGAAACAGCATTCACCAAATCGGCAATATCGCTTGCGGTACTCATAATGCGTGGCAGGCCAAGTACCGGGTACGGCGGGTCATCAGGATGAATGGCCAGCTTTACCCCCTGCGCAGCCGCCACCGGCACCACCTGCCGCAGAAAATAGAAAAGATGGTCTTTCAGCTGCGCGGCATCCATACCCTTGTATCCGTCCAACTCGTGCAATACCTGCTCTCGTGTAAAAGAAACCTTGCTGCCCGGCAGCCCCAGCATACAATTACGGAAGATCTCCGCATTCACAGCAGCATCGTTCTTTTCGAATTGCTGCCGTGCGGCTCCCAGCTCTGCGGCCGTGTACTCTTCTTCAGCTCCCGGCCGCTGCAGCAGGAAAACATCAAAAATGATAAACGCCATCCGGTCGAAATACAATGCCCTGCTGCCATCGGGCAATGCATACGATACATCGGTACGCAGCCAGTCGAGCACCGGCATAAAATTATACGTGATCACTTCAATGCCTTCTGCCGCCAGGTTGACCATGCTCTCCTTATAATGGGCGATCCACTGTTCCCGTTCGGGTTTTCCTTTTTTAATGTCTTCGTGCACGGGCAGGCTTTCCACTACTTTCCATACCATACCGGCGGCTTCGATCAGGGCTTTTCGTTCGCAGATGGCGGCCCTGGTCCACACAGCGCCCACCGGTACCTGGTGCAGGGCTGTTACCACGCCCGAACAACCTGCCTGGCGGATATCGGCCAGGCTTACCACATCGTCAGGGCCATACCAGCGCATGGTCTGGTCCATAAAATAACTTGCAGGCATATGCATTTCATTGAGGTGAACTAAAATAATTTATAATGGTTAGATTGCAAGACCAAATCAATAAAGATGTCATCTACTCCCACGCGGGTTGCCATTGTTACGGGCGGTGCGTCCGGCATTGGGCTTGCCATAGCAACGAAGTTTTCGCAGAACGGAATTTTTACGGTGGTGCTTGGCCGCGATGAAAGCAAGCTGGCCCATGCACAGGAAATTTTGGGGGAAAACGGAGTGGCCATCCGGGCCGATGTAACCGACCTGGCTTCGCTGCCTGCCCTGGTTGATAAGATACATACCGATTACGGCCGCATAGACATCCTGGTGAACAATGCCGGCGTGAACCAGAAAAAGCCGTTCACCGAAGTAACCGACGAAGAATTTCAGCGGGTGATCAATACCAACCTGACGGCTGTATTTGTGCTTTCGCGCGAGGTCGTAAAAAAAATGCTGCCACAGGGCGGCGGCAGCATCATTCATATCAGCTCGATGGCAGCCTATTACGGTCTGCCTAAGGTAATCGCTTATTCGGCTTCAAAAACAGCTATTGAAGGCATTACCCGCGCCATGGCTTCCGAGTTGTCGGCCCGGGGCATTCAGGTAAATGCTATCGCCCCCGGTTTTATTGTTACCGATATGACAGACAAGGCGCTGAACGCCGATCCCGAACGCAAGGGAAAGGCATTGGGCCGTACTTCCATCGGTTATATGGGCAAGCCCGAAGATATTGCCGAGACGGCTTTCTTCCTGGTATCGCCCGCCGCGTCGTATATAACGGGTACGAGCATACGCGTGGATGGGGGAAATGCGAGCGGGTTTTGATGAGGAGATTACCGGCGGGTGCGTGCTGCCTTAAGGTGTTTGTTTCGCACGGAGCTAAAAGGAGGAACGGAGAAATGATGATAAAGCAGGTTGCTGTTTTTTAAGGCTACTGTTTGGTTTACGCAACGACCGCGAGGGAGCAATGACGCAAAGGGTAAAGTCAAAAATCAAAAGTAAAAAGTCAAAAAGGGTCGCTGCGGGCGCAGGTAGCCTGAAGTTCGTTGGAGACCCTAAACTCAAAGTTTACTGATAACGCCTGTATAGTGAACCACCATTTTGACTTTTGACTTTTGATTTTTAACTTTTGACCATTCTCCGTTCCTCCTTTTAGCTCCGTGCGAAACAAAATCACTACAGGAAAGCAACCGCACAAAACCTACACCCTGCCGGTTTGCGCCGAATACGTGCTCTCGAAAATCTTATCGGCATTACCCGCCTCAAACCCTTCCCGCCGGTGCTCTCTTTTGATCTCTGCCGCCGGCAATGAAGCAAATGCAGGCAATACGCCGCGTTCGGCAAATTCGACATAAGAGCCGGCGATCTGCCTTGTTTCTCCATATGCGAAATGGGCGATCACTTTGCCGGCAACGGTCGACGACTGGCGCAGCAATCCGTCGGGACTGGTCTTGATCTTACCGCCGGCATTGTTCAGCACAAAGCCGTGTTTTTCCAGGAAGGCGTTGAACTGTTCCAGCCTGTCATAAGGCGGCGGCAGGTTGTGTACGCTTACTGTAAAGTGATTAAGGTAGTAACGGTTATAGATCACCCAGGCCGCGTATTCACTTTCGGCCGACAGGCTTTCAAATTCTTCAGCGGTAGGCGTATCCCACAACGAGCTGTGCAGGAAAGCGTCAACAGCGGCGGGATTGTCGAGGTTGATCAGGTCCACCGGATCGCGTTCTACCGTATCGGTATAACGGTGAATAATAGCCGAAGTTGCATCGCTAAGGTCCTGCACGCGGAGCTCACTGATGAAAATACGGGGCAGTTTGGGTGAAGGCGGTGCATACCAGAACGCATTCAGCTTTTTTTCCGCGAAAAAATAACGGTCCATTTTCCGGTAACCGTAATGCAGGAAAATTTTCTCCAGCGATTGGATGCCCAGGTGCGCCACGCCCATGGTACGGAAAGCAATATGATCGTTTTCGATGGCGGCGGCATCGGTTATCAGTCCGTCTGCCACCATGCAATCGATAATAGCCTGCACGTCGGGTACTCTTTCCCGGTAGCGGCGCATCAGGCCGCTGAGTATATAATCCAGTCCTTCTGTTCTATTGTTTGTGTGCATACAACGACCCGTTTTGGGTTTTCATAAAAGCATCGAGCGGTATTTCCTCCTGTTTGATGAAACCCGACGACGGCAGCGAGCCCTGTGCTACCAGCTCTACTACGGCGGCTACCGATGCAGCAGTTGTCCAGCTGATCGCCCGCCATTCCTTACCGTTGATCGAGATCGGGTGATAGGCTTCATAAAATTCTTCCCGGGCCAGCTGCGCACCTTTCCAGCCTTCCACTACGGCATATACATACACCACATCTTCACGCACGGGTGGTTTGGCTTCGGTAAGTATCTGTTCTGTCAGTTCGCGCTTTTCTTTAAGGATGAGCTCATACAGCAGGAAGCGCATCAGTTTTGCGTGTCCCGGGTAACGGATGGTTTTGTAATTCAGGGTATCCACTTTTCCGTGGAGGGTTTCACACATGGTGCCCAATCCGCCGCTGGTGGAAAAAGCTTCAAATTCCTGCCCTTCGATATTGATGGTTTCAATGCCTTCGAGCGAGGGCACCATTTTGCGCTGGCCGTTGTGGATCACTTCGGCATCGTTAATGTATTCATTGATCACACCGGCGGGCGACCAGGTAAAAGAATAACCCATCAGCCCGTTGGGGAAACGCGGCAATGCACCCACGCGCAGCTCCACGTCGCGCAGTTTCGTAAACCGGTTATAGAGGTCGGCCCCTACTATGCCGATGAAGCCGGGAGCCAGTCCGCATTGCGGGGCCATCACTCCTTTAGCGGTTTTAGCCATTTCGCGGATGGCGCTGGTGGTCGCTACGTCTTCGGTAAGATCAAAATAATGGATACCCAGTTTATGTGCCGCCTGGGCCACGGGCAGGTTCAGGTTATAGGGCAGGCAGGAAACAACGGCATCCTGCCGGGAGAGGAATTTTTCCAGTACGTCGCGGTCCTGGATGGAGCCGGTTTCTATCGGAAAAGGCATCGTGTCGGCCGGTTTCTGCTTGTCGAAACCGGTTACGGAAAAAAGGTCGTTGAGCAGGGTTCCTACCAGTGAACCCACTTTACCCAGGCCGATAACAGCTATATTCTTCATATTAATATAATTTATACAGCAAACCTGCAGCAGGCCTGCCAAAAAAGGAAAAATACAGTATGGAGGTAACGGTGGGGAGTCGGTCAGGGCACATTGGCGCAGGCCGATCGCAGGAACGACAGGTAAGCGCTGAATATCTTTGCAGTCCAATTCATGCCCGATGAGTACATTTGAGGTAACCCCGAAATTAAGGGTTTACGGCAAAAAAATGCCGGTTGTTACATATTTTTTTACTACCTTTGCCCACCTTTTAAAAGGGTACTCATGAGTAGCAGAAGGGAATATGATATTGCTTTTGTGGGACTGAAACCCGGCATTCACGAGTACAGCTACACCATTACCGATCGTTTTTTTGAGGAGTATAACGAACAGGATTTCAGAAATGTAGATGCGCAGGTGAAACTGACGCTCGACAAAAAGAACGGGTTCATGCTTCTGAAATTTGAGGTAGGTGGAAAAGTGGAGCTTACCTGCGACCGTTGCGGCAGCAATCACCTGCCCTGGGATTTGTGGGATGAGTTCAACATCGTGGTGAAGCTGGTGGAGAACCCGGAAGAGATGAACGGGCAGGAGGAAGATCCGGATGTGTATTATATTTCACGCGGAGAAAGCCACCTGCATGTTGCCGACTGGATCTATGAATTCATTGTGCTGAGTATTCCGATGCAGAAGATGTGTGCGGAAGAAAAGACCGGTCAGCCTTACTGTAACCAGGAGGCGCTGGAGATGCTGAAGAGAATGGATCTGTCGAACAACGAAAGCGAAACGAAAACAGCCAACCCGGTATGGAAGGGGCTGGAGAAGTTTAAGAACCTGGACAATTAATTTTGAATTTTATAAACAGTTGAAAGATGCCAAATCCGAAACGCAGACACTCACAGCAACGCAGTGCAAAGAGAAGAACGCACTATAAGGCAGCCGCAGCTACCCTGAGCACCGACAGCACTACCGGAGAACTGCATGTTCGTCACCGGGCCCATGTTAGCGAAGGAAAGCTGGTTTACAAAGGCAAAGTGGTGGCTGAGAAATCGCACATTAAGAAGTAAGCAATTACATCCTTTTCAGATAGATTGCCGGAGATGACGATCGGTCTTGACATGATGGGTGGAGACTATGCACCGCAGGAAGCGGTGAAGGGGCTCCATTTATTCCTGTCGGGCAACGATGCTCCGGCAACTGTATTTTTATTCGGCGATGAGGCGCAGCTGCAGCCACTGCTGGCGGTGGCGGGCATTCCGGCCGAACGCTACCGGATCGTACATGCGCCGCAGGTGATCGGTATGCAGGAGCATCCTACCCGGGCGCTGAAAGAAAAGCAGCAGTCGTCGATTGCCATCGGTTTTCATTTCCTGGCGCAGGGTAAGATCGACGCCTTCATCAGCGCCGGCAATACCGGCGCCATGCTGGTAGGCGCCCTCTACAGTCTGAAATCGATCGAAGGCGTATTAAGGCCTACCATCTCCACCATCATTCCGAAAGAAAACGGTGAAACCGGCCTGCTGCTGGATGTGGGCCTGAATGCCGACTGCAAACCCGAGAACCTCAACCAGTTTGCGGTGCTGGGTGCTTTGTATGCAAAGCATATTCTCGGTGTTGAAAATCCGCGTGTGGGGCTGATCAATATCGGCGAGGAAGAGGGCAAGGGCAATATCCTGGCCCAGGCCGCCTATCCCCTGCTGAAAGAGAACAGCCGGATCAATTTTGTGGGCAATGTGGAAGGCCGCGACATATTGCTTGATAAAGCCGATGTGATGGTTTGTGAAGGCTTTACCGGTAATATCATTCTCAAGCTGGCCGAATCCATTTACGAGATCACTCACCGCAAAGCCATCAGCCACGACTATTTTGAGCGTTTCAATTTCGAAACTTATGGAGGCACACCCGTATTGGGTATCAACAAGCCGGTGATTATCGGTCATGGCATTTCGGGCGCCCGCGCTTTCCAGAATATGCTGAGCCTGGCTGCCCGGATGGTACAAAGTGATCTGTTTGCCCAGATGCAGGCTGCCTTCCGCCATTAATTTCCCATGCAGGCCATCGTACATTATTTCCAGGAGTTCTTCCAGGAG
>JASGFZ010000025.1:0-19034 GCA_047605345.1 Flavihumibacter sp. | reverse complement strand
ACCCGACGGGTAGATGGCATCCGACAGATCTATTTCCGCGATCCTGATGGTTACTGGATTGAAGTAAACGATGATTATCAGTGAGTTAGCCACCCGTCGGGTAAACCCGTCGGGTAAACCCGTCGGGTAAACCCGACGGGAATGCCCGACGGGTGGAAAGTCGGGGGGAATACACTACCTTTGCGGCCATTTCGAGCTGTATGAAGTTTTACAATCTTGTTATCCGCTATCGCCTGCCGATTGCTGTGCTGTTTATCCTCCTCGCGGTAGTAACCAATATTTACGGCGGTTTCTGGCCGGCTTTCGTTCCCTACCTGATCGCCGCCATCCTCATCTTCAGCCATTTTTTCTTCGGCCCCATGCGCCTTATCCAGGAATATATGGAGTCGGGCGATATGGAAGGCGCCGAAAAAATCCTTTCCTCCATCAAATTCCCCAACCTGCTGTACAAGCCGATCCGCTCGGTGTATTATACCCTGAAGGGAAATATCGCCATGATGAAACAGGACTTTGACGGTGCCGAAAAAATGATGAAAAAAGGCCTCGACCTGGGTATGCCCATGAAAGAAGCCGAAGGTGCCAGCCTGCTGCAAATGGGCATGATCGCCCTGCAGAAAAGCGACCTTAAAACCGCCGAAAGCCATATCCGCTCGGCTCTCCGCAAAGGCCTGCCCGATAAAGAAAACGAAGCCGCCGCCTACCTGCAGCTTTGCAGCATCATGATGACCAAACGCGAATTCCGCGCCGCCAAAGATTTCTTCCGCAAAGCCAAAGCCCTCAAACCCACCACGCCTGAAATCGTGAGCCAGATCAAACAGATCGAAAAGTACATCGCCCGGATGCCGGGGTGATCTGGTTTCAGGTTTATGGTTTCGGGTTTATGGTTGGGTCGCCGCGGGTTTAGGATTTGTTTATTATTGAAACGGTTATGTTTGCAGACTAATTAATGGGTTCCCAATGCCGGCTGTTTCCCGTTTACTTCTTTCCTTATTGATAGCCACGGGCTGCGTGGCCGCGCTGCTGTTGATGGAGAGCTGCGCGAACATCGTGCCGCCGCTGGGGGGTCCGAAAGATACCCTCCCGCCCCGTATCGTAGCCATTATGCCGGGCGACAGCTCCCTGCATTTCAAGGAAAAAAAGATCATCATCAATTTTGATGAATATGTGCAGCTCGACAATGTACAGCAGAACCTCATCGTAAGCCCCACGCCCAAATCAACGCCCGGCGTGGAATCACGCCTTAAAACCGTAACCGTTCGCATCAAAGACACGCTCGAAGAAAATACCACCTACGCCATCGATTTCGGAAAAGCGATCCGCGACGTTAACGAAAACAACCCCCTGAAAGATTTCCGCTACGTGTTCAGCACCGGCGGCTACCTCGATTCCATGCAGCTGCAGGGGCAGGTGCTTGTTGCCGAAACGGGCAAAAAAGACAGCACCCTGATCGTGATGCTGCACCGCAGCCAGGAAGATTCGGCGGTGGTAAAAGAAAAGCCGCGCTACTGGACCCGCGTTGATTCTACCGGGCACTTTCATTTCCAAAACCTGCAGCCGGGTACCTATGCCGCCTATGCGCTGAAAGACGAAAGCGGCAGCCTGCGGTATATGAGCCCGGAACAGCTCTTCGCTTTCGCAGATTCGCCCATAATAGTGAATCAACATACCCAACCCCTGATGCTCTACGCCTATGCAGAGCCCGAACCCGCCAAAACACCCGGCAGCAGCCAGTCGCCCAAACCCGGCACCGCCGGCACCCGCGAAGGCAGCCGGTCCAAACGCCAGCAGAAAGAGGAAACAGAAGACCGCCGCCTGAAATTCACCAACAGCCTGGAAAGCAACAGCCAGGACCTGCTCAAACCGCTGATCCTGACCTTTGCCGATTCGCTGGTACGCATCGACTCCAGCAAGCTGCTGCTCACCGACGAAAAATTCCAATCGCTTCCCTATACATTTACCCGCGACACCACCGGCAAAAACTTCACCATCGGCTATGCCTGGCCGTTAGACCAGGCTTTTCACCTGATCATCGAAAAAGACATGGCAGCCGACAGCCTGGGCAAAACCATCACCAAAAACGATACGATCGCTTTCCGCACCATGAAAGAAAGCGATTACGGCAGCGTACGCTTCCGGTTCACCAACCTCGACACCGCCAAACACCCCGTATTACAACTGCTGCAAAGCGGCAAAGTGATCCATCACTATGTACTAACGGGCAGGGAACTGCTGATCCGCCGCTTCCGGCCGGCTGAATTCGAAATGAGCGTACTCTACGACGAAAACGGCAATGAAAAATGGGACTATGGCCAGTTTTTCGTCCAGCCGCGCCGCCAGCCCGAAAAAGTGCAGCCGATCAGCCGCAAGCTTACGGTAAAGGGCAATTGGGACAATGAAGTGGACATCACTCTTTGACCACGCCCGCAAAAACCAACTGCAGGCTGGCTTATTGCGTGGCCTGCTTCCTACCTTTGCGCCATGCAAATTCCTTCTACCCTGCTGGAACAAGCGGTTACCGAATTCGCCAAGCTGCCGGGCATCGGCCGCAAAACCGCATTGCGCCTGGTATTGCACCTGCTGAAGCAGGAAGCCGGGCAAACCGATCTGCTCGCCGCCGCCATTACCCGCATGCGCCATGAAACCCGGCTCTGCCAGCGCTGTTACAATATCGCCGACGGCGCCCTCTGCACCATTTGCGCCAACTCCCTGCGCAAAAAAGACCTGATCTGCGTGGTGGAGTCCATCCGCGACGTGATCGCCATCGAAAACACCCAACAGTTCAGCGGCACCTACCATGTGCTCGGCGGGGTCATCTCCCCCCTGGATGGCGTGGGGCCCGACCAGCTCACCATCGAAGCCCTGCTGGCCCGTGTAAAAAATGAACATATCCATGAGCTGATCTTCGCCCTGAACGCCACCATCCAGGGCGATACCACCCTGTACTATATCCAGAAAAAGCTGCAGGAGGTGCCGGTAAAGATCACCACCATCGCCCGGGGCATCTCGTTCGGCGGCGAGCTGGAGTACGCCGATGAAATGACCCTGGCCCGCAGCCTGCAACACCGCCTGCCGGTAGAGCAACTGAAGCTGTAAATGCCTATCTTTGCGCCCACCAGGCGGATTTGTTTATTGTTCGGCCTGTGGATCCGCCGCCAACGACGGATAAAACAGAACTAATAAATGTCCTGCCGCTCCGGCTCTCCCGCATTTATCGGTTCTCATTGGCTCATTTCTAAAAGGGAACGTGATGAAAGACATACGTAAAGAACTAAAGCAGCGCATCCTGATCATCGATGGCGCCATGGGTACCATGATCCAGCGGCACCAACTGCAGGAGGCCGATTACCGCGGCAGCCGTTTCGCCGACTGGCCCTCCGACCTCAAAGGCAATAACGACCTGCTTTGCCTTACCCAGCCGGCCATCATAGAAGGCATCCACAGCCAATACCTCGAAGCCGGCGCCGATAACATTGAAACGAATACATTCAATGCACAGCGCGTCAGCCTGGCCGACTACCATATGGAGTCCCTGGCCTGCGAGATCAACCTCGCCGCGGCACAGATCGCCCGCCGGGCCGCCGACGCCGTGATGGCAGCCGACCCGTCAAAGCCGCGGTACGTGGCAGGCGCCATCGGTCCGCTGAATAAAACGCTGAGCCTCTCGCCCGATGTCAACAACCCCGGGTTCAGGGGACTGACCTGGAACGAAGCGGTAACAGCCTACCGCGAACAGATCGAAGCGCTGGTGGAAGGCGGGATCGACCTCCTGCTGATCGAAACCATTTTCGATACGCTGAACTGCAAGGCTGCCATCTATGCCGCTAAGGAATTTTTCGATTCCACCGGAAAGCCCGAGCTGCCCATCATGATCAGCGGTACCATTACCGATGCGTCGGGCCGCACCCTCAGCGGGCAAACCCTCGAAGCGTTTTACATCAGCGTGCAGCACGCCAACCCGCTCAGCGTAGGGCTCAACTGCGCGCTGGGCGCGGCGCAAATGCGTCCGCATATTGCAGAGCTGAGCCAGCTGGCGGCCTGTTATACGTCGGCCTATCCGAACGCGGGCCTGCCCAACGCCATGGGCGAATACGATGAAGCGCCCGAAGAAACCGCCCATTTCCTGGAAGAATGGGCGCGCGAAGGATTTGTGAACATCGTAGGCGGCTGCTGCGGCACCACGCCCGATCATATAAAACACATTGCGGAACACGTAAAAAACATCCCGCCCCGCCCCCTGCCTGAAATAGAAACCGAACTGTCCGTATGACCAAAATACATCCTTACCTGCGTTTGTCGGGGCTTGAACCACTGGTGGTTCGTCCCGAGTCGAATTTTCTCAACATCGGTGAACGCACCAACGTTACGGGCTCCAAAAAATTCGCGCGCCTCATCCGCGAAGGCAATTACGAAGAAGCCCTTTCGGTAGCCCGCCAGCAGGTGGAGAACGGGGCGCAGATACTCGACGTGAATATGGACGATGCCCTGCTGGACGGTATGCAGGCCATGACCACCTATCTCAACTACCTGCAAAGCGAACCCGATATCGCACGCATTCCCGTCATGATCGACTCGTCAAAATTCGAGATCATCGAAGCGGGTCTCAAATGCGTGCAGGGCAAGTGCATCGTGAACTCCATTTCGATGAAAGAAGGGGAGGAAAAATTCATCCGCGAAGCGAAGATCTGCAAGATGTTCGGCGCGGCGGTGGTGGTGATGGCCTTCGACGAAGCGGGGCAGGCCGATACCTTCGACCGGCGTATTGCCATTTGCGAAAGAGCATACAACCTACTTGTAAACCAGGTGGGGTTCCAGCCACAGGATATCATTTTCGACCTCAATATTTTCGCCATCGCCACCGGCCTGGAAGAGCATAATAACTATGCCGTCGATTTCATCGAGGCCACAAAGGTCATCAAAAGCAAATACCCGCTGGTGAAGATCAGCGGCGGTGTGAGCAACCTCTCCTTCTCCTTTCGCGGCAACGAACATGTGCGCGAAGCCATGCACAGTGTTTTCCTCTACTATGCCACTCGCGCCGGGCATGGATATGGGCATTGTAAACGCCGGGCAACTGGTGGTGTACGATGAAATAGAACCCGGGCTGCGGCGTTTGTGCGAAGACGTTATCCTGAACCGCAACAACGAAAACAACGAGGCTACCGAAAAACTCATTGCATTTGCCGAAACGGTGAAAGCCAAGGGCAAGGAAACGGTGAAAGACGAAAGCTGGCGCCAGGGAAACGTAGAGCAGCGGCTCACCCATGCTCTTATCAACGGCATCACCGATTATATTGACCAGGACACCGAAGAAGCCAGGCAAAAATACCCCCGGCCGCTGGAAGTGATCGAAGGCCCGCTGATGGACGGCATGAATGTAGTGGGCGACCTCTTTGGCGCCGGTAAAATGTTCCTGCCGCAGGTGGTGAAGAGCGCGCGCGTGATGAAAAAAAGCGTGGCCTGGCTCACGCCCTATATTGAAGAAGAAAAAAAATTGAACCCCGCGGCACAGCAGGGCAGTGCCGCCAAAATATTATTGGCAACCGTAAAGGGCGATGTACACGATATCGGAAAAAACATTGTGGGTGTGGTGCTGGGCTGCAATGGCTATGACATCATAGACCTGGGCGTAATGGTTCCGGCCGATAAAATTCTCGACACCGCCGAAAAGGAGAAGGTCGATATCATCGGGCTGAGCGGGCTGATCACGCCGTCGCTCGACGAGATGGTGAATGTAGCGCATGAGATGAAGCGCCGCGGCATGCAGCAGCCGCTGCTGATCGGCGGGGCCACCACCAGCCGTATGCATACGGCGGTGAAAATCGCACCGCAATACGACAACGGGGTGGTACATGTGCTGGATGCCTCACGCAGCGTAACGGTTGCAGGCTCGCTGCTGAGCCCCGAGCAGAAAACAAAATTCCTCGACGATACGAGTACGCAATATGGCCAGTTGCGCGAAGATTTCGCGCGCAAGCGAACCATAAAACAGTACCTGCCCTTCGCCGATGCACAGGCCAATCATGCAGTGATCGACTGGAAAAGCTTTACCCCCACAACGCCTCAATTCACAGGCACCAAACAGCTCAACGACGTGCCGCTGTCGGCACTGGTGCCCTATATAGACTGGGGTCCCTTCTTTATCGCCTGGGAACTGGGCGGTCGTTTTCCGCAACTGCTCGAAGACGAGGTGATCGGAAAGGAGGCCACCAAGCTCTACAATGATGCCCGCGCCCTGCTGCAGACTATCGTCGATGAGAAATGGCTTACCGCCAACGGCGTAATCGGCTTCTGGCCGGCGAATACCGTGGCGCCCGATACCATCGCCCTGCAAACCGAAAAGGGTGGAACCATCCACCTCGAAACCCTGCGCCAGCAGATCAAAAAAACGCCCGGACAACCGAATTTTTCGCTGGCCGATTTCATCGCCCCCGCCGCTACCGGCCTGCAGGACCATATCGGCGCTTTCAGTGTAACCATCATGGGCATAGAACCGCATATCGAGCGGTTCAAGGAAGCATTCGACGACTACAACAAGATCATGCTGCAGGCCCTGGCCGACAGGCTGGTAGAAGCTTTTGCCGAATACCTGCACCAGAAAGTGCGAAAGCAGTACTGGGGTTATGCGGCTGAAGAAACACTTGATAACGAATCGCTGATCAAGGAAAAATACACCGGCATCCGCCCCGCGCCCGGTTATCCTGCCTGCCCCGATCATACCGAAAAATACAAGCTGTTTAACCTGCTCGGCGGCGAATCCACTACCGGCATCCAGCTCACCGAGTCGCTGGCCATGTACCCTGCCGCATCGGTTTGCGGCTGGTACTTTGCGCATCCCAACAGCCAGTATTTCGGCGTGGGAAAGATCAAAGACGACCAGGTGGATGATTATGCAGCGCGTAAAAAAATGCCGCTCGACGAGATCCGCAAATGGCTGCGGCCCATACTGGAAGAAGAAGCATAGTTATGAACTGGATACTACTCATCATCGCCGGCCTTTTTGAAGTAGGTTTTGCCACCTGCCTCGGCAAGGCAAAAGAAACCACCGGCAATGCCAGCATGTACCTGCTGTACCGCGCCACGCTGACCCTGCCTATCGGCACCGCTTATGCCGTGTGGACGGGCGTAGGCGCTGTAGGCACGGTGCTGGTAGGCATATCCCTGTTCAGGGAGCCTGTATTTTTCTGGCGCATATTTTTTCTCTGTACGCTGATCGCCTCTATCATCGGGTTGAAATACGTAAGCGCATCACACTGATCACAATAGTCCCAGCTCATGCAGCTCGAGCAGGCAGGTGGTGGCATTGAAGAAAAAGTGGATGCAGATGCCGTACCAGAGCGTGCCGGTTCGCTGGCGCACATAACCCAAAAAAGCGCGAAAGGCAACAGCCACACAAAAGAGATGAGGCTCATATGGATCACTGCGAACAGGATCGCAGTTACGACCACCGCCTGCCGCGTTTGCATGATCTTTGTAAGCCCCGACTGGATAACGCCGCGATAAGCCAGCTCTTCTGAAATAGCGGGAAACAGCGCGATCAGCAGAAACATGGTCGTTTTCGGAAAAGGCAGGTCCTTGAAAGAAGCATAATAATACAGCGCCCGGTTAAACACACCGCGGTTCACCCATTTTACGCCATAGTTCACCAGTACGGCGCTGATCACGGCCACTACAACCAGAACGATCAGCCGCCACCAGTTAAAGCGATTCCAGTACAGGAAGGGAAAAACAAGGTCGCGCAGAAAAAACGCATACATGGCGGCGCAGGCAAAAAGCACCATATCCACAATAATGAGCCCGGTAATGCTGTCGTTCAATACCGGCCAGAAATTGAAAGCCAGGCAAACCAGCAGGTTGATGCTGAAAAAGCTCATCACCAGCAAGCGGTATTTTTCATACGATCCTTCCCATTCTTCAGCAGGTACTGAAGGGCTGCCGCATTGCCAGCATACAGCTGCCTCTTCTTCGAGGCGGCTGCCGCAGGTGGGGCAGGTGTTATGTGGTATCTGTTCTTCCTGGTCCAATAGAACTTCAAGTTAAGGGATCGCGGTCATTTGCGTTCCAGCAGCCACCATAGTTTTTTGCGGGGCTTTACTTTGTAATTAGTGGTAATGTATTTGCGGATGTGGTCCATGGCTTCGGCGATATCATCGGTCAGCAATACCAGGTCAAGATCGTGCTCACCTACTGTTTTGTGCTCTACCATCAGCTGCAGGTAATCCAGCAGCGGCTGGTAATAGGCTTTGCCGATCAGCACAATGGGAAAGCGGGTGAGCGTGCCCGTTTGCACCAGGGTGAGGGTTTCGAAAAACTCGTCCATCGTACCCACGCCGCCGGGCATGATGATAAACGCATAAGAATATTTGATCAGGAGTTTTTTGCGAACGAAGAAATGATCGAAGGTGATCCATTTGTTCATATAAGGATTGGCCTGCTGTTCAAAGGGCAGCCTGATATTGCAGCCCACCGAATAGCCGCCCGCTTCAAGAGCGCCGCGATTGGCGGCTTCCATCACACCGGGGCCGCCGCCTGTCATGGTGGTGAAACCCAGTGCAGCGATCTGTTTTCCGCATTCACGCGCCAGCTCATAATAAGGATGGTCTTCTTTGAAACGGGCCGACCCGAAAACCGTGATACAGGGGCCAACAAAGTGAAGGGTTCTGAAGCCTTTGATGAACTCGCGCAATACGCGGAACGCAAAAAGAAATTCGAATGTGCGGGGTTTGGGGCCTTCCAGGTAAACCTCTTCTTTCGGCGGGATAACAGGACCTGATGCAACCATTTCTATACATTTGATAAAGAGAACCAATTTAAAGAATAACATGCGAATAATCTCCTACAACCTCAACGGCATCCGTGCTGCCATGAAAAAAGGTTTTCTCGACTGGCTGGGCACCGACCCTGCCGACGTGGTATGCATACAGGAAACCAAGGCGCACAAAGACGATGTCTACTTTGCCTCCATAGAAGCGCTGGGTTACCATACCTACTGGTATTCGGCAGCGAAAAAAGGCTATAGCGGTGTCGCGATTTTTACGAAGATCCTGCCCGATACCGTGCAGATGGGCAACGGGTATATGCAGAGCGACTCGGAAGGAAGGGTGATAAGGGCCGATTTCGGCGATATTACGCTGATCAATGCCTATTTCCCTTCGGGCACCTCGGGCGATGAGCGACAAACCTATAAGTACCAGTGGCTGGATGAGTTTTTCGGTTATACGGAACAGTTAAAAAAAACAAGACCGAAACTGATCGTATGCGGCGACTGGAATATTGCACACAAGGAAATCGACATACACGACCCCAAAGGCAATAAGAACTCATCGGGGTTCTTGCCCGAAGAGCGGGCCTGGATGGATAAATTCCTGGCAGCGGGGTGGACGGATACTTTCCGCAAATTTCATCCCGAACCGCATCGTTACAGCTGGTGGAGCCAGCGTTTTCCGAGTGTGCGGCTCAATAACAAAGGCTGGCGGATCGACTATATCAATGTAACAAACAACCTCGACAAACAATTGGTGGCTGCCGACATCTACCCCGATGTGAAGCACAGCGATCATTGCCCCGTGTATCTCCAAATCAAAACCGGAACTAAGCGATGATTCTTTACAATATCACCCTGAAAGTGGAGGGCGCCATTGCGGGCGACTTCAGCGCCTGGATGCTGGAAGAACACCTGCCGGCGGTACTGGCAACGGGCTGTTTCAACAGCAGCCGGCTGTTCCGGCTGCTGGAAACCGACGACAGCGATGGCCCTACCTATGCCGTGCAGTTTACGGCGCCCGGAAAAACACATTATGATAAATACATCAGCGGGTATGCCCAGGCCCACCGGCGGCAGCTGGAGGCAAAATGGGCCGGCCGGTACGTATGGTTTCCCTCGGTGATGGAGTTGATACAGTAATTCTGTGGGAATCCGCTGTGGTTTTCGCCGAAAATGCGCTACTGGCGCAGGTTTTATAAAAAAGGCGGCTATATTTGTCACTCTTAATTTTTAAACTATCGCACTATGAACAAAGCTGAATTGATCGCCAAACTGTCTGACGATACCGGCATCACCAAAACACAGGCCAACGAAGTACTCGATTCTTTTATCGAAGCCGTAACGAAAACCCTGAAAGGCGGAGGAAAAGTAACCCTGGTTGGTTTTGGCACTTTCTCCGTATCGAAAAGAGCAGCCCGCAACGGCCGCAACCCGCAAACCGGTGCAGTGATCAAGATCAAAGCGAAAAAAGTGGCAAGGTTTAAAGCGGGAAAGGAACTGTCGTCAAAACTCTAACAGCAACTGGCCTAGTTTATAGTTTGTGGTCTATGGTTTATGGTTGCTGCCGCGTGCGTGTAACCCATCCAACCTGCAACCAACTATAAACCATAGACCACAAACCATAAACTTTCCGTACATTTGCCCCCCACAAATACAAACAATTAATCATGGGAAGAGGAGATAAAAAAACCAAGAAAGGAAAGATCTTCAAAGGGTCTTTTGGCAAGAGCCGTCCGGCGCGGCCCGCTGCGGCCAAAAAAGCGAAAGCTGCCAACGCCAGCTGATATAAATTATTATTTTAGTAGCACCCCGGAAAAAACCTGCCCATGGCAGGTTTTTTTATGCCCAGCCAGGTTACCCGCACGCGGCAGCAACCATAAACCATAAACGACAAACCATAAACCACTTACGGTGCCAGCCGTTCTATTTTCCAGGTTCCGTTTTCAGTAAGCGAATATTGCAGGCGGTCGTGCAGGCGGCTGGAGCGGCCCTGCCAGAATTCGATGATAGCGGGCTTTACCCGGTAGCCGCCCCAGTGGGCGGGTCGCTGAATCGGCCGGGCGCTGAACGCGGCGGTAAGTGATTTCACCTCGTTTTCCAGCATTTCCCTGCCGGGGATGACCTGGCTCTGGGGTGAGACCCAGGCGCCGATGCGGCTGCCTTCGGGGCGGCTGTTGAAATAGTCGTCGCTTTCGGCGGCCGATACTTTTTCGATCACGCCGGTAATGCGTACCTGGCGCTCGAGTTCTTTCCAGAAAAAAACCAGGCAGGCCCGCGGGTTTTCGAGCAGCTGGCGGCCTTTGAAACTGTTGTAGTTGGTATAAAAAACGAAGCCCTGCTGGTTGAAATCCTTCAACAGAACAATACGTGCCGAGGGAAGGCCGTCGGCCGAGGCGGTGGCCAGGGTCATGGCATTCACTTCGTCGATCCGGCTGTTTACCGCTTCCTGCCACCAGCGGCCGAACTGTTCAATGGCATCGGCGGCAGCGTCTTTTTCACTGAATGTTTTTTGCCTGTAATCGGTTCTGATAGCGGCTATATCGGATAACATATTCCAAGTTTCCGCAAAGGTAGCCGGTCAGGGCTGTTTTTGCTCACCCGCGCCCAGCTGATTCGCTTTTGACAGCAGCTGTTCTATTTCGGAGAGGCGGCGCATCTGGCTGTGGAGCTTTGTATGGTGTTCGGCAACCTCCTGCAGGTCGCGGTTGAGGTCTTCGAGGTAGGTGACTTTTTTTTGCAGCTGGGCCCGCTGGAAAGTAGCGTCGCGGTTTTTTTCTTCCAGCTCGGTCAGTAAACGCTGGTTGCGCTGGTTTTCGTCGAGCAGCGAAAGGTATTTGGCTTTCACTTCATCCAGCTCCCGGGTCACTTTAAAATATTCATCCTGCAATTCGGCGAAGGAGTCGCCTTCTTTCCGGGTGCTGGATACATGTGTTTCCAGTTTCTGGATCTTGGCCACCAGGTCGCTGTAATCACCGTACACGCTCTCCAGTCTGGCCTGCATTTCTACCGCCAGCCGGTTTTGCTGGCGCAGGTTGTGTATTTCCGAATCCCTATCCAGCAGCTGGGTGCGCAGGTCGGCCATCTGGCGGCCCAGCAGCACATTGGCCTGTTCCAGCATGGCATGTTTTTGCTCCATCGCTTTCATGCCTTCTATCTGTTCCAGCAGCTGTTGCACCCGCTGGTTGTGTTCGAGCATATTTTTCTGGGCGGCCTGCAGCTGGTCGAGGTAGTCGGCCGGTTCTTTCGGCGCAGCGGCCATTACCAGTTCGTCGGCATGCGCAGTCAACAGTTCTTCCCTTTCGGCGCGCACCGAATCTATTTCCATGGCCAGGAACTGTTCATTTTCGCGGGCCTGCTTCAGCTCATGCTGCGATTTGGCCAGCTTTTTTTCCAGTTCTTCGGTATCGTTAAAATATTTGAGCTTCCATTCGTCGGCTTCCTGGCTGGAAGCGGCATCTTCGCCCTGGTGAAGCTGTAAACGGGTATTGCGGCGGGAAACAATGAACAGACTGAGGGCGAATCCAAGAACAATGGCCCCCACCTGGAAAATAATGATTTCTGCTAGCCCCACGGAGATCCTGATTACCAATAAATTCATTAGCGTACTCATAAAGGTCGGGATTAGAATAGTTTCCTTTCACCGGCTTTCATGGGATCTAGATAGGGTCTGCTAATGTACTTACAGATAGGGAATATTGCAAGATTCCCCCTTGTATCGCGTAAAACTACGCGACTAGCCTTTCACCAGCGTGCCCACCGGATCGCCCGACACTACCCGCATCAGGTTACCCGGTTTATTCATGTCAAACACGATGATGGGCAGGTTATTCTCCATGCACAGCGTAAAGGCGGTCATATCCATCACTTTCAGGTTCCGGTTGATGCAATCGCGGAAACTGATGGTGTCGAATTTGACAGCCGCAGGGTCTTTTTCAGGGTCGGCAGTATAGATACCATCTACCCGGGTGCCTTTCAGGATCACGTCGGCTTTGATCTCGATGGCGCGCAGCGAACCCGCCGTATCGGTAGTGAAATAAGGGTTTCCGGTACCGGCGCCAAAAATCACCACACGGTGTTTTTCCAGGTGCTGATGGCCCGGCGGCGTATATAGGGTTCGGCACTGTTCCATTTTGATGGCGCTTTGAACCGTGTAAACACGCCTTCTTTTTCCAGTCCCGCCTGCAGGGCCATTCCGTTGATCACGGTTGCCAGCATACCCATATAATCGCCGTGCGCGCGTTCGATACCGGTATCGGCTTCATTCATGCCGCGATAAATATTGCCGCCGCCGATGACAAGGGCTACTTCCACGCCCGTATCCACCACGGCTTTGATCTCTTTCGCGTATTGGGTGATGATAGCGGGGCTCATCGGTTCATATCCGTTGGATCCGCCGCCGCCCATCAATGCTTCGCCTGACAGTTTCAACAGAATGCGGTTGTACTTTGATGCCATGGGTTCGTTTTTCAGTTCGGTGCAAAGAAAAGAAAATTTTTATCTTTCTGCCATGGAACCTGTTATCCGTTTGGAGGGATTGTGCAAGTCATACGGTGGGCACCGCGTGCTGAATGATATCAATCTCACGGTTTACCCCGGTGAAGTGATCGGCTATATCGGTCCGAACGGCGCCGGAAAAAGCACCACCGTAAAGATTCTCTGCGGGTTATTGTCCGATTTTGAGGGAACGGTAACGGTGAAGGGGCACGACCTGCGCACCGATACCCTGGCGGTGAAAAAGATCATCGGGTATGTGCCTGAACAGGCCGAGCTGTACGATAGCCTCACCGCTTATGAATTTCTCGACCTGGTGGCCGGGCTTTTTGAGCTGCCACCTGCACTGGCGGGCGGCCGCATCTCTTCCATGTTGCAGGCTCTCGGCCTGGCGGCGGTTGCGCACCAGCGCATAGATACCTACAGCAAGGGCATGCGCCAGAAAGTGCTATCATGGACAGAATGACAGCCAATGCCAACCGTATTGAACTAAAAGGTAAATCTCTACGAAGGAAAAAAACAAAAACAAATCAATAGACATTTGTATTTTTAACCCGCTTAAAGTTCTTACTCTTATGACCTGCAACAGGGGTGGGTCAACATCCCGGAATAGTGGGTCAACATCACCAGAATTTACAATAAGTTGCCAAAATAGTGCAGATCGGCCTATAGCGCAAAGAAACGATTCGCTCCCTATCGGCTGGCTTTCACGAATGTTTTGACGCCCGAACCAAGCTGCACCTGCAACAATATCCTGATAACCGGAAGATAGCAACGAAGCCCTCTTCATTACTTTATTCAAACCACACCATAGACACAACCCTGCGCTATGCAATGGTGAAGCAGATCAATGTAAGGGTGCCGCATCGCAAATCCATAGGGCAAAGCATAATTGACGATGACGATTTTTACCTGGATTTACTGTTTTACAACCGCAACCTGAAACGCCTGGTGGCCATTGACCTGAAAATAGGGAAATTTGAAGCGGGTTTTAAAGGACAAATGGAACTCTACCTGAAATGGCTGAACAAATACGAACGCCGCAAGGATGAAAAAGAGCCGGTAGGCCTGATACTTTGCGCCGAAAGCAACAAGGAACAAATAGAGCTGCTGGAAATGCACAAAGACGGCATAATGGTGGCCGAATTTTGGACGGAAATGCCGCCCAAAAAGGAGTTGCAAAAGAAACTGCATGAACTGCTCGTGGGGGCAAGGGAAAGAATTGAAAGAAAAAAGCTGAAGTAATGAAACAGGTTTATATACAATAAAAAGGCTGCCGTTGCCGGCAGCCCTTCCATATAAAACAGTTACTGCTTATCCCAACGCTACGCGCTTGAATTCAGTTACTTTCAGGTCTTTGTTTACGCTTTTCAGGTAATCGGCAACGCTTTGTGCGCCGTCTTTTACGAAAGCCTGTGCCAGCAGGGTATTCTCTTTAAAAAAAGCATTCAGTTTACCGGCAGCGATCTTTTCGATCATCTCGGCAGGCTTACCGGCCATTTTGGGATCGGCGGCTACCTGTTCGGTGATGATGGCTTTTTCACGGGCCACCACGTCGGCCGGAACCGCATCGGCGTCAACGGCAACGGGGTTCATGGCAGCGATCTGCATGGCTACGTCTTTACCGGCTTCGGCAGCTTCGGCATTGAAACCTACCAGCACACCCATGCGGTTGGCACCGTGAATATAAGAAGCTACATAAGGGGCATCTACACGCTCAAACTTGGAGATACCGATCTTTTCACCGATAGAAGCCAGCTTGTCGTTTACCAGGTCTGCTACTTTTTGTCCGTCGATAGACACGGCATTCAGTGCATCAACTGTAGTTACGTTGTTTGCGATCGCAGCATCGATAATGCTTTGCGCAAACGCTACGAAATCAGCGTTTTTGCTTACGAAGTCGGTTTCGCAGCTTACACAAAGGGCAATACCTGTTTTGTTATCGGCAGTGGTTTTAGCCAGCACTACACCTTCTTTGGCTTCACGGTCGCTGCGAAGAGCGGCTACTTTGGCGCCTTTCTTACGCAGCCAGTCGATCGCTGCTTCAAAATCACCATTTGTTTCAGTCAGCGCTTTGCGGCAGTCCATCATACCTGCGCCTGTTGCCTGGCGAAGTTTGTTGATGTCGGCGGCGGTTATTGTTGCTGTAGACATACTATAGTTGTTTAATTGTTGAGATTCGTTCGAAGTCAAAGGTCAAAATGGGAAACTTCCGGCAGCGGTATTCTTTACTGTTGGTAACAGGAGGAATACCGCTGTCAGAAGTGGATGACTATCAGGAGCTTAGCGGGCGCCGGTGCGCTTGGGGCTGCTCGGTACGCGACGCTTGGTACCACCGGGGCCACTGGGACCGCGACCGGCACCACGGCCACCGCGACCACCTTCTTCCTGGGCTTCCGCTTCCATGCGGGCGGCGCGACGTTCGTTCTCGTCGTTGCTGTCTTCTGCGTCTTCGTCTTTGGCAGCCTGACGTTCAGACAGCCCCTCGGCGATAGCAGCAGTGATGTATTCAACAATGATAGCGATGCTCTTGGTAGCGTCGTCGTTGGCAGGGATTGGGAAGTCAACTTTGTTCGGATCGCAGTTGGTATCTACCATGCCGAAAGTGGTAACGCCAAGCCGTTTTGCTTCTGCCAGGGCGATGTGCTCATGACCGATATCGATGATGAAAAGGGCTGCGGGGATACGACCCAGCTGGGCGATACCGCCAAGCACTTTTTCCATCTTCTCTTTATCGCGGGTGAGCGTGAGGCGTTCTTTTTTAGTGATGCTGTCAAGCGTGCCGTCGTTCAGCATTTTTTCGATGCTCTGCATCTTCTTCACGCTCTTCCGAACAGTGTTGAAGTTGGTGAGCATACCACCCAGCCAGCGCTCGGTAACGAAAGGCATGTTAACGCGCTGGGCGCATTGGGTAGCGATTTCTTTCGCCTGCTTTTTGGTACCCACGAACATCACTTTTTTGCCGCTGCGGGCGATCTGCTTCAGGGCGGCAGAAGCCTCCTGCAGGCATTCGGTGGTTTTGTTCAGGTCGATGATGTGAATGCCTTTTTTCTCAGCGAAGATATAAGGCAGCATCTTGGGGTTCCACTTCTTTTTGAGGTGACCGAAGTGTACGCCGGCCTCCAGCAGTTGTTGTTGTAAGGAAGTATTGTTCTCCATGATTATAATTTGTTTATGGTCTATGGTTTATGGTTGGTTTGTGGTTTTAGGTTGACTCGTTGCTTGTGAAGTAAACTGCACAGGCGGCAGCAACCATAAACGATAAACCATAAACCATAAACTGGGTTTAACGTTTACTAAACTGGTAGCTTCTTCTCGCTTTTTTGCGACCGGGTTTCTTCCGTTCAACACCACGACCATCGCGGGTGAGGAAACCGGCTGCTTTCAGCACGGGGCGGAATTCGGCATTCACTTCCAGCAGCGCACGGGCGATGCCCAGCTTGGCTGCCTCAGCCTGGCCTTTCACACCACCGCCGTTGGCTTTGACAATAATGTTGAACTTGTCAACAGCATCAATTGCCTTCAGCGGCGCTTCTACCTGGTTTTGCAGGTACACCAGCGGGAAATACACTTTATAGTCTTTATCGTTTACCGTGATCTTGCCCTCGCCTTTGCTGAGGAAAACGCGTGTTACCGCTTCCTTGCGACGACCTAATCCGTTTTTTTGCTTTTCCATTTATTACAATGATTGCTGTTAGAATTAGAATTTCAGTTCTTTGGGTTGCTGCGCGCTATGCGGATGCGAAGCACCTGCATATACAAACAGTTTTTTGTACATCTTCCGGCCCAGGCGGTTCTTCGGCAGCATGCCTTTTACAGCACGCTCGATGATCACTTCGGGACGGCGCTTCAGCAGGTCTTTGGCCACTTCCTCTTTACGGCCACCGGGATAACCACTGAAGTTCTCATACACTTTCTGCTCCAGCTTGGCGCCGGTGAACTGAACTTTGTCGGCATTGATCACGATGATGAAATCACCGCAATCCACGTGCGGGGTGAAATACGCTTTGTTCTTTCCACGCAACACGGCCGCGATTTTGGCACTCATGCGGCCGACGGTTTGATTGGTACCGTCAACAACGTACCATGTACGCTGCACAGTAGCCTCGTTCGCATGTTTGGTGGTGAAATGTAATTTGCTCATTTAGCTTAATTTAGTCCGCCGCCGCCATCCCGGCAGTCGGAAATGAAAAAATAAATCGGAGCGCAAAGGTAAGGAACAGCTACTATCCCTTCCAAGCATTTTGCCGCTTATTTTTTCAGGAGGCCCTTGCAAATCATTGAAAATCAATAAAAAATTTACCAAACTTTTTTCATCATGGCAAATTTGCAGCTTAACAGACAGGAATTCGGCGACCCATCCCATACCGGTAATGTGCCTTCCGAGGCAGAAACCCTGGCCCTGCTGAACGAATGGGTGCCCAACGAAAGGCTCCGGTTACACATGTTGCAGGTAGGCGCGGTCATGAAAGCCTGGGCCCTCGAAAGAGAGGCGCTGCCCGAAAAAGAAGCCTATAAATGGTGGGTGGCCGGCGTTCTGCACGACGCCGACTGGGAAAAATTCCCCGACCGGCATTGTGCCGTGATCATCGAAGAGCTGGAAAAACGCCATACCGATCCCGCTATCATCAAGGCCATCGCCAGCCACGGACCCAAATATTTCGGTGTTGAGCCCCACTCCAAAATGGACCTGATGATCTATGTGTTCGACGAGCTGTCGGGTTTTATTCACGCCGCCGCACTGATCAGGCCCGACCGGTACAAAGGGCTCGAAACAAAATCGATCCTTAAAAAGCTGAAAACGCCTTCTTTCGCCGCGCAGGTAGACAGGTCTGATATTGAAGACGCATTGACGCGGGCCGGCCTCGATCTCGAAACGGTGATTCCGTTCATAATCGCTCACCAGCAGGAGGTGCAGGTGTAAAAAATTCACCCGTCGGGAAATCCCGACGGGTGAATAAAAAGCGGCAGCCTATTGTGGCTGGCTGCCCGTCCAGGCAGAAACCAGCTCGTGCACTTCCAGCTTCTTCAACAGCGTTTTGCGGGTGGCGCCCCGTCCTTTGATGAACACATCCACTTTATTGTCTTTCTGTCCGTCGAAAGAAAGCACATAATACAGTTCGCCGTCGTTTACAAAAACCTCGAGCACATTCTTATCCACGATCGCTTCTATGCTGAATATATCTGCATCCGGGTTTGCATAGGTGGTTTTGGTATTGGTCGACCCGTGGATGGTGGAGAACTCGCCCAGCAGGTGATCGTAAGAAAGCTCATAGCCGTGCACCCTGATCCCGAACCCGGTGGCGTCGCCCTTCTCAAACACGGCTTTCACATGCACCGCATCATTGTTTACCGGAAGCGATACACCGTTATCTGAACGGAGCATTTTGTTCTCAGCCACCTGGCTGTTTTTGTGCAGCAGGCCGATCTCTTTAATGGGTGTGGGGCATAAACGAAGCCCGTCGAACGACTGTTTCAGCTTCAGCTCGGTGGGGAACAACATCGGCTGGTTGAAGGGCATACCCGGATGAACCAGTCCGCGGCCCCATCCCTGCTGGATACGCCGGTTGCCGGGCACATTATTGAACGTTTGCGAAGCATAAAAAAAGCCGCCTCCGCCATAATCGTACTGCCTGAATGTTTGGCTGACGGTGAATTTCTTTCCGTCGAAGCTGCCCAATACATAGCGCCCCGTTGCATCGTACATGACCCACTGCGTTTGACCGGGTTTGCCTTCCACCGGCAGCTCGAACAGCTCGGGACATTCGAAAAAGCCTTCAAC